>JAIMJQ010000041.1:7441-7658 GCA_020693165.1 Xanthomonas sp. | reverse complement strand
AAGGCTGAAAAGCGTCCAGACAAGTCTGGGCCCACAAAGGCTGAAAAGCGTCCAGACAAGTCTGGACCCACAAAGGCTGAAAAGCGTCCAGACAAGTCTGGACCCACAAAGGCTGAAAGGCGTCCAGACGAGTCTGGACCACTGAAGCTACGGGCGTTGCCTGAGCGCGCTGTACGCCGCCAGCGCGGCCTCGCGGCTTTGCTTCAGATCGACGATC
>JAIMJQ010000041.1:0-7423 GCA_020693165.1 Xanthomonas sp. | reverse complement strand
ACGCCACCCACGGTCCAGGGCTGGTGGATCAGTTCGGCGGACAGATGCGCCAGCTCCGGCACATGGCGTCGGACATAGGCGCCGAGCGGATCGAAGCGTTCGCCCTGCATCACCGGATTGAAGATTCGAAAGTACGGCGCGGCGTCGGCACCACTGCCGGCGGTCCACTGCCAACCCTGGGTATTGCTGGCCAGATCGGCGTCGACCAGCGTGTCCCAGAACCAGCGCGCGCCGTGCAACCAGTGATAGCGCAGGTTCTTGGTCAGGAAACTGGCCACGATCATGCGCACCCGGTTGTGCATCCAGCCGGTGCTCCACAATTCGCGCATGCCGGCATCGACGATCGGGATGCCCGTACGCCCACGCTGCCAGGCCTGCAAACGAGCCGGTTCGACTTCGGCCCACGAGAAGTCGACGAAACCCGGTTGCAGTGGTTGCTCGCTGGTGTGCGGAAAGTGGAACAGCAAGTGCTGACTGAAGTCGCGCCACCCGAGTTCGCGCAGGTAAGGTTCAGCCAGTTCGCGCCGCGCCGGCGCGGCGTTGCGCAGCAGTCGATCACAGATCAAACGCGGCGTGATCTCGCCGAAGTGCAGGTGCGGCGACAACCGCGATGTACCCTGGCGGTCCGGTCGGTCGCGTCCGTGGCCATAGCCCTCGAAGGCGGACTCCAGGAAGCTGTCGAGCGCCTCGATGGCGCCGTCTTCGCCGGGCGTCCAGCGGTCATAGAAACCCTGATCCCAGTCGATGCGCGGCAACAAATCGAGTTCCGCCAGCGTCATGCCGGACAGGCCGTGATCGGCCAGCAATGACGGTGCAGCCAACGGTTCCGACTGCGGCATCTGCGTCTTCAGCGCGCGCCAGAATGGCGTGAACACCCGGTACGGTTCATCTTTCTTGTTGCGGATCTCCCACGGCTCGGCAAGCAGGTGCGCGGCGAAGCTCTCGGCGTGAACTCCACGCTTGCGCAGCTGATCCTTGATGGCGCTGTCGCGGCGCACCAGTGCAGGGTCGTAAAGGCGATTCCAGTAGATCGCGACGGCGCCGGCCGCCTCGATCAGGCGCGCCAGTTCGCCCAGGGTTTCACCGCGGGCCAGCACCAGCGAACTGCCGAGCTCGCGCAGTTGGCGATCGAGCGCCGCAAGGCTGTGGTGCAACCAGGAGTTGCTAGCCGCGCCCGGTTGCCATGGCGCTTCCTCGTCCGGCGCATGCACATAGACGGGCAGCGGCGTATGTCCAGCGCGCACTGCAGCCTGCAGCGCCGGATTGTCACCGAGCCGCAGGTCGCGACGAAACCAGACCAGTGCGATCGACATCAGTTGTCGACGCCGCGAACCAGCGGCCGCACGGCGCTGAAGCCGCCATCGAGGTGAAGCACTTCGCCGGTGATCCAGCGTGCATCCGGACCGAGCAGCCAGGCCGCCACCGCCGCGCCGTCTGCCGCGTCGCCAAAGCGCCCCAGCGGATATTGCGCGGCGATATTTTGCTGGCTGCGCTCGTTGACCAGCATTTTTTCGGTCATTGGCGAGCGCATCAATCCCGGTGCCACCGCATTGATGCGTATGCCAAGATGCGAAAAGTCGGCGGCGATCGAGCGCACCAGCGCCTCGATGGCACCCTTGGCGGTGGCAATGGCGGCGTGGTTGCTGACGCCGGTACCGGCCACCACCGAGCTGAACAGGACGATATCGCCAGCCCGCTTCGCCGCTACCAGTGCCTTGGTATAGGCCTGGACGGTGAAGAATGCGGTGTCGACGTTGGCCGCCATGCAGTTGCGGAATGCTTCGGCGGTAACCCGGCCGAGCGGCGCGATCAGCGTGCTGCCGGCGCAGTTGACCACCGCGTCCGGCACCGACCCAGTGCGTTCCTGCGCGAGCGCGAACGCGGCATCGGCGCCGCCCGGCGTCGACACATCCGCCTGCACGGCGACATCGCCGTCCTGCGTATCAAAGCGCGTCACGTCGCGGCTGACCATCACCATGCGCCATCCCTGACCATGCAGGCGCTTCGCCAACGCCCGCGCCACGCCGCCGCTCGCTCCAGTGATCAATGCTGTCTTCATGTCGGGCACCAGGCCATTCGCTTCGGGGGCGGCAGGTTACGCAGGCTGGCGTTCCGCGCAGGTGAAGTTCGGTGCCGGTCGACCGCGACCCGCGCGATCACAGCCAACCCGACCTTTTCAGGCGCAGGTAAAGTCCAACGCACAGCGCGATGGTGACGCCGACGGCCACCTGATAGCCGTAGTGCCAGTCCAGCTCCGGCATGTACTTGAAGTTCATGCCGTAGATGGCACCGACCGTGGTCGGTATCGCCAGGATCGCGGCCCAGCCGGCAAGCCGTTTGGTGACTTCGTTCTGGCCGACCGAGACCATCGCCAGATTGACCTGCAGTGCTGCCGAAATCATCTCGCCGAGCGTGCTGGTGGCCTCACTCATGCGCACCGCATGGTCGAACACGTCACGAAAGTACAGACGCACCTCTTCATGGATCAGACCGGGGAAAAAGCGCTTGAGCTGGTTGAGGATGTCGTGCATCGGGGTGACCGCGAGGCGCAATGTCACCAGTTCGCGCTTCAGGTAATAAAGGCGTTCGATGGTGTCGCGATCGAAGCGCTCGTTGAAGATGCTCTGCTCCAGCTCCTTGAGCTCGGCCTCGAAGCTGCTGACGATCGGAAAGTAGTTGTCAACGATGAAATCGAGAACCGCGTACAACCCGAAGCTCGGTCCCAGCGCAAGCATCTCCGGCGTTTGCTCGCACGATGCGCGCGCTCGCGCGTAGCTGAGCGAGGCGCCGTGCCGCACCGTGATGAGAAAGCGGCGCCCGAGAAAGATATGGGTCTCGCCGAACTGCACCTTGCCGCCGACGAACTGAGAAGTGTGCACGACCACGAACAGGATGTCGTCATAGACCTCGATCTTGGGACGCTGATGCGCGTGCTGGGCGTCCTCGATCGCCAGGTCGTGCAGGCCGAACTCCTCCTGGATCTTCAGCAGCAGGGGTTCGTCGGGCTCGTGCAAGCCCAGCCAGACAAAGGTTTCCGGTTGCGCGAGCACATCGCTGATCTCGTCCAGCGTGGCGTCGTAGAGGCGCTTGCCGCTGCTGGCGTAGGCCACGCAGTTGACCACCGGACTGGGATGGTTGCCGGTGTCGACCGTCGCCGTCGACAACGGGCGCGCGTCTGCTTCATGGACCACACTCATGCGCACCTCGAACACACCACGGCCGCGCGGATGATGCGCCCGCGCTGGCAATGGCTTCAACGCGCATCGGGTTGCGCTTGCCCTGGAGGGTCCAGACTTGTCTGGACGCCTTTCGCCAGGAAGCTGGCAGAGCGTCCAGACAAGTCTGGACCCACAAAAGCCAAAGAGCGTCCAGACAAGTCTGGACCCACAGAGGCCAGAGAGCGTCCAGACAAGTCTGGACCCACAGAGGCCAGAGAGCGTCCAGACCAGTCTGGACCCACAAAAGCCAGAGAGCGTCCAGACCCGTCTGGACCGACAAAGGCGTCACTGAGTCCGGACATGTGCGTCTTTCCTACGCACAACGTTTGCCCATCACATGGCGCAGTGCCAGCACCAGCGGCAACATCAGCAGCAGCCACTCGATATTGACCTGGTCGAAACTGCGGAAAACCTTGAGCAAGGCGCCGAGGACGATCCCGGCGAGCGCCAGCCAGGTGCCAATCACGGCGGCGCGCGCGACCGCGCCGCCGACCTGATCACGACGCAGCAAAACAAGCCACGCCGGCACGGTCAACCACCAGAACGGCGACATCAGCAGCAGGTTCTCGTTGCGCCAGGCAGAAACGTGATCGGTGCCGATCCACAATCCAACCATCAGCAGGCCGGCAGTCCCGAGCGCCAGCGCCATCAGCAGACCGGCGAGCGCAAGCGGCACTCGCGCCAGCCCGCCGCGCTCCTCGGCCAGCCTCGCCAGCAGCATCAGCAGGCCCGACAACGCGATACCGGCGGCGACGAATCCGGCGCGCCAGTCGGGTGCCTGCGGGGCCGGATGTGCGCGGCCGGCGCCAGCCGGCAGCACCTTTTCGTCGATCACCAGCGGCTGGCCGTCGGCGAGCTTGAGTTCGCCGATCTGGCGCTTGAGTTCGGCCGGGATGAAGGCTTCCTCCCACAGCGAAAGCGGCGCATCGACCGCCTGTCCGAGCGCCAGATCGGTGCCGAAATACAGCCAGGGAATGCCGCGCGCATAGGCGCGCGTGAAGCGCCGGTAGCTCCAGCCGTGGGAGCGGTGTTCGGTAGCACGCCGGAGTGCTCCACCAAGGGCGAGATCGAGCGCGTCACGTACCTTGGTCGAACAATTGATGCGGTAGTAGTCGTAGTGGTAATCGCGATGCTGCGGCTGCACATGCTGGTGCAGATGCGTCGCCAGCAGCCGTGCACCGGCATCGCTCAGGCGCAGCCTCTGCAACCAGACTCGACGGCCATCGGCCAGATACCCATCGAGGTCGCGCTCGCCGTCGATGGCTACCGCCTGGTAAAGCATGCGGCCACGAATGAAGCGCAAGAAAAAGTCCTGCTGCGCGAAATCGAAATAGCCGAAGTTGTAGCTCACCGACACGCCGCTGGCCGGATCACGCAGCAGGATTGCATTGTGGCCGAAGCGCTGCCAATAGAGTTCGCCCGGCTCGACCGTGACCAGCGTGATTTCGAGCACCGGCGCCGGTTCGACTGCGGTCTGCGCTGCAAGCCCGGACCACGCCGACGCCAGCCACACCAACAGGCACCAGCCAACCCCGCGCAGCGGCATCAAGGGGCGCTCGGCCGGACCCGCAGCAACTGGACACGGCGCGCGTCGGCCTTGGCCACTTCGAACAGGAAGCCGCCGATCTCGATCAATTCGCCGCGCGCCGGCAGATGCCCGAACGCCTGGGTCACCAGGCCACCCACCGTATCCACCGTTTCGGTGTCGAAGTTGACGCGGAAATGCTCGTTGAAGTCCTCGACCGGCGTCAGCGCCTGCACCGAGAAGGAGCCATCGGCTTGCGCCGTGATGTGCACTTCCGGTTTGTCCTCGGCATCATGCTCGTCATCGATCTCGCCGACGATCTCCTCAAGCACGTCCTCGATCGTGACCAATCCGGCGACACCGCCGTACTCGTCAACCACCACTGCCATGTGCGTGCGGTTGAGTCGAAACTCCTTGAGCAGGACGTTGAGCTTCTTCGACTCTGGAATCAGCGTCATCGGACGCAACATACGACGCAATTCGAACTCGCCCCCGCCGCTGGCGAAGTGCCGCAACAAATCCTTGGCGAGCAGCAGGCCAAGCACTTCGTCCTTGTCCTCGCCGTGCACCGGAAATCGCGAGTGACCGGAATCAGTGACGATCCGCAGCACATCAGTCAGCGAGCAGTCGATGCCAAGCCAGACCATCTGCGCGCGCGGCACCATGATGTCGGCGACTTGCGTCTCGGAGACGCCGAGCGCGCCCTCGAGCATCGCCAACGTATCGGAATCGACCAACCCGTTCTCGCGGGCATGGCGCAGTTCGTCGATCAGTTCTTCGCGGTTCCGCAGTTCGCCCGAGAAGGCGTGACCCAGTCGCTCCAGCCATGAGCGCTGCGCGGAACCGCTGCTACTAGGGGAATCCTCGTTCATCTAAACAAGCAACAAGCCCGTTCGGGCGGGGCGTGAAGTGTAGCGGATGCCAGGGTTTCCGGCGATGAGGAGCCGCTACTGCGTCAGCGCCATCAACACGTCGGCGTACCACGCGCAGTTGAGGTCGAGGCGCTCGTCCTGGGACGCGTCGCGAGTGTCGGCCTCGATGCGCGCCGCGTGGATGCCGAGCAGAGTCCATGGCAACCCCGAGCGGCCATCGCTGTGGGGATCGATGCGCGCCACTACCGGGGCACCGCTGGTGCCGCGATGCATGCGCGCATCGGTCAGGAAGTAGCCTTGCCCTTGAAACCGGATTCCGAATGCCGACGCAATGACCGCCTGGCGCGCCACCGGCAGATGGTGAAAAGTGTCGTGGAAGCCGAGCGGAAAACCGACGATGACCACGCGGTGGCCGACCTCGAATCGATCGAGATCCGGGACCAGGTGGGCCGGACTGAATGCCCAGATCGGCAATGCGTCGGGCAACGCCGCGCGTTCGAGCTGCAGCACCATCACGTCGATGCTGCCGGAGCTGTCACCGCGCTCGCGCCACAGCGGTTGCCCATCGCGATACAGCGGAATCGAGAACTGCACGGTCCGCGCGACGTCGTCGGCACAGGTGTGCAGTTCGATTTCCAACCGGTCGGGGCGATGCCCGCTGGCTTCATCCAGCACCACGTGGCGATTGCTCACCAGGAACAGGCGACCGTCACGCTCGAAGAAGAAACCGGTCGCACCGGTCAGCAATTGCGCGCCGAACCAGGTACTCACGCGGGTGACGGCCAGCAACAGTGATTCAATCATCGTCAAAATCTCCAGGCAATGTTGACGATAGTGCACGCCGCGAGCGTCGTTAACCGTGCGCAAGCGCGCTTGCGAGCCTTGATCGAGTCGGTCTGGAAGCCGCGCAACGGAATCCCTCGTGGCCTCGCGCTGCGAGTCCTTGTAGGCTTGCTGCTCTCGCCGAGCTGGATCGATTTCGCCCGTGACCGAATCGCTACCTACCGCTCCGCCCAGGATTGCCTTCGTCGCCAGCAAGACCGAGTCGGCGCTGGCGGCGCTGGCAGTACTGAGCCAGCGCTATCCCTCGGTGCCGATCAGCGAAGCCGAAGTGATCGTGTCGCTCGGCGGCGACGGCTTCATGTTGCACACGCTGCACCGGCATGCTGCCGAACGCAAGATACCGGTGTTCGGGATGAAACTCGGTACCGTCGGGTTCCTGATGAATCTGTTCCGGGAAGACGACCTGATCGAGCGCTTGATGCGCGCCCACCACGTCGTCTTGCACCCATTGCGGATGCGGGTGATCGGCGAGTCGGGTGGTGTCCACCAGGCACTGGCGATCAACGAGGTGTCGCTGCTGCGGCAGACCAAGCAGGCGGCCAAACTGCGCATCTGGGTCGACGGCATCGTTCGCGTCGAGGAACTGGTTTGCGACGGCGCCCTGCTGGCAACCGCTGCCGGCAGCACCGCCTACAACCTCTCGGCTTATGGACCGATACTGCCACTGGGATCCGACGTGCTGGCGCTGACCCCGATCAGCCCGTTCCGCCCGCGCCGCTGGCGCGGCGCCATCGTCAAACGCTCGTCGGTGGTCAAGTTCGAAGTGCTCGACCATTACAAGCGACCGGTCAGCGCCACCGCCGACGCCACCGAAGTGCGTGACGTGGTCGAAGTCGAAGTCGCCGAAGCACCATCCGAAGCGATGACCGTGCTGTTCGATCCGGAGCACAGTCTGGAGGAGCGGATATTGTCGGAGCAGTTCGCGATGTGAGGCGGGGAGCCGGGACTCGGGACTCGGGACTCGG
>JAIMJQ010000040.1 GCA_020693165.1 Xanthomonas sp. | reverse complement strand
GACTCGGGACTCGGGACTCGGGACTCGGGACTCGGGACTCGGGACTCGGGAAAAGGCTGAAACGGGAAACGCTTTGAGTCAAGCCCGGATACGAGAATTTCCACTTAATCATTGTTTTTGAACAGGATTCCGCATGCCCAGCGGCCCTACACAATCGCCTCTCAGCCGAGTCCCGAGTCCCGAGTCCCGAGTCCCGGCTCCTGGGGAGTCCCGAGTCCCGGCTGTTGCCTCCCCCCCCGACCGCCTCGTCGTCGCGATCTCCTCGCGCGCGCTGTTCGATCTTTCCACCGAGCACCAGCTGTTCGAGCGCGAGGGGCTGGATGCCTACCAGGCTTACCAGCTCGCCAACGAGGATGAGGTCCTGAGACCTGGCATTGCCTTTCCGCTGGTGCAGAAACTGCTGCGCCTGAACCAGATGAAGCCGGATACACCGCAGGTCGAGGTGATTTTGCTCAGCCGCAACAGCGGCAATTCCGGGCTGCGGATCTTCAATTCGATCGAGCACTACGGCCTCGAAATCGTGCGGGCAGCCTTTACCAATGGCGCGCCGCCGTTCCAGTACGTCGAACCCTTCGGTGTGCACCTGTTCCTGTCGGCGCATGCCGACGACGTGCGCCAGGCGCTGACGGCCGGATATGCCGCGGCGAGCATTCTGCCGTCGCAGGCGAGTGCCAGTCGCCACCCGGAGCTGCGCATCGCCTTCGATGGCGACGCCGTGCTGTTCTCCGACGAGGCGGAGCAGGTCAGTCAGCACGAGGGGCTCGACCGCTTCCATGAAAGCGAACGTGCGCTTGCCCACCAGGCGCTGTCGGGTGGCCCGTTCCGCAATGTGCTGTTGGCGCTGCACCGGATCCAGGCGGCCTTCCCGGCAGAGCAGTCGCCGATCCGCACGGCGTTGGTTACGGCACGCTCGGCGCCAGCGCACAAGCGCGTGATCCTGACCCTGCGCGAGTGGGGCGTGCGCATCGACGAGGCGCTGTTTCTCGGCGGCCGCGACAAGGGTCCGTTCCTGGCAGCCTTCGGCGCCGACATCTTCTTCGACGACCAGCGCAAGAACGCCGAGAGCGCCAGCCGCTTCGTCGCCACCGGGCATGTGCCGCATGGGGTTGCGAACCCCTGAGGGGGCACGGGGCATGGGAAAGGCTCGCACCACGTGGCTGTCGTGGTTGCAGCCCTGGCCAGGGCGCTGTTCCGGAGCCGAAGCGCGAGGCGTTCGGACAGCGTCCGCCGCCGATTCAGTTCGCACTCCAGTCGCACCCGCTATTGTTGGCCGATGCCCAGCCGTCCCACGCTCGCCCAGGTGCTGTTGTGCTCGACGTTGCTCGGCGCCTGCACGCCAGGTGTGGGCGTCGACGTACGCCAGCCCGATGCGCCTGGCCAGCCGCAGATGCTGCCGCTGGCGCAATCACTGCTGCCGGCGGTCGCCGCAGCGGCATCCAGTGCGGCAGTTGCCGGCCTCGACGGCCCTTTCGAACCTGCACCGCGCCTGCCCAGCAGCGAACTCCTGCCTGGCGTTGCGTTGAGCGGACCCGGCTTCCGGATTGCCGAGCAGACGCAGGTCATCGACTATTTCGGCCAGTTCGAACTGCGCACCGACGTCGGCAGCCTGGTGGCGGACGGTTCGCAGGTGCTCAAGTTGCGCATACGCGAACTGGGGGCAGTGCGCGCACTCGACGAGCTCAGTTCCGCCGAAGTGTTCGTCTCGGCGATGGCGCGCACTGCAAAACGGCCGATCGTCGCGCTGCGCCAGGTCGCGATGGAACCGGTCGACACTCTGTCGGGACTACCGACTGGCATCGGGCGCTACCTGGTGCGCACGGCGCTCAACATTCGCGATCTCGCCCTCGATCTCAACGATAGTGCCCGCGATGCGCTGGCGGATGACGAGGATGCGGATTCGGCCGACGAGGACGATGCGGGGAAATCGGATATTCGAATGAAATCCCAGAAGATCGCCACTTCTGCCGCATTGCGTTACATTGGCTACACGAAGGCCCGCCGGGAAATCGCGCGCCACGTCGGCGCGGATCCGTACAGCACCAATCCACTGTTGCGCCAGCGTCTGGATCAGCTTGCCTGGGCTGCTTGGTCGGGCGCGAAACTGACTGGCTATGGCCTTGGCCAGATCGGTGGTGCAGCTGCAGATGCGATCGGCTATGCCAAGGATGCCTACGAGCTCGTCTGGGAATTGCCACCCGAGGACCTCAAACGGCGCAATCTCAAGGTGCTGGAAGAACTTGGCATCGCCGGCAAACCTGCGCGCGACCTGATCCACCGCACCAGGGCATTCACGCTTACCCAGCAAACCGAGTTCATCGAACTGTTGCGCCTGCCGCTGTTCGCCGCCGCCCGCACGCAGTTGTTCGAGCGCGCACTGCAGGCGGATCGCGAAGTCCACGCGCGCTTCCTGATCGATGCGCTGCGAATGCTGCGCAATGCCGACGCGCCCGGCGCCAGCGCCACCGTGCTCGGCACGTCTCCGGCACTGCGGCGCAACGATGGCAGCCACGTGATCGCCGTACCGGTCGACTACCTGCACTGGACCGAAGAAATCGCTGCGTTCGCCTGGCGCGACGACCTGATCGGGCGCCACAATCAACTGCTGGTCAGCGGAAGCCTGTCACCACAGGCGCTCGATGCCTTCTCGCAAGCCGGCTGGAGCGTCCACGAGCGCGTCGAGCCACAGGCGATCATGCCGCAGGTACAGAGCGCGCAGACGGCGCCGATGCGCTGACCACGGTGGCGGCCGGGACCGCGGCCTTCCAGCTACGGCGATCAGGCTTCGTCGTCGGTTCCGGAGACGGACTTGCGCTTGTTCGCCAGCGGCTTGATCCGCGCGACCATCGCCGCAGCGACCTTGATGTTGCCGGCAATCACATTACCGTGGTCGAACCAGGTCTCGCCACCCTCGAAATCCAGCACCACGCCACCGGCTTCGCGCACCAACAATGCGCCAGCCGCCATGTCCCAGGGCATCAGGCCGTATTCGAAATAGCCGTCGAGCCGGCCGCAAGCCACGTACGCCAGATCGAGCGCGGCAGACCCGGTGCGACGCAGGTCCTCGGCATCTTCGAGCAACGCCTTGACCATGCGCATCTGCGTGGCGAAGCGCGCGCGCTGGCGGAACGGGAACCCGGTCGCGATCAGGGCGCCGGGAAGCCCGACGCGCGGGCTGATACGGATGCGACGGTCATTGAGATAGGCGCCGCCGCCTTTGCTGGCATGAAAAATCTCGTCGCGTACCGGGTCGTAGACCACGCCATGCTGGATCACACCATCTTCCATCATCGCGATCGACACTGCGCAGTGCGGAAATCCGCGCATGAAATTGCTGGTGCCGTCGATCGGGTCGATCACCCAGACATAGCGCGAGGTGCCCGTGCGGCCGGACTCTTCGCCCCAGATGGCGTGCTCCGGATAGGCCTTCTTGATCTCGCGGATGATCTCTTTCTCGGCCAGCTTGTCGGCCTCGGTGACGAAGTCGTACTGACCCTTGTCGGTGACCGCGATCGCATCGGCGCGGTGGATGCTGCGCTGGATCACCGTGCCGGCCCGTCGCGCGGCCTGAACCGCGATATTCACTGCAGGCTTGCGCATTGGAAGGGTCCGGGGATCGCCAAAGGAACCGCGAAGCTTAGCAGAGGCGCGCAGAGCGACCAATCTGCCGGAGCAATCTCACGCGGAGGCGCGGAGGCGCGGAGGCGCGGAGGCGCGGAGGCGCGGAGGCGCGGAGGCGCGGAGGCGCGGAGGCGCGGAGGCGCGGAGAAGAGCAGATACCATTGAGCCTTCGGCTTCTGTCCAAATTGGCGATCGGCACGCCAGTCCCATCATGACTGAGGCAAGACGGGAACCCACGGCGCCAAACCCTCTACTCCGCTTCTCTCAGCGTCTCCGCGCCTCCGCGTGAGCACTCGCTTTCAGGTTTACGCCAGCATCCCGCGCACCTTGTCGAGCGCGACGAGGAAGCGATCGACCTCGTCGACCGTGTTGTAGAACGCCAGCGACGCGCGCGCGGCGGCGCCGACGCCAAAACGTTGCAGCAACGGATGCGCGCAGTGCTGGCCCGAGCGCACGGCGATGCCTTCGACATCGAGCAGCACGGCCAGATCGGTGGCATGCGCGCCGGCAATCGTGAAGCTGACCACCGGCACGCGCTCGCTGGCATTGCCAATGAAGCGCAAGCCCGAGACATTCGCGAGGCCCGCGCGCAGGCGCTCGCCGAGGGCATTCTCGTGCGCGCGCAAAGCCGTCTGGTCCTGCGCCCGCAACCAATCGATGGCCGCAGCCAGGCCGACGAATCCGGCAATATTCGGCGTGCCCGCCTCGAAGCGGCGCGGTGGCGGCGCGTAGACGGTGCCGTTGAAGCTGACCGACTCGATCATTTCGCCGCCGCCGATCACCGGCTGCATCGATTCCAGCAGCTCAAAGCGCCCCCACAGCGCACCGGTCCCGGTCGGACCGAACAGCTTGTGGCCGGTGAACACGTAGAAATCGCAGCCCAGCGCCGACACGTCGACCGGGAAATGCGGTACCGCCTGCGAGCCGTCGACCAGCAGCGGTATGCCGCGGGCGCGGGTTTCGACAGCAATGCGTGCAATCGGATTGATCGTGCCGAGCACATTCGACACGTGCGCCAGTCCAACCATCCGCGTGCGCTCGTTGAGCAGCGCCAACAATCCGTCGACTTGCAGCGAGCCATCGTCGTGGATCGGCGCCACCCGCAGCACGGAGCCGGTCTGCGCGCACAGCAACTGCCATGGCACGATGTTGGCGTGGTGCTCCATCTGGCTGACGATGATCTCGTCGCCCACCTTCAGGCGCGGCCGCAGGTAGCCCAGCGCGACCAGGTTGATCGCCATCGTGGTGCCGCTGGTCAGAACAACTTCGCGCGCCGCGCCGGCGCCGATGAAAGCGGCAATCTTCTCGCGCGCCGCCTCATACAGCGTGGTCGCTTCCTCGCTCAGCGTGTGCACCGCACGCGCGACATTGGCGTTGTGGCGACGATAGAAATCGTCGACCGCGTCGATCACCGCGAGCGGCTTCTGCGCGGTATTGGCGCTGTCGAAATAGACCAGCGGCTTGCCATGCACCTCGCGATCGAGAATCGGGAACTGGCAGCGGATGTCGGATACGTCCATGTCGAAGCTTCACCCCATTGGATTCTTCGCCGCAGGCGAAGAATCCGGCATATGCGCCGAGACGCGCCCGGCCAGAGTCGCGCGCAGTTCGGTCGACGCAACTGCCGACAGCACCTCGCCGCCGAAGGCAAGCGTCAGCATCTGCCGCGCCTGCGCTTCCGGAATGCCGCGCGAACGCAGGTAAAACAGTGCCTTGTCGTCGAGTTGGCCGACCGTGGCGCCGTGCGAACAGACCACTTCGTCAGCTTCGATCACCAGTTCCGGCTTGGTATCGATCTCGGCGTGCGGCGACAGCAGCAGATTCGAGGTCTTCAGATGCGCCTCAGTCTGATCGGCACCCGGCGCAACCGTGATCAGACCATTGAACACCGAGCGCGAGCGTCCATTGGCGATTGCCTTCCACAGCGTGCGCGAACTGGCGGCGGCGGCCGCGTGGGTCAAGGCCAACTGGGTGTCGTGGTGCTGGCGACCTTGCAGTGGAACCAGTCCAGTGACGCTAACGTCCGCCCGGGCGCCGGCGAGGTCGATGGCGAGTTCGTGGCGCGACCACAGTCCGCCGAGTTCCAGCGACACCAGGTGCAGCCGCGCATCGCTGGCGACGCGCGCGGTTGTGCGCTGGATCGAATGCGCTCTTGCACCTGATTCCTGCATGCGGATCAAGGTCAACGATGCGCCCGATTCAAGCTCGATGTCGAGCAATCGGTTCGACAGGCCGCTGGCGTCATCGCCACCCAGTACATGCTCGACCAGCGTGATCGCTGCCCCCGCGCGCACCCGGATCTGGGCGCGCGATTGGGTGAATCCCAGCGTGTCGTGCTGCAGAGCCAGGCGCCAGATTCCATCCACCGTGGATGCGACATCAATGGTCAGAACATCGTCCACGCCCTCGACGGCAAGCCAGCGGAAGGCTTGCGCCGGCGCCGCCCTCGGTGGCAGCGGGCTGGTCCCGCGAACCGCTTCCGCATTTGCCCGCAACAGCTCGCGCGACCAGCCCGCTGCCACAGTAACGGCCATGCCAGCGGGAATTGCTGCGGACAAGGAATACCCGCCGCCCCGCAGTTCCACCAGCGTTCCGCTGAGTCCAGCCCAATCCGGCAATGCCGCTGCCGCAACGAATCCTGCGGCCGGGTCCAGCGCCGTCATGCTGTTGAGACTGCTGTAACGCCAGGACTCCACTTTGCGGTCGGGCAGACCTGCAGCGAGAAATGCGTCCCGCGCGGCGCGGGCACTGTCGTCGGTTGCTGCCGGCAGACTCGCCAGCAAGCGTTCGGCCAGTGCTGCACTCATGCCGCCGCTCCGAGCTTGCGTTCCTTGATCCACGAATAGCCGTGCTCTTCCAGCTCCAGTGCCAGCGTGCGATCGCCACTCTCGACGATCCGACCGTCCGCCAGCACATGCACGAAATCCGGCACGATGTAGTCGAGCAGGCGCTGATAATGGGTGATCACGAGGAAGCCGCGCTCCGCCGAGCGCAGCCGGTTGACGCCCTCGGCGACGGTCTTCAGCGCGTCGATGTCGAGGCCCGAATCGGTCTCGTCGAGGATGCCGAGGCGCGGCTCCAGCATCGCCATCTGGAAGATCTCGTTGCGCTTCTTCTCGCCGCCGGAGAAGCCCTCGTTGACCGCGCGGTGCATCAACTCGTCGGAGATCGACAGCACCTTGAGCTTCTCGCGCGTCAGTTTCAGGAACTGCATCGAGTCCAGTTCCGGCTCGCCGCGGTACTTGCGCTGCGCGTTCAACGCCGTCTTCAGGAAGTAGGTGTTGTTGACCCCGGGAATCTCGACCGGGTACTGGAATGCCAGGAACACGCCCTTCGCCGCGCGCTCCTCGGCGGGCAGCGCCAGCAGATCCTCACCCATGTAAGTGACCGATCCATCGGTCACCTCGTAGCCCTCGCGCCCGGCCAGCACATTGCCGAGCGTCGACTTGCCGGCGCCGTTCGGGCCCATGATCGCGTGCACTTCGCCGGCCTTCACCGACAGGTTCAGGCCCTTCAGGATCGCCTTGCCGGCGACGCGCGCGTGCAGATTGGTGATTTCAAGCATCTTCGAGTTCCGTATTTCGCTGTTGTGGGTCCGGACTTGTCCGGACGCTTTCCTTCCCGGCGCGGCTCGTAGGTTGGGCTAAGCGCAGCGTGCCCAACTCGGTCTGCGTCGATGTTGGGCACGGCCTGCGGCCTTGGCCCAACCTGCGTCGACTACCCCACCGCCCCTTCCAGGCTCACTTCGAGCAGCTTCTTGGCCTCCACCGCAAACTCCATCGGCAGCTCCTTGAACACCTGCTTGCAGAAGCCGTCGACGATCATCGACACCGCATCCTCCTCGCTGATGCCGCGCGACAGGCAGTAGAACAACTGGTCGTCGGAGATCTTGCTGGTAGTGGCTTCGTGTTCGACGATGGCGCTCGGGTGCTTGACCTCAATGTACGGGAAGGTATGGGCGCCGCATTGCTTGCCGATCAACAGGGAATCGCACTGGGTGAAATTGCGCGCGCCGACCGCATTCTTCTCGACCTTGACCAGGCCGCGGTAGCTGTTCTGACCAAGCCCGGCGGAGATACCCTTGCTGATGATCTTGCTCTTGGTGCGCGCACCGAGGTGAATCATCTTGGTGCCGGTGTCGGCCTGCTGCCGATGGTTGGTCAGCGCCACTGAATAGAACTCGCCGACCGAATCGTCGCCGCGCAGCACGCAGCTCGGGTATTTCCAGGTGATCGCCGAACCGGTCTCGACTTGGGTCCAGCTGATCTTGCTGCGCGCGCCGCGGCAGTCGCCGCGCTTGGTCACGAAATTGTAGATGCCGCCGACGCCGTTCTCGTCGCCCGGATACCAGTTCTGCACGGTCGAATACTTGATCTTGCCGTCGGTCAATGCGACCAGCTCGACCACCGCCGCGTGCAACTGGTTTTCGTCGCGCATCGGCGCGGTGCAACCTTCGAGATAACTGACCTCGGCGCCATCCTCGACGATGATCAGCGTGCGCTCGAACTGCCCGGTGTCGCGCGCGTTGATGCGGAAATAGGTGCTGAGCTCCATCGGGCAACGCACACCCTTGGGCACGAACACGAAGCTGCCGTCGGAAAACACCGCCGAGTTCAGCGCTGCGAAATAGTTGTCGCTGGTCGGCACCACGGAACCGAGGTACTGCTTGATCAGTTCCGGGTGTTCGCGCACCGCCTCGGAGAACGAACAGAAGATCACGCCAGCGGCATTCAGCTCCTTCTTGAACGTGGTTCCGACCGACACCGAATCGAACACCGCATCGACCGCCACACCCGCCAGACGCGCGCGCTCATGCAGCGGCACGCCGAGCTTGTCGAAAGTCGCCAGCAACTTCGGATCAACCTCGTCCAGCGATTTGGGCTGGTTCTTTTTCGGTGCCGCGAAATAGCTGATCGCCTGGAAGTCGATCGGCGCGATGGAGAGCCGCGCCCATTCCGGCGGCGTCATCGTCAGCCAGTGGCGGAAGGCAGCGAGGCGCCACTCGGTCATCCACTCCGGCTCGTTCTTCTTCGCCGAAATCCGCCGCACCACCTCTTCGCTGAGGCCGGGCGGCATCACCTCGGTCTCGATGTCGGTAATGAACCCATGCTCATAGGACTTGCGCACGGCCTCGTCGACCGCGGCCATGCCGGGGCTCAGGGGGGCTTCGATGGTGTCGGTGCTACTCATGGCTCGATCCTGGAAGAAGCGTCTCACGCGCAGGCGCGGAGACGCAGAGAAAGGCAGAACTCATTGACATCTGCTCCTTGCACTTCTCGGTGTCTCCGCGCCTCCGCGTGAGAACGCTGGTGACGCTGGCGACGGACATGATCAGGCCCCCACGCCCAACCGCTCGACGCTGACGCGCGGCTGCCATTGGCGCGGCGGGGCGGCCATGTCGACCAGAGTGACGGCGCGCAGCGCGGCTTCCACGGCGGCGCTGATCTTGCGCAAGTTGCTCGACACCGTGCAGTAGTTTTCGCGGGCGCACATTCCGGTGTGGATACTGCACTCCGTCAGGCCGAGCGGACCCTCGATCGCGGCGATGATGTCGGCGATGCTGATCATCGACGCCGGTCGCGCCAGACGGTAGCCGCCGGCGGCGCCGCGGGTCGACGCCACGAGTTCTGCCTGCGCCAGTTGCTTCAGCAACTTGGACACGGTCGGCGCCTCCAGCCGGGTCCGCTCGGCGAGCGCCTGGGCGCTCAGCAACCCGCCCTCGTCCTGCGACAGGCAGGCCATCAGCACGGTCGCATAGTCGGCGAGTTTGGAAAGGCGAAACATGTACGTGAGCACCGCGTCAATACAGTACCGATATGGTACCAATTCAATGGGGCCGACGACAAGCCCGCGTGGTCGCTTGAAAGGGAGCGGGCTCCACGACCGATGGTGGTTTGCGCAAGCCGGTTCGCCGAGAAACTGACGCGGACCGCGCGCGCCGCCGAAGCTGCCGTCAATTTCGGACGCAAAAACACGCCGCGCCGGCAGCAAACGAGTCTCCAGAATCCCTTATGGGCCAGCGTCCAATGTGGGGATGCCCGCCCCTTTCGGGACGGGCATGCCTGCGACTCAGGACTTCGGCGGCACCCAGTCCGACTTCTCGAACGGACGCAGCATCCAGCGGCAAAGCGCCGGCAGGAACACGATGGCTGCGATCATGTTGACCACGAACATGAAGGTCAGCATCAGCCCCATGTCGGCCTGGAACTTCAGCTCGGAGAAGATCCACGTAGCGACGCCGACCGCCAGCGTCAGTGCGGTGTAGAAAATCGCGATGCCGGTGGTCTTCAGTGCTTCGAAGTAGGACTGGCTGAGCCCTTTGCCCTGCAACATCAGTTCGCGCATGCGCGCGAAAATGTAGATCGCGTAATCGACACCGATGCCAACGCCGAGCGCGACCACGGTCAGCGTGTTGACCTTGAGTCCGATCGAGAGCTCCACCATCAATGCCTCGCCGAGCGCGGTCACCAGGATCAGCGGCAACACGATGCACAACGCCGCGAGCGGATTCTTGAAGCTCAAGACGCACATCAGGAACACCGCCGCGTAGAGCAGATACAGCATCGGCTGTTCCAGTGCACTGACGGTTTCGTTGATCGCGGCCGCGACGCCGACGCTGCCGGTGGCCAGGCGCAGGTTGACCTTGTCGGTGCGGAATTCCTCACCCTGCGCAGCCGCCGCTTGTTCCGCAGCCGCGCGCTCAACGCGGAAGTTGACGTCGAAGGCGCCGTTCTCGCTGCGGAAAGCCTTCACCGCATTGACGACGCCGGTGATCGTCTCCGCCTTGTGGTCCTGCGTGAACACGATGATCGGCATGCCCCGACACTCGGGTGAATCGAGTAGGCCGGAGTCGGTCTCGACCGCCGAGAGGCTCTGTCTCATCACCTCGGTGTTGCGCGGCAACGCCCGCCATTTGAGGCTGCCCTCGTTGTAGCCCGCGGTCACGATACGCCCCACGTGCGACAGCGTGATCACCTGCTGCACGCCCGGCGTGTTCTGCATATGCCAGGCAAAACGATCGATGGTCTCCATCGCCGCATAGCTTTCGGTACAGGCGAACGGGCCCACTTCGGCGATGATGTTGATGATGTCGGTCGACAGCGCGAAACGCTCGGTGATCAGGCGCGCGTCCTGGTTATAACGCGCCTCCGGACGCAACTCGGCAACGCCTTCCTCGGCATCGCCGACCATCATCCGCTCGGCATGTTGATGCGCAACAAACCACGTGGTGACGCCGACGATGATGACGACGGCGGCCGTGGTAGGCCGACTGAAGCGTGTCAGAAACGACCAGATGTGGTCGAACGCGGTGATCTGGCGCAAGCGATAGGCGCGCTTGCGCGGCAGATTCGACAGCTTGGTGTAGGACAGCAGGATTGGCAGCAGGATCAGATTGGTGAAAATGGTCAGGAACACGCCGACGGTCGCCGTGACGGCCAACTCGAAAATCATCTTCACCGGAATCAGCAGGATCGTGCCGAAGCCGATGCAACCGGCGACCAGTGCCACCGAACCCGGGATCAGCAGGCGCCGGAAAGCGCGCCTTGCTGCCTCCTCCGACGCTACGCCCTTGCGCGTTTGCAACTCCTCGGGAGTACCCTCTTCCAGTCCACCGAAGAAGATCTCGCCGCGGTAGCGGTTGATCATCTGCTCGCCATGGCTGACGGCGATCGCAAAGATCAGGAAGGGCGTCAGCATGTTCATCGGATCAATGCCGAATCCCATCAGCCTGAGCGCACCGAGCATCCAGATCACCGCAATGAAAGCGGCGACGACGGTCAGCGTGGCGAGCTTGAACGAGGTCGAATAGATGAACAGCAACAGCCAGGTGAACAGGATCGTGGCCAGGAAGAAGTACATGACCGAGCGCGCACCATCGGCGATGTCGTCGACCACCTTGGCGAATCCGATGATGTGCACGGTGACATTGTCGGATTCGAGCTGGGTGCGGATCGCCTCCAGCTTGTTGCCGATCGCCTGGTAGTCAAGCTTGCCGCCGGCAGCAGCCGTCTCCGGGATCAGTTCGGCCTGCACCATCGCACCGGAGAAGTCCTTGGCGACCAGTCGGCCGACAATATTGGCCTTGACAATGTTCTCGCGGATGGTCTCGAAGTCCTTGGCCGTAGGGTCGAAACCTGCCGCAGTGGTCGAAAAGTCCGCCGGAATGACGTTGCCACCGGCAAAGCCGCCCTCGACGATCTCGACGAAACGCGTGTTCGGCGTGAACACCGAACGCACGCGGGCAGGATCCACTTCCTGGATGGCCTTGACCGCTTCGGTCGCCGCTTCCAGCGCCGTGAAGAACTCCTTGTTGAACATGTCGCCGCGTTTGTCGATCAGCGCCACGAACACGCGATTGGCTCCGCCAAATTCGGCTTCGTAATCGACAAAGGTCTGCATGTACTCATGCTGCAGAGGCAACTGCTTGCGAAAACCTGCGTCGATGCGCAACTGACTTGCAGCCAGCAGGAATCCCAGTGTGATCAGTGCGAAAACCGCCAGCACGACGCCACGGTTGCCGAAAATGATGCGCTCCAGCGTTGGATAGCCGGGGTGATCCGCGCCCGAACCGAAACCTGCCATGGTCGACTCCCGCTTAGTTAGGCTGGTAGGGGGCGAGACCGTTCTCGCCGATGGTGAGGAACTCGGTCTCGCTGAGCGGCAACACGCCGCTCATGACGCCACCATCCGAGAACAGATACTCGCGAGCCTGGTCGGAACCGGCCGGCAGCAACAACACCGTGCCGTTGGCGCCGACGATTACGGCACGCCCGCCCGGCACCGCCGCACCACCCAGGAGGCTCGCTTCGGTTCCGGTCTGCAGCGGTCTCCAGGTCAGCCCCAGATCCCGGGTCACGAAGGCATTGCCGCGCAGCCCGAACGCAACTACGGCGCCGTCATCCAGCGCAACGGCTCCAAACATCGAGCCCTCGTAAGGCAAGTTGCTGCGAGTCCAGGTTACGCCAGCGTCGGTGGAGCGGTAGACAGCGCCGGCTTCACCAACGATCAACAGGCCCAAACTGCTGCGGGCAACCGCGTTCAGATGCGGGTCGCCTTCGTCTTCGCCGATGTCGGTGCTGGCCAGGCCGGAGTCCTCATCGGCGAGAGTTCCGTCGTCGATGGGTTCCACGTCTGCGCTGACGAGTCTTGCTGGCGCCCCATTGATGCGGTCGCTGATGGCCTGAACCGTCCAGTTGGCACCGGAATCGGCGGTGCTCAGGAACTGGCCGTAGGCGCCGACCGCAAAGCCGCGCTCGGCGTCGAGGAAAATCACGTCGAGCAACGGTCCATCAGCGTTTGGATTCTGATTCTGCAACGTCCACGTGAGCCCGCCATCAGCACTGTAGACGATGACCTGATCGTGCCCAACCGCCCAGACGGAATTGCCGACCGACTCCACCGCCGTCAGCATTACGCGGGTAGGAACTGGCACCTGGCGCCATTCGGAGCGTGATTCGGAAACCAGGATGTGGCCGCGATCGCCGACCACCACGGCGCGGTCGCGCGCGCTGACGCCATCGAGCATCAGTGACCGCTGGATACGCTCGATGTTGAGTATTTCTGCTGGGGCGGTGACTGGATCCGGCCAGGAATCCGCCGCCGGCGCGCTCGCGTTCTGGGCCACCGTTGCGGGCGCAAGCGCAATGGAAAAAACCGCGACGAGCGGCAGCAGGTGCCGGTCGCCAAATTGTCGATGCCTCATTCGCTTCCCCTCGAATCGGCCGAAATCAATGATGCGGGCGCAAACGCCGAACTTCTGGTGCCAGCGACAGTCCCCAAAATGCAAACGCCAGCCGGGACGTAGAGCCCCGGCTGGCGCTGCGATGGCTTTCGCTCAGCGAACGCCCTTGCTACGCAGTGCCTGCGGAGAGAAATTGTCTGGCGTGGTCTGGAACGAAAAATCGACGACGGTTTCCATGTTGTCGATGCCCGAAGCAATGTAACGCCCGGACTTCAGATCGTAATGGGTCTCCATCGTCGTCCACAGCACCGGCTGATCGTAGAAATTGATCACCGCCGCCTCGCTGAAGCGCCACAGCTGATTCTGGCTGTCGTAATGGTCGACCATCAGAATCTGCCAGCTGTCCTCGTCGAGATAGAAGGTACGGCGCTTGTTGATGTGGCGGAAGCCCTCTTTCAGGGTGGCATCCACGACCCACACGCGGTGCAGTTCGTAGCGCATCAGGTCGGGATTGACATGCCCCGGCTTGATGATGTCTTTGTAGTCCAGTCCCTTTGCGTGAATCTTGTAGTTGTTGTAGGGGACATAGAGTTCGCGCTTGCCGACCAGTTTCCAGTCGAAACGGTCCATGGCGCCATTGAACATGTCGAACATGTCATTGGTGCGCAGGCCATCTGACGCCGTACCCGGATTGTCGTACGCGACATTCGGCGCTTTGCGCACGCGGCGCTGACCAGGATTGTAGACCCACGCATTGCGTGCCTGGGCTTCCTGATTCAGGGTTTCGTGGACCAGCAGCACGCTGCCGGCGAGTCGTGCCGGCGCCAACACTTCCTGATAGAAATAGGTCAGGACGTTGTTGATGTCGGCGATGGTATTGCCTTCCTTCCAGTACAGACCCAGTACTTCCTCGCGGATACGCACCGGGATGAAGGAGCCGTTTGCCGTAGGCGCCGCCTGATTGGCCCACCGCTTGACCGCAACTCCGCGATACTTCAACTTGTGGTTCCAGATCACCTGGTAACCATCCTGCGGAATCGGGAATGGAATGCCTTCGGCGACATCGGAAACGCCGGCCCCCTGCCCGATCATCTTCGCAGTCACCGCGTTCTTCTTCGTGGCTGCATAGATTCGCGCCGAAGCCGAGGCGCTGCGCCGCGTCGGATAGATATCCATCCGGTAGGTCGGGTACTTGGCGAACATTGCCTGTTGACCGATCGACAGCTTCGCCGCGTAGTCCTTGTAGTTGGCCTGATTGATCGAGAGCGTTGCCTTGTCGCCTGGAAATGGATCGGGATGGAAATCGCCGAGCTTGTAGTTCGCAGGCGGCTTGGTGATTCCGCCCTCCCAGGCCGGGATCGTGCCTTCCTTGTTGCCCGCCATTTCGCCGCCCAGAGGCGTCAAGTCGCGCCCCAGTCGATCGGCCTGGGCCTGCGGCACGCCCGCATGCAGCCCAGCCGCCATCGACAGGCCGACAATCGCGCCAATCAGGCGCACATTACGGTTAGTCATGTTGCTCTCCCCTCCTGTCGACAAGATCAGAACTGATAACGTGCGGTGAAGGCCACGAAATCACGGTCGTTGATCAGATTGAAATCACCTGCGCCGAAAAAGCTGGTGTAACTGACGTCGAACGACCACTCGTTGAGGTAATTGGCCTCGACGCCGACGGTCAGCGACTTGCGGTCCTCGATGAAATTACCGCCTGGTCCCGGCGTCGTGCCATTGACATCGTGCGCGAACGCGAAACGCGGGGACAACGTGAACGCCGAACCCCAGGCATTGTTGTAGTCCGCGCGCGCCGCCAGTCGGTAGCCCCACGAGAACGAGGTGGCGAAGCCATCGTTCAGCGTGATCGGATTGCGGAAAGCGCCGGTCAAGTAATCCGGGCCGCCGCCGGTGTCGGTGCCATCGCCCTGGTAGCGCAGGGTGCCTTCGTCGGGCAGATCCCAGACCTTGGTGAAGCCCATCTCCAGGACCGTCGCGATCTGGTCGGACGCGATCCAGTTTCCCGGTCCGAAGATCTTCGTCGCGGTGAACTGGAATTGGCTCAACTCATGGCGTTCCCAGCCACGCACGTACTCATTCGGACCGTATTCGCCCAGTTGACTGACGAAACGATTGACCGGCTGCGGGATCAGGTTGTTCAACGGACTGAGCGCCGCAAACAGCAATTCGACGTCGTCGATCTGCAGCGGCACGTTCGGGCGATAACTGAGTTCGCCCTGCAGCGCGATACCGGTGCTTTCCAGCGTCGTGTTGAAGCTGAAACCGTAGAGTTCGATGTCCTCCGGGTACTCGGCGAAATAACGCGCCGAGTTGGCACTCGAGTTGGTGACGCTGGTACCCGACAGCACCGGCACACGACTGTGGTAGTTCAGGTAATACAGCGCGAACTCGGTGTTATTGAGTTCTGGCGAGAAGTAACGCATCGCCAGGCCGTACTGCCCGCTCTCGCTGGCATAGCGGTCGGGGGCACGTGGCACGGCGGCGGCGCAAGCGCCGGAACGCTGGATCGCCAGCGTGAATGGATCGAGGCCCAGCGGGTTCTGGCCTGCAAGGATCGCCGGGCAGGATGCGAAGTCGATCGGCTCCGGCACCAGGCCGAAGTTCAACATCACGTACTCGCCGCCAAGCGCGGCGAAGTCATTGGTGCTGAAATAGGTTCCCGACGGTTCCGGCTCGGTGATCTCGAATTCCGCCATGTACAAGGCTTCGAACGAGAGGTTCTCGTTGAAGCTGAAGCTGGCGTGCAGCATGTCGATCGGCAGGAAGGCTTCCTTGAGCTCGGCGCCGGCCACGCGCAGCTTGGACACATCGATCGGGTTGACGACGTTGATGCCGCCCTGGATGAAAGTGCTCTCGCCCCAGCTGACCACCTGCCGGCCGAGGCGGATGGTGCTGTCGACTTCGCCGCCGATCAGGAAGTTGCCGTAGACGAAGAAGTCGAGCAGTTGCACATCCTTGCCGACTTTTTCCTTGGCGAGATCGGAAATATCGTCGCGGCGCTGGTTTTCGTAGTCGTAGAACGCTGTGGCGCGCATGAACCCGCCCCAGGTATCTCCGTAACGCCAATCCAGCTCGCCGGTCCACTTGATGGCGTTGCTGAAGACATCGCCCTGATCCCACTTGCGGTTGCCATCGTCGCTGTTGACCGAGAAGCGGCCGGGCAAGGTGCGCTGCACCGCGTTCGGCAGCGCCGCCGGGAACGGAATGCCGGTCGGGATCGCCGCCGACGGCGGCACCGGCGTAAACAGGTTGGCTTTGCCGATCAGGTCACTGTCGATTTCCTCGACGCGCGACTGCACGCCGTAGCTGAAACTGTTGGACGTCTGCAGCGAAAAGTCGCCGTTGGTGTATTCGGCTGCCAGCGCAGGCAGGGCGCCCGCAGCCAGCGCCAGGGTGACAGCGGTCGAAAGCACGCGGTGCTTCGGCGCGCGGGGATTTCCGGTGGGCTTCATTGTGGTCTCCATGATCAATCCGGTAGTCGCGTCGAGTGCATTACTGCGTGCGGATCACCGAGGTATCGGTAACCGGAACCTGGGTGCCGTTGGTGGCAAGCATCGCCGCCATCTGCGTCTGCATCTCCACCGTGGCGCGAGCGGACGCCGTCGGCGACAGCAGCGAACCATGATCGCCCTGGATGAACCGAACGGCCCCGCGGATGCCATTGGAATTGGCGCTCGACTGGGTGATTGTGCTCAGGCCCATCGCGGCAATCAGCGGCTCGGTACCGGCCAGCGGTGCGCCCGCCACCGTATTCGGAACCACCTGGTCCGGCAGCACCGCACCGCCGCCGACCACTTCGTGCAGCAGGATGCGCTCGCCGGTGGTCAGGCGCGCGTAGTTGATCGGATCCGAGGAGTCGACCACGGTCTGGGTGATCAACAGGAACTGCGCGAGCGTGCCCGGGAAGCGCGGATCGGTCTGCGGAATTCCGGAACCGGCGGAAATGCCGGCGCGGATGCGCGGACCGAAGGTGGCGCTTCCGTTGAGCAGGTAGGCGATCTGGCCACCGGGAACGCTGAGGACGCCGAGGTTGACCGTCGGCTCCATCGCCATGAACACGGTGCCAACAATACTGCCGAGCGACTGTCCGACAAAGACGATCCGCGAACCGTCGAAGTCCGGAACCTGATTGTTGTCGATATCCATGGTCGGGATGCTGACCGCGACGGTCGACAGGTCGGTCGCTGCCTGTCGAGCGTTGTCGCGCGACGTCAGCAGGCTCTGCAGGTTGATGAAATGCGCGCCGCTGGCATCGACCTCACCGTCCGGGCCAGGTGCGCTGGTGGCGTTGTTGATCAGGTCAACATCGAAGGTGCGTTCACGTGCGCCAAGTTGCGCAAATGGCGTTCCGCCGATATGGAAGGGACGGCACTGATCCGCAGGGTTGGTCGGCGAGGCGCCATGCAGCGGCTGGTCGATCGACACCACCGCGAAACCGGCCTGGGCCATGGTCGCGGCAATCGCGAGCATGTCGCAGCGGTTGCGGGTGACGCCGTGCTGGAACATCACCACCGGCCAGCCCGCGGCAGGACGCGTGCGCCCCGATGCGGCATTCGGCAGCGTGACCAGCACCGGCACGGTGACTGTGCTGGTGACCACCGGGAAAGGATTGGCCACCGTCACGTTGGTCGAGGTCGGGTCGAGTCCGAGCGCGTTGAAGGGGGGCACGTAGCCACCCGGCGCCGCCTTCCAGAAGCCGCTGAGCACCGCCGTAGCCGGCGCTGCCGGCGAACCGGTGCCCGGAGCCGTCAGGTAGTACGGCAGGTTGATGACACCAATGTGGATGTCGGCGATCCCCGGCTGGCCGGTGATGCTCGTCGTCAAGCCGGTGAACGCGAATCGGGTCGTCGCCGGCCGCGTCGTGGTGCGCAATGCGCGCAGCGTCGGCGTAATGCCCTGGGTGTTGGCGACCCAGGACACGACGATGTCCTCGCGTACCACGCCACTCGTCGCGGCAGCGGCCTCGAAGGTGTTGGTCAGCGCACGCAGCGGTTCCAGAGCGCAAGCGGTGGACGCCGGGAGCAGCGGGTCCAGCGAAACGCAGGAGGCGCCGGTGCCGGAGGATAGCGGCGCCGTGCGCTTGGCCAGGAAGTAGGTCTGGTCCGGCGTCGCATTATTGCCGGCGGTGTCGGTCACGCCCTTGGTGACCACCACCATGTACGACTTCAGCTCTTCCAGCGGACGCGTCGGCACGACGCCGAGGGTTCGGCCGGTGGCATCGGACGTGGCCACCGCCGGGACGAACTCGGCTGGCGACGCCAGCTCGCGCACGATGCGCTGCACCGCGCCGGTGGCCGGGCCCGAGGTGAAGATCTGCACCTCGAACATGCGCACGGTCTGACCGCCGACCAGCGTTGCCGGTGCGATCGGAGCGGAGAACAGCATCGTCCACGGCGCCGAGGTGCTGAATCCGTCGAGCGCGTTCAGCGCGACGGCCGGATCGCCAAAGTTGGCCGGGTTGGCCACCGGCGCATTGATCGTCAGATCACGCGAGCCCTGGCTGAGCAGGTTGTTCGGGAAGGGAATCACTGCGGCAGTCGGATCAAAGCGCGCAGTCATGATGCCGCTGACGAACGACCCGTTGGTGTTCGTGGCGGGTGGCGTCGGGGTGGCCCGCGGGCTGTTGCTGCTGCCGGAGCAGGCGCCCAACAGGAGACCGGCGATTGCCAGTGGAACGAGCCGCTGGAGGTGCATGCGCGGATTCCTTTTCAAGATTCGGGACGGGGTTGAGACAGACCGATAATAAGTAGTGCCGTCAACCGAACGCAACACAAAACTAACGCTTTAAACAAGTACTTATGGTGCAGTGCAACATTCAGGAACAAGGCGTCACAAATCAAAACGGCGCCCGCAGGCGCCGTTCTGGCTTATTCCGTACGCCAGCGACTTGATGCAGCGCAAGGCGTGCTAAGCCCGCATCAGCGCGAGCGCCGTATCCAGCATGCGGTTGCTGAATCCCCACTCGTTGTCGTACCACGCGCACACCTTGACCAGCGTTCCGCCCATCACCTTGGTCAGCGTGGCATCGTAGATCGACGAACGCGCGTCATGATTGAAGTCGACCGACACCAGCGGCTTGCGATTCAACCCCAGGATTCCGGCCAGCGGGCCTTCGGCAGCGGCCTGCACCAGTTGGTCGATCTCGGCGTTGCTGGTTGCCCGTGCGGCGACAAAGGTCAGGTCGACCACCGACACATTGATCGTCGGCACCCGCATCGCAAAGCCATCGAGCTTGCCGTTGAGCTCCGGCAGGACCAGACCCACTGCCGCCGCTGCGCCAGTCTTGGTCGGAATCTGCGACATCGTCGCCGAACGCGCGCGGCGCAGGTCGGAGTGGTAGACGTCGGTCAGCACCTGATCGTTGGTGTAGGCGTGGATCGTCGTCATCAGGCCGTGGGTGATGCCGATGCCCTGATGCAGCACCATCGCCAGCGGCGCCAGACAATTGGTGGTGCACGACGCATTCGAGACGACGACGTGCTCAGGACGCAAAGCATGATGATTGACGCCGAACACTACCGTGGCGTCGACATCGTTGCCGCCCGGCGCGGAGATCAGCACCTTCTTCGCCCCGCCGGCCAGATGCGCGCCAGCCTTGGCCTTGCTGTTGAACAGACCGGTGCACTCCATCACCAGATCGACGCCGAGCTCGCCCCAAGGCAACTTCGACGGATCGCGCTCGGCCAGCGTGCGCACGCGATCGCCACCGACCAGCATCGAGTCGCCATCGACGCCGACTTCGACCCCGAAGCGGCCGTGCGCAGTGTCGTACTGGGTCAGATGAGCATTGGTCCTGGCGTCGCCGAGATCATTGACAGCAACGATCTGGATCTCGTTCTGACGGCCGGATTCGTACACGGCCCGCATGATGTTGCGACCGATTCGACCGTAACCGTTGATACCTACACGCAAAGGCATGATCCGCTCCACAGGTGAGAAAGCCAGCCGCTGATATTAGCGGCGTTTGCCGGCCGCGGGTTGCTGCGGGTCAACGTCAAAGGCTGGTTGCTGGTTGCTGGTTGCTGGCAGCAAAGCGAATAGCAGGGCCAATGCCGCTTCTGCTGCCGGCAACCAACAACCGCTCCTCGCCGCTCTTGCTATCGAATCCCGCCCACGCTACTATGGTCAGCTTCTGGTGCGGGGTGGAGCAGTCAGGCAGCTCGTCGGGCTCATAACCCGAAGGTCGCAGGTTCAAATCCTGCCCCCGCTACCAATGGTTTTCGACAGAAAGCCTCTTCGGAGGCTTTTTTGTTGTCCGAAGTTTACCAAGCCGGGGCTGCATGGCTGCGCAGAAGAAGGTGGAAATCGAGGGACTGCTCGGCCCGACGGTGCGGGCCCTTGGGCTCGACCTGTGGGGACTGGAACTGGCGCTGTCGCGCGCTGGCGGGTTGCTGCGCCTCTACATCGACCATGCCGAACGGGCAGTCACGCTCGAGGACTGCGAGCAGGTCAGTCGCGAGGTTTCCGCGCTCCTCGATGTCCACGACCCGATCACCGGCAACTACACGCTCGAAGTATCCTCGCCTGGCCTGGACCGACCGCTGTACCGGGCCGAGCAGTATTCACGCTTCATCGGTTCCGACGTGCGCGCCCAGACTTCGGTGCCCATCGACGGACGTCGCCGCTTCCTCGGCCGGATCGTCGGTGTCGACGGCGACAAGTTAACCCTGGAACTGGAATCCGGTCCGATCGCCCTGGCCATCGCCGATATCGAAAAGGCAAAGCTGGTGCCGAGCTTCGAGCCGGCTTCAGCATCGCGTTCCTCTCGCAAAGGAAAGAAACATGAGTAAGGAAATGCTGCTGGTCGCAGACGCGGTCGCCAATGAAAAAGGCGTCCCGCGCGGCGTCATCTTCGACGCGCTCGAGGCCGCACTGGCGTCCGCCGCCAAACGCAAGCACGGCGGCGATATTCTGGCGCGCGTCGCGATCGACCGCGTCACCGGCAGTTACGAGACCTTCCGACGCTGGGAAGTGATCGCCGACGACGCACCGCTCGAGTTCCCGGAGCGCCAGGTGGCGCAGACGGTGGCCTTCGAGACCGACCCGAACGCCGAAATCGGCGGATTCATCGAGGAACCGATCGAGAACGCCGAGTTCGGCCGTATCGCCGCCCAGGCCGCCAAACAGGTGATCGTGCAGCGGGTGCGCGAAGCCGAACGCGCCCAGGTCGTCGACCAATACCAGGACAAGGTGGGCACCATGGTGTCCGGCATCATCAAGCGCATCGAGCGCGGCCACATCTATCTCGACCTCGGTGCCAATGCCGAGGCCATCGTGCTGCGCGAGCGGGTCATTCCGCGCGAGAACTTCCGCGCCGGCGACCGCATTCGCGGCATCCTTTACGACGTGCGCACTGAAGCGCGCGGACCGCAGCTGTTTGTCTCGCGCACCGCGCCCGAGTTCACGATGGAGCTGTTCAAGCTCGAAGTGCCGGAAGTCGGCCAGGGCGTGGTCACCGTAATGGCCGCCGCGCGCGACCCTGGCGACCGCGCCAAGATCGCCGTGCGCGCCAATGACAATCGCACCGACCCGGTCGGCGCCTGCATCGGCATGCAGGGTTCGCGGGTCAAGGCGGTCAGCAACGAGCTCAACGGCGAGCGCATCGACATCGTGCTGTGGAACGACAACCCGGCCCAGTTCGTGATCAACGCGATGGCGCCGGCCGAAGTGCAGTCGATCGTGGTCGACGAGGAAAAGCACTCGATGGACCTCGCCGTCGCCGAGGACAAGTTGTCGCAGGCGATCGGCCGCGGCGGCCAGAACGTGCGCCTGGCCAGCAAGCTCACCGGCTGGCAGCTCAACGTGATGACCCAGCAGCAGGCGCAGGCGAAGAGCGAGGCCGAGTCCACGCTGGCGGTCGAGATGTTCGTCGAACGCCTGCAGGTTGACGAGGAAATCGCCGCAATCCTGGTTCGCGAGGGCTTCAGCTCGGTCGAGGAAGTGGCCTACGTGCCGGCAGGCGAACTGCTGTCGGTCGACGAGTTCGACGAGGACCTGGTCGAGGAACTGCGGGCGCGCGCCCGCGACGCGCTGCTCACCGAGATGATCGCCAAGGAAGAGGCCCTCGACGAACATCGACCCGACCCGTCGCTACTCGACGTCGAAGGCATGGACGAAGCCACGGCCTTTGCGCTGTCCGGACAGGGCATCCGCACCCGCGACGACCTCGCGGACCTGGCGACCGACGAACTGATGGACTTCGAAGGCATGACCGAAGAGCGCGCCGCACGCCTGATCATGGCAGCGCGCGCCCCGCTGTTTGCCGGCGAGAACCAGGCTTGAGTAGATACGACACGCGGCGCATGGGCAGCCGCGGTCGACGCTGAATTTGGAGAAGCTGCATGGCAGGAGTGACCGTCGAAAAGCTGGCTGGCGTGCTGGGCGTGAGCCCGGAGCGCCTGCTTGAGCAGTTGGCCGAAGCTGGCATGAAGTTCGCGGGCGTGCAGCAGGAGATCAGCGCGACCGAGAAGATCACGCTGCTTGAACACTTGCGCTCAGCGCACGGCAAGACCAAGGCCGATCTCAAGGCGCCAAGCCAGATCACGCTCAAGCGCAAGACCGTCAGCGAACTGACCGTGCCGACCGGTGGACCTGGTCGCGGCGCCAAGACCGTCAATGTCGAGGTGCGCCAGAAGAAGACCTACGTCAAGCGCAGCACCGTTGCCGAACAGGCCGAACACGATCCCGAGCGCGAGGAAGCCCAGCGCCTGTTGAACGAATCGCACCTGCGCCGAGAGACCGAAGACCAGGTGCGGCGTGACGCCGACGCACGTCGTCAGGCCGAGGAAGAGCGCCAGCGCGAGCTTGAAGAACAGCGCAAAAACGAGCGCGAGGAAGCCGAGCGCCGCGCCGCCGAGGAAGCCGAGCGCCTGATCGCCGAAGAAGCCAAGCGCAAGGCCGATGAAGAACGCGCCAAGGTGGATGCCGGCAAGCCGAAGAAGCCGCCGACCCGTATCGAAGTTGACGACAAGCCGCGCGGCCACAAGCCGGACAAGCGCGCGCCGGTTGCGCGCGCGATCACCGACGAAGTGGTGGTCGACGAGGCCGAACCGGCCGCGGCAGTTGGCCAGTTGCACCTGAGCGACCAAGCCCGCCGCGCCAAGAAGAAACCGCATCACCGTCGCGGCGCGCCGGAGCCTCAGCGCGGCAGCGGCCGCGACCATGGCTTCTCCAGGCCGACCGCACCGGTGGTCCGCGAAGTAGAAGTGGGCGACACCGTGATTGTCGCCGACCTCGCCCAGAAGCTGGCGGTGAAGGCACCCGAGGTGATCAAGGCGCTGATGAAGATGGGCGTCATGGTCACCATCAACCAGACCATCGATCACGACACCGCGGTGCTGGTGTCCGAGGAACTCGGGCACTCGGTGAAGAAGTCCGGCGCGCGCGATGTCGAGGCCGAAGTCGTATCGATCGATCCCACCGCTGGCGAGGCGTTGCCGCGGCCGCCGGTGGTGACCATCATGGGCCACGTCGATCACGGCAAGACCTCGCTGCTCGACCATATCCGACGCACCCGCGTGGCTGCCGGCGAAGCCGGCGGCATCACCCAGCACATCGGCGCGTATCACGTGAACACCAAGAAGGGAACCATCACCTTCCTCGACACGCCGGGCCATTCGGCCTTCACCCAGATGCGTGCGCGCGGCGCCAAGATCACCGATATCGTGATCCTGGTAGTGGCCGCCGACGACGGCGTGATGCCGCAGACCATCGAGGCGATCAACCACGCCAAGGCGGCGAAGGTGCCGATCATTGTCGCGGTCAACAAGATGGACAAGGCCGACGCCGATCCGGAACGGGTCAAGCAGGGCCTGCTGCAGCACGATCTGGTGCCGGAAGAGTACGGCGGCGACGTCCAGGTGATCCCGTTGTCGGCCAAATCCGGCATCGGCATCGACAACCTGCTCGACGCCATCCTGGTGCAGTCCGAAGTCCTCGAGCTGCGCACGCCGGCCAAGGGCCGCGCGCGCGGTACGGTGGTCGAATCGACGCTCGACAAGGGCCGTGGCTCGGTCGCCACGGTGCTGGTGCAGAGCGGTTCCCTGAAGAAGGGCGACGTCATCCTGGCCGGCATGCAGTGGGGCCGCGTGCGCGCCATGTACGACGAAGCCGGACGCCAGATCGCCGAGGCCGGTCCGTCGATCCCGGCGGTGGTGGTGGGCCTGCAGGGCACGCCCAATGCCGGCGACGACTTCCTCGTCGTAGCCGACGAGCGCGCCGCCCGCGACGCTGCCGCCGCGCGCGAACTGAAGAGCCGCGACATGCGTCTGGCCAAGCAGGGCAACAAGCTCGACGACATCTTCGCGCAGATGGGTCAGGGCGAAGTGCAGACGCTCAACCTGCTGATCAAGGCCGATGTCCAGGGCAGCGCCGAAGCGCTGCGCGAATCGCTGACACGCCTTGCCACCGACCAGATCAAAGTCAATGTGATCGCCTCCGGCGTCGGCGGCATCACCGAATCGGACGCCACGCTGGCGGTTGCGGCCAAGGCCATCGTCATCGGCTTCAACGTGCGCGCCGATGCGCAGGCACGCAAGGTGCTGCAGGAAGGCGGCGTCGAGATCAACTACTACAGCATCATCTACGAAGCCATCGATCATGTGCGCAAGGCGCTGACCGGCATGCTCGGCACCGAAGTGCGCGAACAGATCATCGGTCTGGCCCAGGTGCGCGACGTGTTCCGCTCCAGCAAGTTCGGTGCGGTGGCGGGCAGCATGGTGATCGAGGGCGTGGTCAAGCGCAACAAGCCGATCCGTGTGTTGCGCGACAACGTCGTGGTGTTCGAGGGCGAGCTGGAATCGCTGCGCCGCTTCAAGGAGATTGTCGACGAAGTACGCAACGGCATGGAATGCGGCATTGCGGTCAAGGCCTACAACGACGTCAAGGTCGGCGACCAGATCGAGTGCTTCGACCGCATCGAAGTCCAGCGCACGTTGACGGTCAACTGAGGGGCGGCGTCGCTATGGCCCGTGGTGGATTCGAACGTACCGATCGCGTCGCCGCCCAGCTGCGACGTGAAGTAGCGGTGCTGGTGCATGAAGACGTGAAGGCACAGCAGCTACCAGAAATCAGCGTGTCCGACGTCGAGGTCAGTCGTGACCTCGCAGTCGCCAAGGTTTTCATCACGGCGCTGAATCCAGAGGACGCCAAGCCGGCGTTGACGCTGCTCAAGGTCGAGGCCAAACGCTATCGTCAGGTGCTGTCGAAGCTGATGAGCACGCGCACCGTGCCCGAACTGCGCTTCCACTACGACGACTCGGTCGACCGCGGCGGGCGCATCGACGAGTTGCTGCGCGGCAGCTTGCCCGATAGCGAGTAGCCGCGGCTGTCGGATCTCTTCCGAAAGGCTTTTTTGGTCCGCAAAGGACGCAAGGAAGAGCAAAAGCATGGGATTACACAGGCAGGGCTCACCGCCTGGTACGCGACGATGGAGTGGGCCCACTCCGTTCCAACCTGCTGATTCATTGCTTCTCTTTGCGTCCTTTGCGTCCTTTGCGGACAAAGAACAGACCCGCGAACTCTGATGCGCTCCCGAAAACGTTCCCTCGACGGCGTACTGCTGCTCGACAAGCCCGTTGGCCCCAGCTCGAACGCCGCGCTGCAGCGCGTCAAGTGGCTGTATCGCGCCGACAAGGCCGGGCATACCGGCAGCCTCGACCCGCTTGCCAGCGGCCTGCTGCCGATCTGTCTTGGTGAAGCGACCAAACTGAGCAGTTACCTGCTGACCGGCGACAAGGGCTATCGGGCGATTGCGCGCCTGGGTATCCGCACCGACACCCTCGACGCCACCGGCCGTCCGGTTGTCGAGCGCGGATTCGACCATGTCGATGCTGATTCCATCGACGCGGCCCTGGCGCGATTTCGAGGCGACATCGAACAGATTCCGCCGATGTACTCGGCGCTCAAGCGCGGCGGCACGGCACTGTACGAACTGGCGCGGAAGGGCGTCGAGATCGAGCGCGAACCGCGCCGTGTGCACATCGACCGATTGCGCCTGGTCGAGTGGACGCCACCGTTCCTGGTGCTGGACATCGACTGCTCGTCCGGCACCTACGTGCGCACGCTGGTCGACGACATCGGCGAAGCGCTCGGCTGCGGCGCCCACGTGCATGCATTGCGACGCACCTGGGCGGCGCCGTTCCGCGACCCGGCGATGCATCCGATGGCCGCGTTGGACGCGCTGCAAGGGGACATCGCCGCGCTTGACCGGCTGTTGCTGCCGGTCGAAGTACTCGCAGCCGGGATGCCCAGCGCCCGCATCTGCAACGACCAACTGGTACGCTTTTCGCACGGCAACCCGGTGATTTCTGCCGAAGCGGTAATCGCCGATGAGATCGCCGTGCTCAATGAAGACGGACGCTTGCTGGGCATCGCCCGCTGCAAGGATGGCGAGACCCTGAAGGCAGTGCGGGTGTTGAACAGGTAAGTTGTTGCTGGTTGCTGGTTGCTGGTTGCTGGTTGCTGGTTGCTGGTTGCTGGTTGC
>JAIMJQ010000039.1:6459-27135 GCA_020693165.1 Xanthomonas sp. | reverse complement strand
ATCCACTCGCCGTTTATGCGCGGTTCTTTGTAGCCGCTAACACTTCGTCGTCGAAGGCCGTACTCAGGCCAAACGAGTTGAAGCCGCCACTCTTGAATCCTTCGCTGTAGCTGGCGTAGGTGAGCGCGTTCGGCAGCAGTTCGTACGCGAGAACGGCGCGTGGCGAAAAGTTGTCGAAACTGGCCGCACTGAGGAAAACCGGCGGATCGGCGAACAGCGTACCGCCGGGAATGCGCGAGCCGGCCGGGAAAGGGCCGAGGTCGATGGGCAGCGTACTTTCGCGGAGGGTCGCGACGGTCTGCTTGTTGGCAAAGCGCTTGTCCTCGTTGCTGAAACGACCGCCGAGCGTGAACGAGAGCCGGTCGCTGAAGGCGTAGCGGGCATCAGCGAATGCGGCCCAGGAGTCGAGTTGCGGGCGGGCGTCGAACCTGGCCGCGGTACCCGCCCCGAACAGCCCCTGGAAGTTGTTGATATCGAAGACGACATCCGTGTCTTCGCTGTAGTGGTAGGCACCCACCGTCCAGGCCAGAGTTCGGGACACCCAGGAAACGATGGGAGAAAAGGAGTCAAGGCGCAGTTTTGGAATTTTCCTACAAGCAGCCGGCTGTTCTCTGAACGACGCCCAGGATCGGCAGACTGGACATTGCACCATCTCGACTTACAGATGGTCGAGCCACGCCGCCGATGCGGCGGGGCACCACGATGCACTCGTGCGCGAACATCCGGCCTTCCAGGCCTTGGGCGCTACCGCGAGCGAACCCCAACTCACGTACCGTCGCCTCTTCGATACGCCCGCTGCTGCAGACGAGGTCGACACGATTCGCCGGTACCTGCAGCGCCAGCATGCGCTGGGGTCAAGTCACTTCATGGACGCGATCGAACGCCAACTGGCGCGCCGTGTCGGACCTGCAAAGGTGGCCGGCCTCGAAACCGGCGTCAAGGCGCGGAAACTGCACTCTGACCCCTGTTTCACTTGCAATATGACCGGCGAGACCCGCTTCACCCCGCGAACTCTGGCCGGCGCAAGGCCGGACTGCGTCGGGCTTGCGTCACTGAAGTGATCTGGCGAGCATCCGCGGCCAGACCGCTGAACATCCCCGCCATGCATCCTGCAAAACCGGCACTGCTGCGCAGCGAGAACCTGGACTTGTTTGCGGCCTCGGCAAGCACTCGGCCGGCGCCGACTCCGCCGCCGCCAACCGAAACCGGGCACCAGGCCGACGAGCCCGATTTCCTGTTTCGCATCAGACCCGACGATCAGCTCGATCTGTTCCGCAATTCGCCAGCGGAGATCGCGGCGACTGAAGCACGGCGGGCGCTGAAGGATCTGGACGTCGAGCGCGTGCGCAGACAACTGGCAACGCTGCGCAAGGCCCCTGCCTTCGCGCATTTTGTCGCTGACTGCGAACGCTGCGTCGAACTGATCGAACGCCGCGATCCACGCTGGGCCGCCGCGGCGATCGCGGTGTCCTGGATCGAAGCGGAGCTGTGGCCCGCAGCACGTCGATGTTTGACGCGCGAGGCCATGATGCTGGTGCGCCCGGCCTTGCTCGCTTTGCTTGGACGCAGCGACGAGCGACCATTCGACGCACCCAATCGGCAGGCGCACCCGAGCTATTTATGGCATCTGCTCGATGAGCCGGCGCAGGCAGTCGCCGCGCTTGAGCTTGATCCGCAATGGCGCGATCAGGCCGATGCGCTGGTCTGGCATGTCCAATTGAGTGAGCAGGCCCAACTGCACGAACGCGTGTTCGCTGACATCGCCGAACTTTGCCTGTCCTGGCCAGTCGACGCCGAATCCTGGCTCAGCAGCAGCCGGACATGGGCAAGCCGCTGGTCGGCATGGTGTGATCTCGACGACGCCCTGCCGATGCACGCATTTCCCGCCTGGTGCCGCTTGACCCGCGCCTGCGAGTTTGCGCTGCCGCCCGCCAGCGACCAGCGACCCGGCGCACGCTTGCTGCGGATCGCCCATGAACTGGCCGGCAATGCCGCCGACCTGAATCTGCGCAAGGCGCTGAACGCGCAATGTCCGGCGCTGCTCGCGGCATTCCTGATCTCACGCGGGGCGCGGGCCGCATAGGCGCGCACCCGGTCCAATGCCTGCCCGAACCGTCAGCGGTTCAGCCGGGTCCGGGTTCCATGGGTGCGGCAGCTCACGGTCGTTCCAGGGTCTGGAATCGAGATACTGGCTCAGCGACGCGCAGCTGTTGCCTTTCCTCGTCTTTCAGAAGTCCGAGGTTCAACGCCTGGCGCCTCGTAAATCGTACGATTGATGGCATGGTGAACCGCTCGTTCTCGAACAAGCCTGCCGGAGTCCGTGATGCCCTCAATCAGCGCCAACAGCCTCAAGACCCAAGGCGTATCAGCCAGCAGCGACGCGCTTGAGGGCGCGCGCGAAGCCACGGTATCCGTGCGCGGCAAGGACCGTTTCGTGGTGATGGACATTGAGCACTATCACTACCTGCGCGAATGCGAACTCACCGCGGCCCTGGCCGAAAGCCGGGATGACCTCGCCGCCGGCCGCTTTGTCGAGGAGACGGTGGCTGCGCACATGAAGCGACTGGCCCGGCTGCCGTGACGTACGCGCTGGTCTTCACCGACCAGTACAACCGAAGCGCGGCGCAGTTCCTCAAGCGTCTTCCGCAATTGACCGAGCAGTATCGGAAAACCCTGCTACTTCTGCAGGCGAATCCGCACCACCCTTCGTTGCGCTTGCACGCCCCGGGGCGGACGGCTGACCGGGCTGCATTCGGCATCGATCAATCTCTCCTATCGCATCACGCTGGAACTGATCATCAGCGCGAAACAGATCGTGCCGATCAACGTCGGCGATCACGACGCGGTGTACTGAAGCATTGGCTGGTTGAGCCCACGTTCTGCCACGGTGGCGGAGCGAGGGGCTTCCCGAAGTGTCCGTGGCCTGGCCCGAGGCAGGTTCGCCGCGCTTGCAGCTGGTTCTGCGAACGCAGGTGACGGTGTTTGAATCGTTCCCCCTGGGCGATTGCGACGCCGGCATCAGCTGCCCGCACCATGATTGCGAGTTCAGCCGACTGGAGCCGTGGAGCACGCAGACGTTTCGGTATCGGATGGGTGAGGATCCGGGATTTCGCGTGCGTCCAGCGGGGTGATGGACGCGTCAACGCGTGGCGGGCCTGCGGTCTCGGACATTCGCTGCGCTCATTCGAGCACCCGCCCCTCGCCGGCTTCCTCATGGGTGACGCCGTCACGGATATGGTAGATGCGCTTGAAGGCCGGAATGATCTTCTCGTCGTGGGTGACGACGATGATCGCGGTCTGGTACTGGCGCGCCATCGTGCCGAGGATGCGCATCACCGCCCGCGCGCGCTCGCTGTCGAGCGGCGCGGTGGGCTCGTCGGCGAGGATCACCGGCGGCCGGTTGACCAGGCCGCGCGCGATCGCCACCCGTTGCTGCTCGCCGCCCGACAGTTGCGAGGGCATGGCACGCGCGCGGTGCTGCACGTCGAGTGCGGTCAGCAGTTCCAGCGCCCTGGCGCGCGCGGCGGCGTTCGCCACACCGGCCAGCATCGGCAGCAGCGCCACGTTGTCGGTGACGTCCAGGAACGGGATCAGGTACGGCGCCTGGAACACGAAGCCGATCTGGTCGCGCCGGAGCGCGCGCAGGTCGCGGACCTTCCAGCCGTTGTCGTAGATCACCTGGTCGCCCAGCAGCATGTGGCCGGCGGTCGGATCGATCACCGCGCCGAGGCATTTGAGCAACGTGCTCTTGCCGGATCCCGATGGACCGATCAGCCCGACCACCTCGCCCGGCGCCACCTGCATGTCGACGCCCTTGAGCGCGTCGACCGCGGTATCGCCGCTGCCGTAGCGCTTGGTCAACCCGCTGATGCGGATACCGTGGCCGGCCATCTCAGCCTCCGATCGCTTCGGCGGGATCAACGTTGAGCGCCATGCGGATGGCGACCAGACTGGCGAGCACGCAGATGACGATCACCGCGAAGAAGCCGGCGAGCGAGTCCTGCGGCACCAGCAGCACGTGCTTGGGAAAGTACGGTGCGGAAAAGGTCGCGGTGATCTTGCCGACGACGAAGCCGATCATGCCGAGCGCCAGCGCCTGCTGCAGGATCATCCCGGCGATGGTTCGATTGCGCGTACCGATCAGCTTGAGGACGGCGATCTCGCGGATCTTGTCCATCGTCAGGGTGTAGATGATGAAGGCGACGATCGCCGCGCTGACCACCGCCAGGATCATCAGGAACATGCCGATCTGGCGCGCCGAGGTGGCAATCACTTTGCCGATCAGGATGCCCTCCATCTGCGTGCGCGTGTACACCGTCAGACGCTTCCAGCGGCGAATGGAATCGGCCACGGTGTCGGGCGCATGGCCGGGCGCAAGTCGTACCAGGATCGCGTTGACCACGCTGCTGGCGGACTGCGAGTCGACCACCGCCTGCAGCAATCCGGGCACGCCGGGCCGGTTGAAGGTCGGATTGGCCTCGGTGCGGCGGCGGTTGCTCCAGATCGCATCGTTGTCCTTGAGGAACTGCGCCTCCTGGGCATCCTTGAGCGGGATGAACAGCATCGGATCGCCGCTGGAGGAGACCATGCGCCGGGTCAACCCGACCACGGTGTAGTGGTTGCGGCGGATGCCGATGCGATCGCCCAGCCTGAAGCCGGCTGCGACGTCGGCGACGGCCTCGAAATGGCCGCGCGCGATCTGGCGCCCGGCAACCAGATACGGTGGCCATCCGGGCGCGGCCCCGACGCGTCCGGGCGCGATGCCGACGATCATCGCGCGCACGTCGGCCTGCCCGCGGCGCACCTGCATGGTCAGATAGGTGACGTTGGCGGCCGCCGCCACGCCCGGCATCGCCAGGATGCTGCGATAGACATCGTCGTTGACGCTGGACGACTCGGCATAGGGGCCGAGCGTGTTCTGCTGCACCACCCACAGTTCGGCGCCGCTGTTGTCGAGCAGCGCCCTGCCGTCGTCGACCATGCCGCGGTAGACGCCGGCCATCACCAGGGTGACGCCGATCAGCAGGCCAAGGCCGACGCCGGTGAACACGAACTTGCCCCAGGAATGCAGGATGTCGCGGCCGGCCAGGCTGATCACGGCGCGCTTCCCGGAATTTTGTCGACGGCGCGAATGCGGCTGCGCGCACTGATTGCCTTCTCGCTGTAGACGATAACCTGGTCGCCGTTCTTGAGCCCTGCGCGCACCTGCACGTTACCGTCGAGATCGGCGGCACCGAAGCTGACTTCGACAAAGTGCGCGCGGTCGTCGACCAGTTGCCAGACGCCGACGCGCTCGCCGTCGCGGCGGATCGCGGCATTGCCGAGCACCGGCGCCGCGGCGACGGGCGGCAGACGCACAGTGACCTCGGCGAGTTCGCCAATCGGCGGCAGCGGCTCGGGAAGGTCGGCAAAAACCACCTTGGCCAGGGTTTCCTCGGTCACCGCATCGGCCATCGGTTCGACGCGCAGCACGCGGCCGGGCAAGCGCTCGCCGGCGCGCGAGCGCAATTCGATATCTGCGAGCAGGCCCGCGGCCAGGCCACCGGCGCTGATCTGGTCGAAGCGCACGTTGATCCACAGGCTGGTCGGGTCGATCAGTTCCACCACTGCCTGACCGGCGACCACGGTGGTGCCGGGGTCGACGTGGCGCAGCACGACGATGCCGGCCACCGGCGCGACCAGCTTGAGGTTGCCGCGCTGCGCGATGGCGGCATTGCGATCGGATCCGGCGCGGGCGAGATCCTCGCTGGCCGCCGCATGCGCCGCCTGCGCGATCTGCAGTTCCTGGCGCTTGGCGGTGACCGCTTCCTCGCTGATCAGGTGGCGTTCCCACATCTGCTCGTAGCGCAGCGCCTGGCTGCGGGCGAAGCTGAGCCGGGCTTGCGCCTCACGCAGCGCCGCCTGGGTGCGCTTGAGTGCCGATTCCTGCGCGCCGACGCGATCATCCAGTTCCACCGGATCGATCTCGCCAAGCACCTGTCCGGCTTGCACGCGATCGCCGACCTCGACGCTGAGCGTCTCCAGGCGCCCGGTCGCGGTCGGCCCGATCGGGTAGCGGTAGCGCGCTTCGACCGTGCCAATGCCGAACAGCGCCGGGCTGAGCGGACGCGACTCAACGCTTTCCACGGTGACGGCCACCGGCGCCAGCGGCCCCGAATACAGCGCGACGTAGACCAGCAGCGCCAGCAATGGCAGCACCACGGCCAGCACCGCCAGCATGCGACCAGTCATCGGCAGGCCCTTCATGGCGTGCTCCCGATGCCACGACGGTAGATCGCAAACACCCGCGGCGCGTCCACGCGCATGCGCCCGACGTCGCCGGCCAGCAACGACTGCATGACCAGACCCTGCACGCTGCCAATGAACAAGGATGCTGCGGCGTCCGTATCCAGCATCGGCGCCAGTTCGCTGGCAGCGATGCCGTCCGCCATAAGGCGCTGCAAGCGCTCCCGGTAATGCTGCAACAGTGTCTGCACCGTGCGTTTGGCCGGTGTCGACGTCGCCCGCTGCAATTCACCGAACAACATCCGCGGCACGCCAGGGTGCTCGCAGACGAACTCGACGTGGCTGATGAACATCGCTTCCATCGCCGCCAATGGCGAGGCCAGCCCGGCCGCCGAGCGATCGATGCGCTCCAGCAGTGCTTGCGCTACCCACGCCATGACCGCCGCCCAGATCGCGTCCTTGTCCGGGAAATGCCGGAACAGCGCGCCCTGGGTCAGGCCCATCTGCTGGGCGATCGCGGCGGTGGTGATTTCGCTCGGATTCTGCTGCGCAGCCAGCTCGATCACCGCCGCCACGATCACCGCGCGGCGTTCGTCGGCAGGGAGATTGCGCGAGCGCGAGATCATGGTCGATTCCAGAAAGATAGTAAGTGATTACTATCTTACTCGGATCAAAGCAATCTGCAAGCCGCTGTAGAACCAGGGGCGGAATCAACGTCGGACACAACGGACCGGACTTGCGCGGTCGCAGGGTCAGCGCCTGCTGGCCGTGGGACGCACCCGATCCCTCCATGCAAAACGCACCCGATCCACCGCCGGGATCAGGTGATCCCACGCCTCGCCGCGGATGCCTGGAGGGCGCCCGCGATCGCCGAGATGGCGGTCGTCAAGCGCGCCGACCCAGGCGAACACGATGTCGTTGCGACTGTCGTGGTCGCGGACAATCAGCACGGAATCATCGAAAGCCGTGCGGATGCGGCCGATCAGCATGTGGTACTGCGGATGCGCGCAGACGATGTTGGCGACCAGCACCCCGCCCGCGCGCAGCGCACGCCGGCAGTGCTGGTAGAAGCCGGCCGAACACAGGCGCGGCGGGATGCCCGACTGATCGTAGCCGTCGACCAACAGCACGTCGACCTCGTCGCGCGACTGACCGACAAGATCGGCGCCATCGCCAAGCAGGACGCGGAAACGTGCATCGTCCGGCGGCACCCGGAAGGTCTCGCGCAGCGCCAGCACCTGCGCATTGATCTCGACCACGACGATGTTTGAATCGGGCAGGTGGCGATAGCAGAATTTGGCCAGCGAGCCGCCTCCCAGGCCGACCATCGCGATGCGCTGCGGCGCCAGGTTGAACAGCACGAAGCCCATCATCGTCTGCGTGTACTCGAGCGCCAGCGCCTCCGGATCGTGCTTCCACATCTGGCTCTGAATTTCGTTGCCGGCAAAATGCAACGAGGTAGTCAGCGTCGATTCCAGCAGGAACGGCCTCGCTTGCCGCGGCGACGGATCTTCACTGGTCATCGGCGCGCCTGGACAGACGTCGTCGTGGAGGTGACGACTCATTCGGTCCTCTTCGGGGTTCATGGATGGGCCGCCGCTCGGGGCGGCAGCGGTTGAATTCTACGAGATCGCCCTGCGCCGGTGCGGCGCGCGCCAGATCCGGTCGCGGGCGTCCTGCGTCGCGGCGATGAGCTTTGATTCCGCTGGCGATTCAACAGGCTCCCTGCCCTACAACACGAGTTTGCGCCCCGCCTCGTGCAGGCGCTCCGACAACTGCCGCAGCAACTTGAGGGTCTGCTCCGGGTGTTCGGCGATGACATGGGCGAAATTGTCGGCCGTCACCATTCGCAGTTCGCAATCACGGCTGGCCACCACCGTGGCCGAGCGCGGCAACTCCAGCAACAACGCCATTTCGCCGACCCACGCGCCGGGGCCCAATGTGGCCAGCGTACGCTCGACGCCATCCTCTCCGCGCTTGCGTACTTCCAGTTCGCCGCTTTCGATGACATAGGCACGGTCCGCCATCTCCCCTTCGCGCAGCACCACGGAGCCGGCCACGAAGCGACTGTAGCCGCAGTTGGAAAAAATGCACTGGTAGCGTTCGGTGTGATAAAGCTTGGCGCAGCCGCTTGCGGGCCGCTCGCCGGCGAAGCGGCCATGCAGCCAGACCGCGCATGCCGCCCCGATCAACGGCGCCACGACATATAGCCACTGGTGGGTGAAAACCGAAGCCAGCAGCGCCGGCGCAACGCTTCGCGCCGGATTCAGACTGGTCCCGGATACCGGCGCCTCGATGAACACCAGCGTCGCAACCAGGCTGCCGGCCAGAATCGGCGTGTAGCGAGCGAAACGCTGGTTGTTGACACAGAACAGGATCAATCCGACCAGCGCGGCGGTGATTGCAATCTCGGCCACGAAAGCGTGGGTGACCGAGTAGCCATCGCCCGGCAAGGTAATCCCGAACTGCACTGCGCGCACCGCCTCGGAGGCCAGCAATGCGGCGATTCCAACACCCAGCAGCGCGCCGCAGATCTGCGCCAGCACGTAGATCACGGCGTCTTTTGTTGCGATGTTGCCTTTCATCCAGAACGCCAGGGTCACAGCGGGGTTCAAGTGCCCCCCGCTGCGCTGGCCCAACGGCGACACCACCACCAGGGTCGCGCCGCCGGCGAACATGATGCCGGTCAACAAGCGCCGCAGGTCCGGCGACTCGATCAGTCCCGGCATCGGCGACGCATCGGCCCACATCAGCGCGATCGCGCCAACGCCGATCAACATCATCAACGCCGTCCCGGCAGCTTCAGCCAGGTACTCCGGCAAGTGACTGGGCATTGCTGCTCCTTGACGATCCTCGGTGCCGGCTGCGGGAGGCGTTGAGACAGCTCAATTCAACCCATTTCTCAGCACCGGGTTTGCGTTGATGCGCAGAGCGTCCGGACGACAAGGTCCGGACCCACCGCAGCGACAAGCCTGCTCTACCCAAACGCTCCCTCGTCGTGCCAACCCGCGCTCTCAGCCGCCGTCGGCAAACTCCGGATACAAGGTCATGCCGCCACAGGCGAAGATGGTCTGCCCGTTGACATAATCGGAATCGTCGGAAGCGAGCCAAACGGCAACTTTGCCGATATCGGACGGTTTGCCGATGCGGCCGTACGGGATCAGTTTGAGCAGCGCATTGAGCGCCTCCGGCGTGTCCCAGGCAGCCTTGTTGATCGGCGTTTGAATCGCACCGGGGCCAATCGAGTTGACGCGCACCTTCAGCGGCGCCAGTTCCTGCGACAGGCTCTGCATGAACAGCTTCACGCCGCCCTTGGAGGCCGCGTAGTTGACGTGTCCCGCCCACGGAATCACTTCATGCACGGACGACATGCAGATGATCTTGCCCGCCGCCACCGAAACGCCCTCGATCGGGCCGTTCTTCAGCATGTTGCGCGCCGCCGCGCGCGAGCACAGGAACATTCCGGTGAGGTTGATGCCCATCACCTTGTTCCACTGCTCCAGGGTCATGTCGACGAACGGCGCATCCTGCTGCAGGCCGGCATTGTTGACCAGAATGTCGATACGGCCGAATTCACGCAGCATCTGGTCGAACATCGCCTCGACCTGCGACTCGTCCGCCACATCGGCCCGGATGGCGATCGCGTGACCGCCCTCGGCCTTGATCTCGTCGACCACCTTGGCGGCGCCGGCGGCACTGGAGGCGTAATTGACGACCACGTCCGCGCCGGCCTTGGCGAGCGCCAGCGCCACGCCGGCGCCGATCCCGGAACTGGCACCAGTCACCAGCGCCTTCTGACCCTTCAGGGGTTGATAACTCATCGTTGGTCTCCTTGACGATAGACAGATTTCAGTGGGCGCGCCATTCATCGATCAGCGAGGCAATCAGTCCGGTCCAGCCGGTCTGGTGCGATGCCCCAAGGCCGACACCGGTGTCGCCGTGGAAGTACTCGTGGAAGGTCAGGTAGTCGCGCCAGTGCGGATCGTTCTGGAACTTGTCGATGTTGCCGTATTCCGGTCGACGACCGTTGGCATCGCGCGCAAACACGGCAATCAAACGCTCGGCATGGGTCTTGGCGATTTCACCGATGGTCCAGCGGCGACCGTCGCGATCGACCACCGACACATGGTCGCCATGCGCTTTGGCGAGCTTGCGCAGCGACTCGATCATCAGGAACGCGGTCGGGTACCAGATCGGACCGCGCCAGTTGGAATTGCCGCCCTTGATCTTGCAGTCGGCCTCGCCAGGCTCGTAGGTCACGCGATTGCCGCCGAGCACGAACGGTGCCTCAAGGTGCGCCTTGGACAAACTGCGCAGGCCGAAATCGGACAGGAACTCGTTCGGATCGACCAGCAATTGCAGCATCCGCTCGAGTTGCTCGCGATCGACAATGGTCAGTGCCAGGGTATCGCCCTTCGGACCGGGAATGCGGTTGACGCACTGCTGCACCAGATCCTGCCGATTTTCGAGGAACCAGTTCAGATTGCGCATGAACTCCGGGAACTGCGACATCCAGTCGGTCTCCAGGCGTTCCACCGCGTACAGCGGTATCAGACCGACCAGCGAGCGCACGCGCAGCTTCTCGAAATGACCGTCCGGATAGCGCAGCACATCGTAGAAAAAGCCGTCCTCGTCATCCCACAGATTGTAATTGCGGCCGCCCATGCGCTTCATCGCGGCACCGACGTAAATGTAGTGCTGGAAGAACTTGGTCGCGAGCGACTCGTAGGTCTTGTTCTCCCTGGACAGTTCCAGCGCAATGCGCATCATGTTCAGACAGAACAGACCCATCCAGCCGGTGGCATCCGATTGCTCCAGAATCGCGCCGCCGGGCAACTTGTCGGAGCGGTCGAACAGGGTGATGTTGTCGAGCCCGAGGAATCCGCCCTCGAAGATGTTGTTGCCGCTGCTGTCGACCTTGTTGATCCACCAGGCAAAGTTGATCAGCAGTTTGTGGAAGCAGCGTTCCAGGAATTCGCGATCAGGCTTGCCCGAACGGATGCGGTCCATGTTGTAGACCCGCCACACTGCCCACGGATGCACCGGCGGATTGAGGTCGGAGAATTCCCACTCGTACGCCGGAATCTGTCCATTCGGGTGCTGAAACTGCTCGAACAGCATGAACCACAACTGTTCCTTGGCAAAATCGGCATCAATCAGGGCGATCGCGACGGTGTGGAACGCCAGATCCCACGCCGCGAACCACGGATATTCCCATTTATCCGGCATCGACAACACGCGCATCGAGTTCAAATGCCGCCAGTGCTTGTTGCGAATGTTCTCGCGTGCAGCCGGCGGCGGCATCTTCGGATTATCACCGTTCAACCACTTGTCAACGTCGAAAATGTAGTTCTGCTTCGACCACATCATGCCGGCAAAAGCTTGACGCTGGATCCGGCGTTCGTCTTCCGATGCGCCTTTTGGATGGATATTCGCATAGAACTCGTCGGCTTCGCGCAGACGCTTGGCGACAATCTTGTCGACTTGTTTCAACGGCTCAGCCAGAAGCTCCGGAGTCAGCCGCAGGCGAATCACCGTGGAACCACCCGCCGGCACCTTGCGGACATGGTGCAGACACGACTTTGTGCCTTGCATCGCGGGGTTTACCGAGGCCTCGCCGTGGATCACATGACGGTGGAACGCGTCCTTGACGTATTTGCGGCCATCGTCATGTTTGTACAAAAGCGCGGCATTGGTTTCATTGTCGGTAAACAGGGGCTTGCCATCGGCCTCGGCATACAGCCGCCGCTGACCGACGCTATAGGCAAACGGCAGATTGTCGAGCCCGTCAGCTTCGCTGTCATCGGCCAGCAAGGAGATGAACCCGGCGCCCGACGGGCCGGTCTTGATCAGTGGCTCGCGACGGCGGTGTTCGCCCCATGCCCAGATGTTGCGAAACCACAGGTGCGGCAACACATGCAGTTCCGCTTGTTCCGGTCCGCGATTGAAGATCTCGATGCGGATGCACAGATCTTCCGGGCCTTCCTTTGCATATTCGACGACGACGTCGAAATAACGATCGTCATCGAAGATTCCGGTATCCAGCAGTTCGAATTCAGGTCCGCCGCCATTGCGCCGCGCATTTTCCTCGACCAGATGCTGATACGGATACTCGGCATGCGGGTATTTGTAGACATACTTCATGTAACTATGCGTCGGCGTGCTGTCGACGTAGAAGTAATACTCCTTCAGATCTTCGCCGTGATTGCCCTCACTCGGAATCAGGCCAAACGGACGTTCCTTGAGGATTGGATCCTTGCCATTCCACAGCGCCAACGAGAAACATAGAACCTGAAAGCGATCACAGACGCCGGCGAGCCCGTCATCGCCCCAGCGGTAGGCTTTGCTTCGCGCCATATCGTGCGTCAGGAAGTTCCACGCCGCACCGTTCGGACTGTAGTCCTCGCGAACCGTACCCCAGGATCGCTCACTCAGGTAGGGCCCCCAACGGTGCCATTCCTGGCCGTCTCGCACCTGCATCAGGCGCTGTTGCTCAGTAGTCATGGTCATTGCTCTGCTGTTCCTGTCAATGGCGCTGCTGCAGTGCGTATCCGGCTGCGGTCGCGGGTTGGTGGCTGGGGCAAATGACGGCCGAAAGCCGAGGCATCGTCGGTCACGATTCTAGCCCGCATTTATTGCACCAGTGGCAGGTGACCGCGTCGATGATCGCCTTCGATGCAGTCTGCCGGCGCCCGCTCTGGCCGCTGTTGCGCCCGCAGAACTTGCTCAGAGGGGCTGCTCGTCCAGGCTCACCGCCGTGTAAGCGGCGGCCTGCCATGGGGACATGTCCAGGAACAGGCCCTTCCCCGCCAGATCATCGCCGTGCCAAGGGTAACTGTCGCTGCTGAGCTGATCCTGCAAGCGCCACTTTCTGCCGGCGATGTCCGGGAATGGCAGGCGCACATGACACTGGCTCTGGTGCGGGGCGAAATTCACTGCGACCATCAGCAAGTTGCCCTGGGCATCACGCCAGGCGTAAACCAGAAACGCATCAAAGGTCGCGTTGCCATCCCAGCCGGGGGCGCACTCCAGCAACTGCCATCGGCCATCGCGAACGGCTGGTAGCCGAAGCACCGCCAGCAGACGCCGGTAGAACTGCTGCAAGCGGTCATCGACGGCCTCGTCCGGACCACGCACCAGATGCGGCGAGATGCGCTTGCGGCGCCCATCGAACTGGCCCTGATGGAAGAAGCGCATACCGGGAGACAGAAAGGTGATCACCGCCGCGGCTCGATGAAGGTCGGCGGGGAACGTCGCTGCAGCGCGCGGTTCGTCGTGGTTCTCGAGGAAGCGCGCCAGCTTGTCCTGGTAGTCGAGTCCCGCGTGAAAATGCTCGCGTACAGGCCGGGCGTGGCCTTCCCGAAGGCGATCGTAGATGCGCTTGTCATAGGCGTAGTCGAAGCCCTGCTGCTGCAGCGTCCACTCCATGTCCCAGTAGACTTCCGCCATGAACAGGAACGCCGGAACCTGCTCGCGCACGCGCCTGGTCGCCGTCGGCCAGAACAGCGGCGCGCGCTGGCCCCAGGTACGCTCGAAGACTTCCGGCAATACCAGCATGGCCATGTCGCAGCGGACTCCATCGCATTGTCCGGCAATCCGCAACAGCTCTTCGATCATCGCCTGCTGCACGGCGGGACTCGCATAGTTCAGTTGCAGCGTATCCGGCCATCCCGAGAAATACGGATCGCGGCCGTAAGCGAAGATCTGCTCTCCGGTCGAAGTTTTGACCCGGGTGTAGTTCTGCGGTGCGCTGGCGAGATCGTGCTGCGTGCCCTGAATGAAGTAATCAGGATGAGTCTCGACCCAGGGATGGCCGAGGCCCATGTGGTTGGGCACGAAGTCGAGCATCAGCTTCAGGCCGCGCGTCTGCAGGCGCTCGCGCAGGCGTGCGAGCGCGCTGTCGCCGCCAAGCGCCTGGTGCACCGTATAGCCGGTGATCGCGAAGCCTGAACCGGCAATATCGTCCTCGCGCAGGTCGAGCAGCGTCTCCTCGAATTCATGCCGCCACTCGGGGTTGCTGCGCGAAACCTGCTGCGCCGGCGCACCGGTCTGCCAGACGCTGAGGAGCCAGATCCAGTCGAACCCGAACTCGGCGAGGCGATCAAGCTCGGCGTCTGGAATGTCATCCAGCGACGCCGGGCGACCCAGCGCCCGGGACAACTCGGTCAACCAGACGCGCGTGTTGATCTGATAGAGCGAAGGATAGCGTGGCGTGCTCATGTTGGCGTTTTCCTACCCGACGGCGACAAGGGTGATCCTATATGAAGCCGCCCGGTTACCAATCGATACTTCAGCACCGAGCGCGATGCGCTGATCGGATCGAGCCCCTGCTGTAGTGCGACAAAAGTAACTGCCACTATTTCCGCGCCTTTTGACCCGAATGCGTCGTAAATAAAAGTCAGTTACTTACGCCGCACTGCACTACAAGGTCGCCGCAACGCAGCGTTCGGGACGGAATCCGCGCATGCGGCTCGATGGACAGGGGCGCAAGCTTGCCTGGACGCCGGACTCGCTGCGACACTCGGATATCCCGGTTGCCACCCTTCCCGACCATGACCGTCCACCTGACCCTGACCCGCCCGGACGACTGGCACCTGCACCTGCGCGACGGCGCGGCGCTGGCCGCGGTGTTGCCCGACACCGCGCGGCAGTTCGCCCGCGCCATCGTCATGCCCAACCTCAAGCCGCCGGTGACGACCACGGCGCTGGCGGCGGCTTATCGCGAGCGCATCCTCGCCGCGCGTCCGCAGGGTTCGGACTTCACGCCGCTGATGACGCTGTACCTGACCGACAACAGCAGCGCCGGGGAGATCGCGGGCGCCGCCGAATCCGGATTCGTGCACGCGGTCAAGCTCTATCCGGCCGGCGCGACGACCCACAGCGACGCCGGTGTCAGCAACCTCGCCCGCTGCCATCCAGCGCTCGAAGCGATGCAACGCCTCGGCCTGCCGCTGTGCGTACATGGCGAGGTCACCGATCGGGAGATCGACGTTTTCGATCGCGAGCGGGTCTTCATCGATACCCAGCTGATCCCGCTGCGCCGCGACTTTCCGGAATTGCGCGTCGTCTTCGAACACATCACCACCAGGGATGCCGCCGACTACGTGCGCGAAGCCGAGGGCGAAATCGCCGCCACGATCACCGCCCACCACCTGCTCTACAACCGCAACGCGATCTTCCAGGGTGGCCTGCGGCCGCATTGGTACTGTCTGCCCGTGCTCAAGCGCGAGCGCCATCGCGAGGCCCTGGTTTCAGCCGCCACCTCGGGCAATCCGCGCTATTTCCTCGGCACCGATTCAGCACCGCACGCGAAGCACGACAAGGAATCCGACTGCGGCTGCGCCGGCTGCTACACCGCGCTGCATGCAATCGAACTGTACGCAACCGCATTCGACCGGGCCGGCGCCCTCGACCGCCTGGAGGGATTCGCCAGCCACTTCGGCGCCGATTTCTATCGCCTGCCGCGCAACACCAGGACGATCACGCTCAAGCGCCAGCAACGGCGAATCCCCACGTCCCTGCCCTACGCCGGCAGCGAACTGGTGCCGCTGGCCGCGGGCGAGACGCTGGAGTGGCAGTTCGTCGGGTAACGGTCCCGACGATCTCTAAGGGGCAATCGACTGATCGAACAACTGCACCAACTGTTCGGCCGTCAACAAGCTATGCGTCCGCTTCAGCAAACTGCCGTCAGCCGCAAACAACAAGAGCTGGGTCGGTGCGGCCTGATGCTGGCGCATGAACTGCTGCGTATCCGGCCGACCGATATCGGCAACCAGGAAATGCAGCGCATCGGCGCGGCTTTCCCGCGCCTTGTCCATTTCCCGGGTCTGCTGGTTGCTGACGACCAGGTTAGGATCGTAGACGAATACCAGGGCCGGCTTGCCTGCGCCGATCTTGCCCAGATCGGCATCAAAACCCCTCGGCAGATTCAGCACCGCCAGCGTCGCCATTGCGGCGATGAACAGCGCGGTAGCGCCGCGCGTCCACCATCGACGGCCTCCGGCGGAAGATTCAACGTGCTCTGGCATCGGCAGTTCCCTTGAAGTTGTGGTCCTGAAGTGCGCCGCCGTATGCGGCTCTCCATGAATAAATATCGCACGTCATTGAATACAATAGACACCGTTCGCCCTGAGCAGAGCGTCCCAAAGCTCCACCGGGACGCGGAGTCGAAGGGTGAGCGGCGTCCTTCGACGTCGCGTCCTGATAAAGCGTCGGACGCTCTGCTCAGGATGAGCGGGTTCAAGGTCAGCGCGAGAGACAAGTACAGGACTAAGCACAGGACGACCGCGTACAGGACAGTCACGCACAGGACCAGCACGTACAGGACAGTCACGTACAGGACGAGTCACGTACAGGACAGTCGGAAATCTGCGGCAGATGGACAACCGACGGCGACCACCAGATCGGGGGATATGTCGACCAATGCCCGGCCCGACATAAGAGTGGGTCTGGCATACCGAGGTCTCCAAGGGCTGCGTCAGCGGCCAGCGCGCTCGGGACACGCCGGGCGTTCGAGCGCATGGGCTACCGCTGCCAACGCGTGAATGCGGGTCGTATCGAAGAGCGGCACGCAGCTGTCCGCGGCATCCACCAGAAACAGGCCAATGGTTCTAGCTGTCCGCGGCATCCACCAGAAACAGGCCAATGGTTCTCATCCCCTTCCCGGTCCGGTCACTGACAACCCCCGGCCTGCAACTGGTCGGGCGGGATATCGGTCGACGCGCACGCCCACGCCAGCCTGCTACCTGAGTCCACGATGGAGGGCGACAAGGTCATCGACTTTCCGGCCAGTTCGGCGGGCTCGTCGAGCCGGATCGTGATGACGCCGCCAGGTCCGATGCTCACCGAGACTGGTGGGCCGGCGATCGGGTCCAGTCCGGCCTCGGCACTGCTGTTCGGCCAGGCCTCCCTGGCCCAATAGTACTCGGCGACCGCTGTTTTCGAACTCGCCGCATACACCAGGCCGAGTTTCAGCGGATGCGGCTGCTGCTCCGTCCTGGCGGCCGGCGCCGCAGCGGGCGCGGCGCCTTCGGAGCAGCCCAACTCGTGATCCACCAGGGTCTGCCAGGCGCCGACCGGATCAAAATCCTTTACCAGACCATTGACCCCTTCAGCCGCCCATGGCCGCATCGCCGCCAGGCCATGCTGGATCATGTAGTCGGGGTGATAGGCGGGCGCACCCAGCGTGCGCACGCTGGCGCAAAAAGCCTTCCATTGCGCCGGGTCGTTGCGGAAAGCACCGAGGGCGTCGGAAATCGTCTTGCGGTCGGCTTCTGGAAACTCGCCGAAGTGGTTCATCTGCAACATCGTCAGCCCCTGGTGAGCGGTCTGATCCGCCACACGCATCACGTCGTAGATTCCGTAGGCTGACGCCAGCCAGAACAGCCTCACCGCGCGGTCGCCCTGGGTGGACGCGAAACACAGCGCGGCGGCCTGGTACAGGTCTGCCGGCGTGTAGACGTTCCTTACCTCCGAGAGTTCGATGCAATCGAGGTCGAAGGTGGATTGCAGATTGCCCGCGGTGGTGACGCGCGTCACCCCACCCTCGGTAGTGACCTGCACCGAAGGCTCGGACGCAGCTGCCGATGCGGCTTCCCCGCCTGCTGCGGTGACTTCGGGCTCCTGAGCGGGCGCACTCGGGTCCGAGCAGGCGGCAAGTGCCAGCAGGCCCATGCAGGCGATCAGCGTTCTGTTGCTCATGGCGGCTCCGTTCGGCGACGGATTGGAATGGCAACGTCATCAACATCGGCGCGTAGACCGCAGCGCCGCCCGTCTGCCAACTACTTGGATCGGCAAGAACCGGTGGTCGTTTGTTCGCGTCCACCATCATCGTACAAGATGCTGATCGACGAACCGTCCTTGCCCATCTGCGAGATCTTGCCGGGATACCAGTCGCTGCCGCCCGCCCACAGACACTCCACCCGGGTGCCGACGCGCCAGTTGTACTTGCGAATCTGTTTGATCGTCAGCGTGTCCTTGGTGCCGTCGTCGAACACAACCTTGATCTTGTCGCCGGAGCGGCTTTCCACGACGCCCGGGAACCAGTACTTGCCCCCTTTGTAGTTCCCCAGAACCCAGTCTCCTGGCGCTTGCGCCGAGAGCGCGGCAGGTGCCAGCAGGCAGAATGACAGCGAGAGCAGAAGCGCTTTCATGGAATACGATCTCCTCGGGCAACAATCAGTGGCCAAGCGGTGCCAGCAACGCTTGACCGGTGGCAATTCCGCAATCCAGTTGCGTGAATCCAACTGCGCACGGTGCAGACATGCGATACCGCTGACGCATGGCGCCGCGCCGCTGGCCAAGTATGTCCGGACCGGACGCGAACATGAAGTCCGGAGTGCGTTCTCCCGTTGCGGGACGACCGGCATCGACCCATGCTTGGCATGCTCCGCGTCGTGCCGGGATACCGCAGTCTGATTGAAGGATGGGTTTGGATGGGCAGCAAATGGTGGTCCAGGCATGGCCTGATCATGGCGGGCGCGTGCGCCGGGATAGGCTTGGCGACGGCAGCATGGATCGTCAGCACCGCGACCGGTGACGGCTATGCCGTGTTTCTGTTGGCTGCACCCATTGCTGCATTCGCCACCGCCGCCCTGTCCTGGTGGTGGTTGCTGGATCGACCGGCAATCCACACCAAAACCCGCGGCGCCATTGCGGGCGCGCTGGCCGGCGCCGTCGCCCACTATGCCTGCTGGCTGCTGCTGATCCTCGGCGCGTCCGCGTGCCATGCAGTAACGGGGGCTTGCGCGGACTCCCTCGGCGACGGTCCGATGGGACCGCTGGACGCGCTCTGGGCAGCAGCGCTGTATTCGTTGTTCAGTCTGCTGTTCTTGGGCTGGCTGACGGTTCCCGCGGGCGCACTGGCCGGCGCTCTCGTCGCTCACTCGCGCGGGACCGATGCCGCGCAATGAAACCGGTTCACGCACGGTAGCGCCGGCCACACCCGGTTGCTCAATCGCCGCGGCGCGGGCACGACTACTCGAAGCCGTTGGCGAAGATGGCGTCGCCACGCAGGCGAGCCACCCCGAATTCGCCGTCGCTGGCACTTTTGAACACCACGCCCATGACCAGCACTCGCCCGTCGCTGAGCACCATTTCCCGCGGGATGTCGACGGCGTGCGCCAGCCCGAAGTTGAAATCCGAGATGCCGCCGCTGGCAAAGCGCAAGTCATGCCCAAGCTCAGCGAGGCGACCGACACGGAACACCCGCGAACCGGACACCAGGACATCCCGCGAATACAAGGTCATGCCATCGCCCTGCGCAATCAGATCGCTGACCGGGCCGTTTCCGCCGAGGATCAGCCGGCCGGCATTGCCGAATCCGGTATCGAAGCTTGAGTTGGTGGCCGACACTCGCAGGACAAAACCCCTGACGTCATCGAGCGCGTTTTCCGCCGAGCCCCCCAGCACCAGCTTGCCATCCAACCGCACCGCTACCGCCCGGATGATGTCATCACGGAAACCCACACCGCCGACATCCAGCTGGTAGGCCTGGAAGCCGTCGCCACCGAAGGCCGTGTCGAGCACGCCGGTGGCGCTGAGCTTGATCGCCAGCGCGGCCAGACTGCCGCCGATATCCACCGAGCCACCGAGGTACAGACTGCCGTCCGGTCCGATATCGGCATCGCGGATGGTCGTTGCGTTGCCACCGGGGTATCCCAGGATGAGCTTGCCGTCACCGCTGAACGTGGTGTCGAGCGCGCCGGTGTCGGTCAGCTTGACGATCGCGATCTTGGTAGTGGCGAAGTCTGCTGAATCGCGGGCAGAGCCGATCAGGTACATCCGGCCGTCGGGCGTCGTCTTCAGGATGCTCGGCAGATCCTGGTTGTTGCCACCGAGATCGAATGCGACGGTGCGGCAGTGATTGTTGGTCGGCGCGGCGAAGTTGATCGCGGCACCGGCGCTGTTGAAGCGACAGACCATGAAATCGCGATCGCCCTGGGTGATGTCGCCAAAGACGCGCGAGCCGGCCAGCAGCAACTGACCGAGACTGTCGCGGGCAACGTCGGTGGCCAGGAACGAGCCCTCGGCATCGGTGCTGACCACTTTGCCGCCGCTGCCGAACGAGTTGTCGAGCCCGCCACTGGCCGTCAGCCGCGCCAGCGTCGCGCGCCACACCGTGTTGTTTTGCTCGGCCGACAGTCCAATCGTGTAGCTGCGCCCCTGCGCATCCACGACCAGGCCAGCCGGACTGTCGAAGCCATTGGCAGGAAGGTCGAAACCGTAGACCACACGCCCGGTGCCCAATGTCCCGAACGTCGGATCGAGCGCTCCTTCCTGGGACAGGGCTGCGCCACTGGCGAACAGCAAGGCGGTCAATAGAGAACTGCGCGTCATCGATGGCTCCTGGGAATCGTGTTTTCAGGAGTACGCGGCGACGCGGCGCCACAGATCACGCCGTTGCATCAATCCGACCAACGGTATTGGTCCGACCCCGCACAACGTCGACCG
>JAIMJQ010000039.1:0-6452 GCA_020693165.1 Xanthomonas sp. | reverse complement strand
AGTCAGGATTTGACGGACTTATGCCTGCGGGCGGGCGCCTGGCGCTGCGCGCAAGCGTAAATCAGTTGCGGAACTCGGCGGCAAGCGTGCGCGCTGCTTGACGCCGACGACAAAAAGGCCAGTGGCTGTCAACCACTGGCCTGCCGACCGACCTTCCATTGGACCCCTCAAGCAACTCGGTCGTGGCCGCGGGTCGTCTTGATGCTCGTTGCGTCCGTCAGTCGTATCGGTACGCGTCACATCGCGCAGCAGGAGCATCTCACCGTCGCGACTGAGGATGACTCCTCGGACCTCGAGCTTCTCGCCCGCGGCCACAACGCGCTTTTGCCCCGTCTTTGGCTCGCCGTACCGGGGTACACAGGCCATGACTTCTGAAGGCGCGGTGCGGACCGGCGTAAGGCCGCGGCGCCGGCGCGATCAGGCTTTTCGGCGCCCATCTGGCCACGGCGCGCCGGAGCCGCGCTACGACAGCAGTCTGTCTCACGCCGTCAGATCAACGGCTGCCACGACGGCTCAGGAAAGCCGCGAAAAATTTTTGGCGGGTTTGCCCACGCCGACGCGCATCTGCTGATCGAGACCGCAAAAACCTCGATCGGAGATCACCCGTGCACCCAGCTCTATCCCTGCCGCTTTGGACATGGCGGATCAGCCCATGACCGCAACCAACACGCTTGTCAGATCAGCCAGCCAGCGGCGACGAATGCTCGCTCGTCGGCTCGCGATGCTTGCCGGTGTAGCCATGACAGCCGCCAGCGCCGGCCCCTTCCGCCTGGTCGAGGACACCGCCGATGGCGGTGGCCAGCACTCCCAGGGGGTCCGCTTCGCAGTCGAAGGCAGCATCGGCCAACCCGACACCGCCACGCTGCAGGGGCCCCGCTTCGAGATCGCGGGCGGATTCTGGCGCCCCGCCAGCACCCCAGCCAGCGACACCCTCTTTCACAACGGATTCGAGAACTGACCCATGAATGCAATGATTCGTTCGATCGCCCTTTCCTTCGCCATGGCCCTGGCTATCCAGGCGCCGTCGGCAACCGCTGCGCCGGTCGGCACCGAGTTCACCTACCAGGGTCGACTGCAGGATGGCGCGCAGCCGGCAATGGGCCTGTTTGACTTCGAGTTCCGCCTGCACAGCCAGCTCGGCTCGCCCGGTGGCAGCGCGACCGCCCCTGTGGTGCTCGAGGATGTCCCGGTCGAAAACGGCGTTTTCAGCGTGGTCCTGGACTTTGGCGCCGCGGAGTTCATCGGCGATGCGCGCTGGTTGTCGATTGCGGTCCGTGACGGCGACAGCGTGGGCGCCTATGAAACCCTGTCGCCGCGGCAGAAACTCACGGCGACGCCCTATGCCCTGTATGCGCTGAGTGGCAACCCGGGCCCGCAGGGACCCGCCGGCCCGGCGGGCGCCACCGGCGTGGTGTCGATACATCCATTCGCCGGCAGCGCCCCAACCCCTATTCCCGCCGGCGGCGGCAGCGCACCGTGGACCTTCATCGGGCCTACCGTATTTGTTCCGGTCGCAGCCGGCCAACGGGTTACGGGCTCTGCGGTGGCCGTTCTGGGAACCTCGGCCCAGAGTCCACAGGTGGCCCTGCCGGTGTCCTTTTCGCTCTGCATCCAGATTGGCGGTGCGGGTGCGATCGAGTCCTTCTATTCCGGCAACTTCACCGATGCCCAGGTGAGCGTCCGCCTGTCGTACGCAGCAGCAGCCTCCACCGTTCCTGTCGCCGGAACCCACAAGATCGGCTACTGCGTCAAGAACAAATCGCCCAACGTTGCGCTTACAGCGAATGAATACGTCAACGGCTGGGTGATGGTGAGCAACTGATCCAGGCGCGGGTGTGTTCTGGGTGTCGCGAGTCCTGCGCAGGGCGGCTCGCGGCACCCGCTCGCAGCCCTGAGGACGGGATGGCCCGGTCTGCCCGCCATCCGAACAACCCGCAACTTGCAAGCCACGGCGAATTCCATATCCTCTGGCGGCCCGACAGGGGACGCCGATGGCCGCCGACACCCGCGATTTCTCCCGACTGCTGGACCAGTTCAAGCGCGGCGACGTGCAGGCGTCGAGCAAGCTGATTGCGCTGGTGTACGCCGATCTGCATCGGCTGGCGCGGGCGCAGATGGGGCCGGGGCCGCGCGATCGCACGCTCGGCCCCACCTCGCTGGTCCACGAGTGTTATTTGCGCATCATGGATCCGACCGCCAGCAGCGTCGAATCGAAGAACCACTTCTTCAACCTCGCCAGCAAGGTGATGCGCCAGGTGCTCTGCGACTACGCCCGCGAGCGCATGGCAGACAAGCGCGGCGGCGGCCAGGTGCATGACACGCTTTCGGCAGTGGACAACGAGCTCTACGCCGAGGCCACCGAGCTGATCGAACTGGATGACCTGCTGACCCGGCTGGAACGCCAGCATCCAAGTTACGCGCGCGTGTTCGAGTGCCGCTATTTCGCCGGCCTGAGCGAGCAGGAAACCGCCGACGCCCTGAACCTGAGCCTGCGCACCGCGCAACGCGAGTGGAATCAGGCACGGCAGTGGTTGTCGGAGCATCTGGCCGCATGAGCCACGACAAATGGGACCGCTTCAAGACCGGACAGGCGATGCAAGGTCGCTTGCTGCAGGATCTGGTTGCGCATGCGGGCGCCGGTGCGGTTCTGTCCGCGGGTGCCCTGCTCGGACCCTGGCGGGTCGTCGAACTGCTCGGCTCGGGCGGCATGGCGCACGTCTATCTGGCCGAGCGCGCCGATGGCCAGTTCGAACAACAGGTGGCGCTCAAGGTGGTGCGCAGGAACGCCCACCTGATCGATCGGCTGCGCCACGAACGCCAGATCGTTGCCTCCTTGCGCCATCCGCACATCGTCAGTCTGGTCGATGGCGGCGAGACCGTCGACGGCGATCTCTGGTTTGCGATGGCGGTGGTCGACGGTGTGGCCATCGACAAGTACGCGATTGGCCGAGGGCTCGACTGGCGGGCGCGCCTGCGTCTGTTCGATGCGGTGTGTGCTGCGGTTGAGTACGCTCACGGGCGTGCGCTGATCCATCGCGACATCAAGCCGGCCAACATTCTGGTCGACAGCAACGGGCATCCGCGCCTGCTCGACTTCGGCATCGCGCTCGCCGGTGACGGCGACGGCAGCGACGATCACGCGCTGACGCCCGGGTTCGCCAGCCCCGAACAACTGGCCGGGCAGGCGATCAGCATCACCTCGGACATCTTCCAGTTGGGGCTGGTGCTGCGCGCGCTGCTGATTGCCGGCAATCCCCCGGCGCCGTCCTTCCCGACAACGACGGTACGTATCCGCCCACAGAACTCCACGGTGGTGATCGACCCGGATGAGCCGCGCCGGGCAGAAACGGGTGAACCCGATGCCAGGTGCACGGCGGCCACGGACCACTGGGTCGCCATGCCTGGCCCGGCGCGACAGGATCTCGCCAAACTGATCGCCCGCGCCACGGCGGCCGACTCGCAAGCCCGCTATGCCACTACGGCGGCGCTGCGCGAAGACCTCGCCAGCGTGCTCGCCCGTCGTCCGCTGGCACAGGACCGCGGTTCCACGCGGCTGCGGTTGGCGCGCTTTGTCGAGCGCCATCGTGTATCGGTGGTCGTGGTTGTCCTTGCCACGTTGGTTCTGGTCAGCAGTCTGACCGCGGCCGCACTACGCCTGCGCGATGAGCGCAACCGCGCCATTGCCAACGAGCAGCGCGCCACTGCGGTGTCCGAGTTCCTGGTCAATACGCTGACCCAGGCCAATCCGTATGCGGCGCAGAAGGGCGCGGTCAGCGTGCTCGACGCGATGGACCATGCCGCCTCCACGCTCGATCGGAACCTGGACAACTCGCCCGATCTGCGCCGCGAGTTGCGCGCGACCATCGGCAGTGTCTATCTGAACCTGGACGAAGCCAGTCGCTGTCTCGATCTGCTCGCTGCAGCGCAGGCCGAGCAAGACCTCGGCGGCGCGGCGGCCACCGATCGGGCGCGCAGCCTGATCCTGCGCTCCGAATGCCATCTGGCACTGGATCAGCGCGAGGCCGCCTGGCACTGGCTGGACTCGGCGCAAGCGGCACTCGAGGGCGTGCATGGTGTCAGCGCCGATCAACTGCGCGCGTTCATCCTGGTCGACCGGGGCCAGTTGCTGTCGCTCGACGGCAAACTGATCGAAGCCAACACGATCCTGGAGCAGGCGCTGGTGCTGGCGCTGCAATCGGGCGATTCCGAGCAGGCCTATCGGGCCAATCGCTTCCTCGGTTACAACCTGCAGAATGCGGGTGAAAACGAGCTTGCGGTGAGCGCGTTCACCCATGCGCTCGAGCTGGCGACGCAGACGCTCGGCCCTGCGCATCGCAACACCTTGACCACCGCTGGCAATCTGGCGGTGTCGCTGGGCCGGCTGCAACGCTGGGACGAAGCGGACGCGACCATCAAGAATGCGCTGGTCGCGGCCGAGTCCATCCGCCATCGCGGTGCCACCCCCGATATCGTCATCGCGCAACTGCGCGACAGTTACGCCAACCTGCTGTGGCAGCAGGACCGACTCGACGAGTGCATCGTGGAGGCCAGGCTTTCGCTGGAGATCTACCAGCGGATGGCCGCGCAAGGCAGTACCCAGGGCTTCAATCCATCCTGGCGTGTGGCCACCTGTGCATATCAGGGCGGCCAGCTGGACCTCGCCTTCGATTACGCCACCCAGGCCTTGGGGTTTGCCGAAAACGGTGCGCCGATGGGCGTGATCAATGCGCTGCGCATGCTCGCGGCGGTTGCTGCGCGCCGCGATGAGCTGGCGCTTGCCGCGGACTATCTGGCGCGTGCAGACGCCGCGCTGGCCAAGACCGAAGTCGCCAATCCGAATGTCCTTACCGCCTTGCATCTGACCCGCGCGCTGCTGGCCGTTCGCTCGGGCGATGTCGCGGCCGCGCGCGCGCATCTGGCGCAGGCCGAAGACAGCGTCAAGCCACCCGGCCAATACGCGGGCTGGTTGCAGCAGGAACATGCCGACGTCGTGGCGATGATCGAGGCGGCGGATTGAGCGGGGCTGGTCGGTGCGGTCGGGACCCGCGACTGGAAACGGGGTCAGAGGACTGGGTGTCCCGATTCCGCCGGGCAGCGATGCCGCGTCTTGCGGCATGCGTCGACGGTCCCGAGCCGATGTCGCAAGACCAGGAAAACGGCTGCGACCGCGTGCTGGAAGCGCGAGCCCGAGCGGGCTCAGCGGACATAACTGGCCCCGTTGATGTCGATGCAGGCGCCGGTGGCGCTGGCGCACGCGCCGCTGGCCAGGAACGCGCACATCGATGCCACTTCATCGGCACTGGCCATGCGGCCGATCGGGATCTCGCTGCGGGCGGCGGCGAGGCCGGCCGCGTTCTGCGGAGCCATGCGCGTGTCGATCCAGCCGGGCGCGAGCGCATAGGCGAGCACGCCGTCTTTCCCGAAGGCGCGCGCGAGGGTCTTGGTCAATGCCAGCACGGCGCCCTTGGACGCGGCATAGGCGCTGTGGTCGCCATCGTCGCCGCGAAAGCCGGCGCGGCTGGCGATGTTGATCAGGCTGCCACCGCCGCGCCGGGCGAAGGCGCTCACCGCAGCGCGACAGATATCCGCCACCGCCAGCAGGTTGACTTGCAGGACCCGGGCCCAGGCGGCATGCCAGTCGGCATCATCGGCATGAATCTCGCTGGCGAGATAAATGCCCGCGTTGTTGACCACGACGTCCAACCGCCCGCCCGCCAGTGCGTCGGCCTCGGCGAACAGGCGCTTGCCGGCACCCGGCTGCGACAGATCGGCGGCGATCACACCCAGTACGTGCTCGCCGAGCTCTGCTGCGGCAGCGCGTGCGCTTTCCGCCGCGGTGTTGGCGTGCATCACCACCTGCGCGCCCTGCGCGGCAAACATCCGCGCGGCAGCCAGCCCGACACCCTTGCTGGAACCGGTGATAAGGGCGCGTTTGCCAGTCAGAAATGGTGTCATCGCCGGATTACCTGCGTGGTGATCAGGCAGCGAGTCTAATGGACCGCACGCGCGCCTTGAGCGCCGCATGCCTGGTCAGCGAAGTCGGGGACGAACTCGATTGATTCGGGGCACCCAGAATATTGAGGTCGCCGATTGATTCGGGGCACCCAGAATATTGAGGTCGCCGATTGATTCGGCGCCGATTGATTCGATTCGGGACACCCAGAATATTGATGGCGCCGATAGGTGTCGCCGGCTTCGCAGAGGGTATCCAGTGCGGCCTCCTGAGGATTCGCGAAGCAAGGGACGGCGCGAAGCAAGGGACCGAAGCAAGGGACAGTCACGAAGCGGCAGCAAGGCCGCGGACCGGAAGCAAGGGGAAGCAAGGGGAAGCAAGGGACTGGATAGCGGAAGCAAGGGACCGCAAGCAAGGGACCGGGAAGCAAGAGAAGCAAGGGAGAGAAGCAAGGGACCGGGGAAGCAAGGGACAGTCGAGTTTTCTGTTCAGATCGGAC
>JAIMJQ010000038.1 GCA_020693165.1 Xanthomonas sp. | reverse complement strand
GGACGAACGGTTTCGCGATAGGTTTACCGAATGGTTACAAAGCGGGAGCTTGCTCCGCTGCATTTTTGCTGCTCGTACCCGAGGGTTTGCAGCCGAGCAAGCTCGGCTACTAAAAGAACAACTTCTCCAGCTCCGCACCCGGATCGGGCGCGCGCATGAACGCCTCGCCGACCAGGAACGCATGCACGCCGGCACTGCGCATGCGCTCGACATCGGCGCGCGTTGCGATGCCGCTTTCGGTCACCAGCAGACGTTCTGCCGGCACCCGATCGCGTAACTCGAGTGTTGTTTCCAGCCGCGTCTCGAAGGTTCGCAGGTTGCGGTTGTTGATGCCGATCAATCCGGCGCGGATGGCCAGCGCGCGCGTTAGCTCGTCGCCGTCGTGCACTTCGACCAGCACGTCGATACCAAGCTCTGTCGCCAGGTCCGCGAGTTCATTCAGCCGCGCGTCCGGCAGCGCCGCGACGATCAGCAGGATGCAGTCGGCGCCCAGTTCGCGCGCCTCGTACACCTGGTAGGCGTCGATGGTGAAGTCCTTGCGCAGGATCGGCAGCACGCAAGCGCGCCGTGCCTGTTCCAGGTAGCGGTCGTGGCCCTGGAAGAAGTCCTCGTCGGTCAGCACCGACAGGCACGCGGCGCCGCCGGCCGCATAGCTTTGCGCAATTGCCGTCGGATCGAAATGCGGCCGAATGACGCCCTTGCTTGGGCTCGCCTTCTTGACCTCGGCGATCACCGCCGGCTTGCCGGCGCGCACGCGCGCGCGCAGGCTGGCTTCGAAGCCGCGCGTGGTCGGCGCATCGGCACCGCGCGATTTCAGTTCGCCCAGCGGACGCCGCAAGCGGCGCTCGGCGACTTCCTCGGCCTTGCGCGCGAGGATACGGTCGAGGATATCGCTCATAGCCGGTGCGTCAGCGCCACGTACTGGTGCATGCGCTCCAGCGCGCGCCCGGTCGCCAGGATCTCGCGCGCAGCGGCGATTCCATCGGCGAGAGTGTCGGCGCAGTCGGCGGCGTACAGCGCCGCACCAGCGTTGAGCGCGACGAAGTCCGCTGCGGGACCGGCCTCGCCACCGAGCACGCGCTGCACGATCGCCAGACTCTCGGCGGGCGACTGCACGCGCAGCGAGTCGATCGGGTGGCGCGCGATGCCGAAGTCCTCGGGTGCGATCGAGTAAACCCTGACCTCGCCGTCCTTGAGCTCGGCGATCTGGCTTGGTGCGGCGATCGACAGTTCATCGAGTCCGTCGAGCGCATGAACCGCCAGCACATGCTTGCTGCCGAGTTCCCCCAGAACCCGCGCCAGCGACTCCAGCCAGCGCCGATCGAAAACGCCGAGCACCTGGTGCGGAGCACGCGCCGGGTTGGTCAGCGGCCCAAGCAGGTTGAACAGGGTGCGCAGGCCAAGCTCGCGGCGCACCGGGGCGGCATGCTTCATCGCCCCGTGGTGCATCGGCGCGAACATGAAGCCGAAGCCGACCTGCTCGACACACTGGCGTACGCCGTCCGGACCGATGTCGAGTCGCGCGCCGGCGGCTTCCAGCAGATCCGCGCTACCCGACTTGCTCGACACCGAGCGGTTGCCGTGCTTGGCCATGCGCGCGCCGCCGACCGCCGCGACGAAGCTGGCAGCAGTCGACACATTGAAGGTGCTGGCATGGTCGCCGCCGGTGCCAACGATATCGGTCAGATGCTCGGCCGGCAGGTCGACCGGCGTCATCAGCGAGCGCATCACCCGTGTCGCCGCGGCGATCTCGTCGGTAGTCTCGCCCTTCATGCGCAGCGCCACCAGGAACGCGGCGATCTGCGCCGACGTGGCGTCGCCGGCCATGATCGTGCGCATCGCGCTCTCGGCTTCGGCGGCGTTCAGATCCTGGCCGCTCACCAGTTTGTTCAGCACATCGTTCAGCATCGTGGCTCCGACAAGTTGACCAGGGCAGGGCGCCCACCGGCGGATGCGGGGACGGACTGCAATGGATTGGAATCTAGGTTCTGGCAGGTGCCCGGTAAAGAGGCACGATCCGGGCAGCACGCTTTACTGTGTGAGCGGGCTCTGCCCGCGATCCTTTGCATTCCAGGCAATCGCGGGCAGAGCCCGCTCGCACAGTTGCCGACAACACCTACGCCGCCAGGCGCCGCGGAACGCCGACGAAATTCGCCAGCAGGTCCATGCCGCAGCGTGTGAGGATCGACTCCGGGTGAAACTGCACGCCTTCGATCGCCATGCTCCGGTGGCGCAGGCCCATGATCTCGTCGACCCCGCCGGCTTCATCCTCGGTCCAGGCGGTGATCTCCAGATCCGCAGGCAGCGACTCCTTGCGCACGATCAGCGAGTGATAGCGGGTGGCCTCGAATGGATTCGGCAATCCGGCAAAGACGCCCGCACCCGAGTGCCGGATCATCGAAGTCTTGCCGTGCATCACCCGCCGTGCCCGCACCACCTCGCCACCAAAGGCCTGGCCGATGCTCTGGTGGCCGAGGCACACGCCAAGGATCGGAATGCGTCCGCCGTATTCGTGGATCACCGCCAGCGAAATCCCTGCCTCGTTCGGCGTACACGGCCCCGGCGAAATCACGATCCGCTGCGGCGCCAGCGCGGCGATATCCGCCGTTGTCAGCGCGTCATTGCGGTACACGCGCACGTCCTCACCCAGCTCCGACAGGTACTGCACGAGGTTGTAGGTGAAGCTGTCGTAGTTGTCGATCATCAGCAGCATATTAGGCAATAACCTATTGATTTTATTAGCACTTCAACGCTTGGCGCTTGCGAATGTACCCGCATTTGTACCCGCTCATTTTTCACTTACCCAGCGGTGGAGCGCGATGATGCGGGGCATACCCAACGTTTCGCCGTGAGGGTGATCACCACAAAGCTACCACGAAGGGTCGCGGTGCCGACGCCAGGGCTGCTCCTGCCGAATAGCCGCTAGGCCTTGAGCCGTTCAATCGATCGCGAAATCGCTTGATCCGAGAAATGCTCGCGATGCCGCAAGACCACGGCTTCGAATGCAAGCTCAGTCAGGCCCATGTCCACCAGAGCGGTGTATCCAGAGGCGTCTGCCTTTCGGGCAACGACCTTCTCCACGGCGGGTATCAATCCATATTTCGAGATCATCTGCCGCGTTCGGTTCGCAGGCTGCCTGTGTCCGTTCTTCGACGCGAGTATCTCTTCGTACGCGTAGATCGCCCTCCAGCATTCTCGTTCGACCTCGGAGTCTGGAGCATGAGCGTCAGCCCGAAGGTCGATTGATCGTCGGCGCGCCTGTTCCGCAAGTTCCGGCAAGTTCTTGGCGAGGGCGTTTCTAGCGAAGGCCTCGCACTCACTCGTTGATTTGAGCTTGGCAATACGCGGGTCCATTTGTATGCTCTCCCGAGCCGGATCAAGGGAATTGGCTTAATCCTAGGAATTCATTAAGTCGAACGCAAATCAACTTCCTGCGTTCCGTCAAGAACGTCTTGTACTCGGCGACCTCAAGCAAATTGGGGTCGATTGGAATACACTGAGCATCAAACGCATTGCGCCCTAGCTTGTTTATCAAGGGCACAATATATTGAGCTGGAGACTTGTCGCTTATCTGGCGATTTGTCTTCCCGCCAATAAATGCAAGATTCGCAATGTCATCAGCTTCACGCGCCGTCAAAGCGCCTTTCAATACCGCCTTCGGGAATATATGGTGAAATTGAAGTCTGTGCTGATTTCCGCGATGACCAAGTGCAATAGTTAGATTCGAATGCCAATCGCGCGCACCCGATGTTCGAAACGCCAGAAACATCGTCTTGAAGTAGGCGCTGCGTTGATTACGGCCTTCAAGATCAGCAGGGGTAATTTCTAGCCGACCGACTTGCAGGCGGAGTCTTTCGATGAGTTCTTCCGCGCCTCCATTTTGTCGAATAGTTGCTAAGTCTTGGTCGAGCAGCGATTCGCTGGACCCGCGGGAGTATCGACCTTTGGCGTTCGCCAGGTTTACCCAATCTCGCAATCGTGAGGCTTCCTTGGGATCCATTTGATACTTGCGGTGATGGCCGTAAAAGCCCAGTGTCACCACCATGAATGGTGACGACAAGAGCGATGGAGTATCGATCCCCGCATTACTCTTGAGGAAGTTAAGTGCAAACTCCATTCCTGGGACGCAGTCCCGCCAGGCTTGCTTCAGGGTGTCAATCGAAAGATTGTTAACCGTCAGAAACCGTGATTGTCCGGTTGCGAATGCAATCAGATTCTTAAGATGAATTCCAAGATCGATGTCGAAGCCCGTGCGCGTGCATTCTTCTTGGAAACTTTGGAACATTCTGAGCGCGCCGCGCCATTTGGCCGTGATCTGCGCCAGTGCAAGGTCGGAACTACGCAGCTTGGCGCCAAGTGAGTTTACGCGGACAAATATCTCCGTCACCTCGTCGTACGATAAGGTGCGCTCCAGGATGTCCATACGATATACATACTTGCGAATGCCTCGCAGTTTCGCCAATCTTTGGCTGTACTTCGTGTAACGGGGATCGCTAATCCTATCGACGCCTGCGCGCGCCAGGAAGGGCGCATCTTCGTCGTTCTGGAAAACCTCTGATACCTTCACCCAGTGTTTTTGTTGCTCAAGTTTCTTGGTTCCAACAACAAAAGTCATTCGATCGAAGCGGACTTGGAGGTCATTGTCGCTGGAATCCGCTTCATCATCAAAGCGTTCTATTTCGTCAACTTCATCGTCGTCGTCATCCTCATTAACCTCGGTAACTATTGAAATTTTGTCGGGATGTTCAAGGTTGAAGAGCAACTCAATCGGCTTGCGACGACCCCTTACTGTGACGGGCGCGCCGCGAACGACCGCCGAGAGCGAAGTTAGGCGTTGTTGGCCATCAAGGAGGAGGCGAGTGGTTTGATAAGGATTATTCTGTTGGGTGACGGCGAAGGCTTGCTGTGGCACCGACTCGGCGGTCTCCCATAAGAGGATTGCTCCTGACGGATAGCCGCGATAGAGGGAATCGAGTAAGTCACGAACACGCGTGGATCTCCACACATATCGGCGTTGCATCTCGGGCAGGCGCAACTCGCCACGTTCTATCATTCCCACAAGCTCTTCGACGCTCGCTTCTGCCTTTGCCACTGGGTACCCCCCGGTTTTCGCTCAGTTACAACCTTCGCGCCGTTGTTCTCCGGCTAAGATTCGATGCTTCGCGCGTACTGTGCTCTCAGCGCAGCGAACGTCGACTGCGGCCCGAAGCCCTGATGAGGTATCAGTAGGTAAGCCCACGGCTTCCCGCCATTCTCAGCCGAGACCTGGCTCGCGTAGTGGCACCAACGCGCCGCGGCGCGCGCCTTGGTTTCTACTGTGGGATCTTCTTTCCAGTCTTCGCGCTTGAGTTCGATGATCAAGCGCTCGGTGTTTGTCTCCACGACGAAATCCGGGAAGTAGCGCTTGCCGTGATCGTACTCAATGACGAACTGTCCAACTGCTGGCTTTAGCCATTTGAGGACGTCGTCGTCGCGCTCCAGAACTCGGACAAGTTCGTACTCGCCTTCCTTGGAGTCGAACTTCTGTGTGCTGAAGCAGCATTTCGAGAAGTTGCCAAAGACCATGGAGCGAATGCGTGCTCGATCGGGTAGTTGCTCTCCAAAGGGATGCACCACGCCGTCGACGCTGTTCAACGGACGTGAGCGCAGCACGGTGAAGCCGCGTGTGATCTTGGCGGTGAAGTCGATCGGCTCCTCATGCACATGGGCCTTCATTTGCGTCCAGATCAGCTCGGCCAGACTCCGTCGATGATGTTGAAGGACGTTGTGAATGTCGTCTTCAAACGGCAGGTATGACTTCAGTCTGCCGACGACTTGGGCCGCCAAGTTGTGCAGCAGTTCCGCGTGCGTGTCGTAGTCGATCTCGTCGCGTTCCATCAACAGCGCGACCAGATAATTTTCCGGGATGGGCTCGCGGCGCGCGCTACCCGCCGTCGACAGCAGTGCGCGATCCTTGGTTCGCAGTTCTTGCAGCAGGATCTCGTTATCGATGGGCTGAAGCTGGATGCGCTGCAGTCCCGCAAGTTCGAAGGGCACGAATCGAAAATGTCTTCCAGTTGATGGCACCAGCGTGATGGTTGGAATCTCGATCGAGCTCCTGACCACTGCCTCGATGACTCTCTCGATTTGTTCCCGGTTTTCGGCAGGCGTTGATTCCTGCGGGATTGTCATCCGCGCGGCGACCCTTCGCGCAACGTTGTCGATGTGGCCAGCCGACAAGAGCGCGCTGGCGGAGTCGATTCGCAATCCCTCCAGATCAATCGAGTCAAGCACGGCTTCGAAAAGTTGCGTGCTTATCGCTGGTGCCGCCGGTGCCTCTGGTGTCGCCGGTGCCGAACTTGAGCGCGCAAGCGTGTCGGTAGTGACGAGCAGAGAGTCCTGAACACCGAGAGCGGGCGATACCGGCACTCCCAAGGACCGTTGATAGCTCGGAACTGACGCGATGGGAGCGGGGGCGTGCGTGTCGATGTCGCCGCCAGCGCCGACGGTGACTGTGGAGCGAATCAACGAATTTGGATCGTTTGCCTTGTCGATGATCTCGCGGAACTTGTCGTGAGCAATGATCGTCAGTCGATCGATGATCTTGTCATTGGTGCGGGCGCCAAAGGGGAGTCGAAGACCGCGTCCGATGGTCTGTTCGGTCAGGATTTCTGCTGCCGAGGTTCGAAGTGGGACGATCGTGAAGAGGTTCGAGACATCCCAGCCTTCCTTTAGCTTGTCGACGTGGATAACAATTTCGGTGCTCGGGTCATGCTCGATATGCAACAGCTTCGCCGTGTTTTCATCACTCTCGGCTGCCGATGTTTTTGAGTGGATCTCGATCACCTTGCCGCGGTAGCGCCCACCAAAGAAATCTGCGTTCTCGATGCGCTGCTTGATGGATGCCGCGTGGCTCGTGTCGCTGGCCACGACAAGCATGAACGGATGCACCAACGGTCCGAACCCGGATTGTGCGTATTGCTCCAGCGCCAACTTGGTGGCTTCGTGCACATGAACACCGTCCTCCAGCTTGATGCGCTCCAACTCGTCGGGTGGAACGCCTTGCGCGTTGAAGTCCTTGCGCGTTGCAACCGTGGGTTCCTTGACGAATCCTGCCTCCAAGGCGCGGCCAAGGGGAAAGCTGTACGCGATGTTTTTGAACGAGACGGCTCTCGCGCCGGTGGTCTTGGGCGTCGCGGTCATTTCTATGCCCAAGACGGGCTTCAGCTCGTCGATGCTGCGCGCGCCGGCGTCTGCTCGGTAGCGATGCGCCTCGTCCATCAGGACCACAAGGTCGGGCAGGGCGGCGAGATAGTCGAAGTAGCTCTTGCCAATGCACTCCTGCAGGCGTCGCAGTCGGGGCTGGGCGCTTCGGTCCGCACCGGCGCCACGACTGTTGATCTTGGCGATGTTGAAGATGTTGATGACGGGTGCGCTTTGGGCAAACAACTGTCCGGGCACCGTCATTGGTAGCGCGTCCTCAAAGCGCACGCCTTTGCCGCTGTCCCAGTCTTCTCCGGTCACCAATAGTGGTGGTTGCACCGAAAAGTCCGGCAAACCGCGGAACAGATACTTGTCGCTACCCTGGTCGAAATCGCGCTTGAGCTTGTCGTAGATGGTCAGGTTCGGCGCCAAAACAAGGAAATGACGGCTACGCCCGGTCCGGTAAAGCCAGGCAATGATTGCGGCCATCAGTCGAGTCTTGCCAACGCCGGTGGCCAATGCGAAGCACAAGGATGGAAAGTCCCGCTCGAAGCTGGTGAAACCCGGGATGCGCGCTCGCACCGCGGCCAGTGCGGCGGCCATGTCGATGTCTTTGCTCAACGGCAAAGCGCCGGACTCAATCAGATCCGCAACCAGACTAAGTGATTCCGCCAGGGGGGCGCGCAGTGACAACCGCTGGGAGATCTCGCGGACGGGGTTCATTGGTCGCCGACCTTTGTCGATCCAGAAGCGCGAACCATCGATGACTTAACGGCGTGTGGGCCGGGGCTCTGCAAGCTCATTGGAGGTCCTTTAGGATCTTCTTGTAGCGCATCTCAAAGGCTTTCTTGCCGCCTTCCATTACCTCGCAGATCTTCTCGCGGACTGCATTTTCCTGCAGACCTCCAGCGGCGCGATCGACGTCAATGCCTCCACCGGCATAGCGCATGGGGACCACATACTCGGCGTCACCGTTGACCACGATGTTGGCGTTGTGGGTAGCGACGATCAGCTGGCGGCGAGCCTTGTTGTCGCGAATGCCCATCACCACGAGGTCGTAGACCATCGCGTTATCCAAGTCGTCTTCGGGCTGATCGATGATTAAGGGTTCGTCGCCAAAGGCTAGCAAGAAGGCAAGGACCGCTGCGGAGCGCTGACCCGCAGAGCCTTGATCCACTCCTTTGTACGAGTCGCCTTGTCGGTATTCCAGGATCAGTTCGTCCTCGGGAAAGCGCGTTAGCAGCTCATCAAGGTGCTCGGCCGATGTTCGTTCGGCCAAACGCGATTGCAGCCTTGCTCCCAAGGCCACGCCAAGGACGGTCTGCTTCCGCTTGTCCAGTTCATCGCATGCCCTTGTCCATCGGCCGGCGATGCTGCCATCGCGATACAGCTCGGGGATTATTCCGATCGAAGTGCCGCCATCGCTCCAGTGTATGTCCTTGTCGAAAGAGCCGGCTTCAAGTCCGAGCGAATCCCGGATAGTCGTTTCAGCGCTCGTGGTGTCCGCCATTTCGCGAATGGTCTGACGCAGCGCTTCATGCGTTGGCTTGATGTGATTGGCGATGAATGAGCGTCGCTTCGCGGTCAATTCAGAACGTTTCGCCAAAAGTTGCGTTCGCACCGCTGAAATCTCCGCCTTTAGCGTGCTCTCGCGGCTCCGCTCAGCTTTGAGATTCAACAGCTCACTCTCTATTCGGTTCCTTTCAAGCGTGAGCTGCTCGTAGGCTTTGGGGCTATCGATGCCAATCTGCTGCATGCGGGCGACCAATGCCGTATGGCCTTGAATCGCGGCATCGATCTGTTGCTTCCACGCTGACGCGAGCAGCCCCTGGCGGAGAGTCTCGATCTCCTTTTTCGCGTCGACAATGACCTGGTGTAACCTGTCCGGAAGCACACGCAGCTGCTGCTCCAGCACTCGCAGGCGCGCTACAGCCTCAATTTCGGCAGGGTTCGCCGGCGCAAATTCATCGATACGGCCGTCGCGAATGAAACTAGCGCGCCGCAGACTTTCATCGAGGGCGCTGGTAAGCGACTCAGCAATCCTGAAGCGGTCCTCGAAGATCTCGCGTTGACGGCTGGCGTGCTGAAAGGCCTTGAGATCTTCGCCAACGTTGCTTTGCTCGAACACCTTCAGCTTGCGGTTGATCTGCGCCAGCTCATCCTCGCGGACCGCCATAGCGCTCACGCGTTGCTGCACTAAGCGATGCTCTGCGCGGAGCGATTTGAAGCCACGGGCCAGCTCTCGGAACTCACGTTGCCATTCCGCCTTGTTCAGGCGCGGGTCGCTGTCGATCAGGTCCAGCAGTGCACGTGGACTTCCAGAAAGCTCAAAGACTTGCTTCTGACTCAGGACGCGAGCAGGCCAGCGTTCGGCGATCTGGTCCGGGGTCAGTCCAGAAATCGGTTCGTAGGTCCCAACACTGTTCTGTGATTCAACAGTCTGGACGCTGCCTGACTGATCGAAAGTCAACCGATAGCACGCACCGTCGCGCTCGTAGTCGACCACGGTCTGAGACGTCGAAAGCAATGCCCCTGACTTGTCATCTGCGAAGCGACCAAATGCTCGTCGGACCTCGCCGTCCTTGGACAACCCAGAAAAGTCGGATTGTCGCGCTAACGCAAGCCGCGAGGCTTCGATCACCGTCGACTTGCCAGCGCCGCGACCGCCGATCAGCGCGTTGAATCCGGGATTGAATCGAAGCGACAGCGGTGGCGTTTTGCGGTGCTCACGGAAGTCCTTCAATTGGACGCTGTGTATCCAATGTGTTGGAACTCGATTTGGATCGGTGCCGTCATGGACGCGGACTGCCAGCGTGTGATCAAGCAGCGCCAGCTTCAGACCTTGCTGCGTGGGCGTCGTGCACTTGATCCATGTGCTCGCCTTTCCTGCCCGTGACGGCTTGTGGGCGTCGGACGCAGAGATCAGAGCAAGGCGCTGTGACAAGTCGGGAATCAGCGATTGCAGCTGCGGGGCGGCCGGGTTCACGATTTGCAGCGCTTGCAGGTGTTCAAGCAAGGAATCGATCGTTCGCTGACTACGCTTTAGAGTCGGCGGCGTTGAGCCTGTCGCGACCTCATAGAGTCCGTTTATTTCATCAACATGCGCTGCTATCGCGATGCCACTTGCCGAGTGAATCGCCTTCAGGATCTCAAGCGAACCCTGGTCGCACATTGCCGCGTGGTTATCTGCCCGCTCCGGGCATCCGACGCGACCGAGCAGTGCCGAGACTGTGTGTCCGGTTGCCGAAGGATCGAAAATAGCCAGCAGGTGCAGGCCATCATGAGCGGTGATTTCGACGCCTGGAAAGAGCGTTAACTCACGGTAGCCTTCAGGTTGCGAAGTCCCGAGTTCTGCGAGGGCAGACTTGAGCGGGTCGATCCACGCGGCGGTATTGTGATCGGTAATCGCCACGGCATCGATGCCGGAGCGCATGTAGTCGAGCAACCAAGCCTGAGGTGTGATCGACTTGTCGCCGCGATAGTCGCCAGAAGCAGGCGAATGATTGTGAAGATCAAAACGCCACCAGCGAGAACCGGGGGTGTTCATGGCGTCGGTTCCGTTGCCGGGTCGAAGAGATCACCAATAGGTGAGGGTGGGGACTTGGTCTTCGACGGTGCGTCGAACTGCGGCGCTGGCTCGGTGACGCCGATCGGTAGGGAGTCACTGGCATCAGGCAGTGAAGCGACGCTCAGGGAGTAGTCATCGCGGCCCCACTCGCAGCGATGCAGGATGGTCTGCGGAATCTTTTGGACCGTGAGATTTTCGAAAGCGTCGGTGCGGGCCATGAAGGCCTTGCAGCAGATCAGCAAGGTGCGCTCGCTGCCGACTTCATCGCTGATGGCGCGAAGTTCTTCGTGGGTAAGCGAAGCGGTGGTGACGCATATGAAATCGCGCTCGGTGGATTGGCCCATCATCCACCAGAACTCCGGACGCGGCTGGTAGCGGAAGCTCAGGTGCTTGCACACGGCTTCAGCCAGCATTTCAGCGTTGTAGTCGCGGCTGATGACCCAGTGGCCGAACGCGTTTTTCTGCATCAGCGACGGCGCGAGTCGCAAAAAGCGGAAGCCGCCGCCGCCTTTCCAACCGCAGGCATCGGTGACGCCGCCCGGATCGGTGCCATCGATGACCTTGCGTAGCCGCGGCACGATATGCGTTTTTGCGTGAGCGCCGAGTTCCACCATTATCCAGCGGCGCCCCATCTTGTGCGCAACCGCGCCGGTGGTGCCAGATCCGGCGAACGAGTCAAGTACAAGATCGCCGGGGTTAGTTGCAATGTGAATTATGCGATGAATCAATCGCTCCGGTTTTGGTGTGTCGAAGGCGTTGTCCTTTCCAAATAATGCATGAATTTCCTTTTTTGACTCATCGGTGTGGCCAACCTCGTCGTGTGGCCACCATGTCCATGGTACCAATCCTTCGATTTCCGAAAAGTAGCGGATAAGCCCTGGCGCTGAATCGCCGGATTTTCCAAAGTACACTTTTCCCTGCGCTACTAGATCCAGAAACTTGGGCTCTAGTACGGACCAATGCCTTCCTTCAGGCGGGTAAATTATCCTTCCGCTGGGTGTCTTGACTGGATACTGCTGATTTGCACGCAGTCCAGCCCCCGTCATGGGAATCAAGCGCCACGGTCCTTTCGGGTCACTGGTTGCATTGCGATAGGCGGACTTTGTCTTTTCGTCCGGATTGACCCGATTACGAATCGTTTTGAACTGCTCGGGATTAACGGCATAACAGATTACGTAGTCATGGACATCGCCTATGGCAGAATTATTGTCTCGCGAATAGCGCTTCTGCCATATATTTTGTGCGACGAAGGAACTGCGACCAAAAACCTCATCCAGTAATATCCTAAGGTAAGGCATTTCTCGATCGTCAATCGTGATCCAAATCGACCCGTCCTCGCGTAATAGTCGGCGCAGTATTTCTAAGCGATCCCGCATCATCGACAACCAAAGCGAGTGCTCCAAGCCGTCGTCGTAATGCGTGAATGCGCTGCCGGTGTTGTATGGCGGATCAATACAAATGCATTTGACCCTCCCTGCGTACTCGGTGTCCAGCGCCTTTAGCGCCAGCAAGTTATCGCCATGGATCAACAGATTGTCGAACTGATCGGCGTCGCCCCGACGTGCCGGCGCGTGATAACTCAGCGCTGGGTCTTCGAGCAGTATGCGTGGTTCCAAGCGCGGGCGCTGATCCTTGCCCACCCAGGTCAGTTCGAGACGGTTGCGCGTGCTCATGCGTCGATGTTCTCAGGTGCCGCTGCGTAGATCGTGAGCTTCAGCTCGGCGTCGTCGATCAACTGATACTCCGGTCGCCGGCCTGCAAGGGCTTCGCTGCGTTCCAGAATGATGGGTACACCATCGCCGCGCCGCTCAAGGTACTTGCGTAGGCCGAGTCCTTCGCGCTCAGGGACGCCGATGCGCCCGAGTAGCGAGGCAATCAAGTCGTTGCGGACGTATTGGCGCGACTCCAGCGCGTCCACGGTTAGCGTGTTGGCCAGTCCGCCGGGGGAATACAGTTCCAGGCGATCGGGGAAAAGGTGCAAGCGAATGTGGCTGCCTCGGATCGAGTAGTCCCTATGCACCACGGCATTGACGATTGCCTCGAATAGGGCCAGGCGGTCGAACTGTGGCGTCTCGTTGCGCCATGGCTTCTTGCTCGCGGGCGTGCTCATCCGTTTCAAGACCCACGCATAGGCTTCGTCGATCTGCTGATTCAAGGGCCCAACGGCGTCAAACGCATCCAGTTGGCCGCCCTCTGCCCGACTAATGGTCGGGTAATGCACGCATTGGATGTAGGCGCCGGGAAGGTGTGATTGCGGGCTGTGCGTGCACAGCAAAACCGCGGCCACCGACAGCCTTTCGTTACCGTCCTCATCGGTCGCAATAAGGCGCAGTTTGCGATGGGCGGCCGGGTCGCTCGGATCGCGTACGAAGCGCGCGGCAAGCTGGGCATCCAGATCTGCAGCCGCGGACTGCGGAACCGTGAGTTCGTCGAAGCCAACGCTCCGAGATTGGTTGCGCTGTTGCATCAATCGCAACAGCTCATCGCCCTTCAACACGCGCTGGCTGGCGCCGAAGCGTTTGCGATAACCGCCGGGCGAGCGATGCACGAAGAGCGATTTCGGAACGTCAACCACCAGCACGGCCTTCAGGATTCCTGCGGTGTCGGGCACTTCCAGCCGCCAGGTCTCCATGTGGACCATTGGATCAATCTTGTCCCTGGCGATCTCGCGCAAGACCTGTTCGATGCGGTCGAGATCGTCGACAGCGATGCCTTGCACCTCGCGAGTCTTGTCGTCGACGCCTAGGATCAGCCTGCCGCCACGGCCATTGGCGAATGCCGCGAGATCGTCGGCAACGTCATCGTTGCGTGCAAAAACCTGCTTGCCCTGAATATGAACAGCCTTGAAATCGCAGCCGGTGTCCTCGCCCAGGCGTATGGCAGCGATCACATCCCGCGTCATTCGCGCGCGCCGATCCTCACTCACGGGCAGAGCTCCCATTCAACAGTGAACAACACATTGACCTCAGGTTTGAACTTCAGGCGCATCAGGGCGTCATCCACCAGCGCGTCGACCTGCTGACCAATGCGCTTCTTTTCTGCATAGAAGTCGACCATCGCCTGATCCCGGTCGGACTCCAGGCGTGCAATCTCACGCTTGATCGCCACCCGGTCTTCAAATGCCTCCGTGGCACGCATCGCCCTGCGGGCTTCCTTGAGTTGACGCTCCAGTTCCTTGACCTTGATCTCACGTGCCGCGTTCTGATCCTCACCCCAGCGATCCAGCCGATCGCTTTCTTGATCGAACCAATGGCGATTCTGTGCGTCAAGTTGCGCCAACTGCCGCTGGAGTAGCTGTTCACTCAAAGCCGTGGTGGCACTGGAGCCAAGTCCCACGATGGGTGCCTCCTCGGCCGGCACCAAAAGCAAGCGTCTGGCCGTTTCTTCATTGATCGGCTCGCCAGATGTTGTACAGGCAGCAATCAACAGATACTCGCCCGCATCAAAGGTGGAAGCGTTCAGGCGGCGACACTGCAACACGCCGGATTGGCCCTTCAGTGCGTCCAGATCCACAAACTTGTGTGCAAGCTGGTTGCAGGCCAACTTGAGGCGAACCGGCGTGATTGCGTGTTCACGCCAGTGCTGCAGCGCTTCAACGAACGGCGATTGGTCGACACGTATAAGATCGACTTCGCTGCTCGCCGCGTGCGCCCAATCGGTGGCATAGCGACGCCCGTCGATGGCGATCACTGGCGCGCCAGCAGCGTCATCGACGCTTGCGCCGAGTGCGCCTTTTGTGAAGGCAAGCCAATGCAACTGCCGCTCGTCCAAGCCAAGTGCCGTGTTGCTGCGTCGATCGTGCAGCAACCGTTGCACATCGTGATCGAATCCGGTGAGCACCTTTTCGCGGGTTTGCGCTTCGACCGCCTGAATGATCTCGTCAAGCTCGTTTCGAAGTTCCTCAAACGCGGCTGCAATTTCGACTTCTCCACGTCGGCGTTCGAGGATTTCGTTGATGCGCCGCTCCAGATCAACGCCTGCTTCAATCGCGCCGAGGACCTCGTCGCTGGCGCCAAAGACGCCTTCGAAGAGGCGTAGCTTTTTGGACAGGATTTCGTAGACCAGCCGGTCCACCTGATTCTCGGTGTTGACAAAGTTGACGACGAAAACGTCGCACTTCTGGCCGTAGCGGTGGACCCGACCAATGCGCTGTTCGATGCGTTGCGGATTCCAAGGCAGGTCGTAGTTCACCAGAATCTGGCAAAACTGGAGATTGATGCCCTCAGCGCCAGACTCGGTGGCGATGAGGATCTCGGCCTCGTCCTTGAAGGCTTCGACGATCGCCGCTTTCATGTCGGCGGTCTGGCTGCCAGAGATGCGAGCGCTGCCGCGATGCCGGTCTTTCCACGACTGATAGATCGCCCGCGAAGAAGGGTCGCTATTCTGTCCATTGAGCAGCACCACTTGACTGGCGTACCCGTTTGCCTCCAGCAAGGTCTTCAGGTAGCTCTGCGTGCGGACTGACTCGGTAAAGATCACGGCCTTTCGCGCGGAGCCGGGCAGGGCCTCGTTGTTGGCGAACGCACGCTGCAGCGCAGTCAAGAGGGCGTCACCCTTTGCATTGCGCTCGATTCGCCCAGCCAATGCCCGGTAGTTCTTGATCTCAGCCAGTTCGGCCTGCAGTCGCTGGACATCGTCGACATGCGCATTCGCCGCTTCATCACTATCACCTTCGGCGTCGACACTGGCTTCTATCGGGACCAGATCCTCGATCGCGAGCTGTTCGCGTTTCTCCAGTCGAGCGATGACGGTATTCAGCGTCTCCTCGATTGCGAAGCTGCTGGAGGCGAGGATCTTGCGGATCACCAGCGTCACCAAGTGCCGACCGTTGCTCGGGAAAGCAATCGAACTGAGGTCTTGCAGCCATTCCGATACCCTTCGGTACAGTTCGGCTTCTTCGGGGGTCGGCGAAAAGTCCAAGGTCATCGCATACCGTCGCGTGAACTTGATCTGTCCATCCGCAGCTACTTGCCGACGTAGCATGCGTTGGCAGATCGGCTTCATCCGCTTGCCGAGGTCGGCCAACCGTTCCGCGGAGACGTTGCGACCGCGGTACTGCAGCTCAAAGGACTTGCGGTCGCCGAAGTAGTCCTGGTCAATGAAATGCACCAGCGACCAGAGTTCGACTAGCGAGTTCTGGAAGGGTGTGGCAGTCAGAAGGATCTTCTGCCGGTGCCCCAGTGCAGCGAGTAGCTGCATCGCGCGCGCCGCGTCACGATGCAGACTGCGGAGGCGGTGGGCTTCATCGAACACCACGAGATGCCAGTCGATCTCCGCGAGGTCCTTGCTGCGCCGCGCGGCGTACTCATAGCTGACAATTACGATGGCGTCTTGTTCGAACGGACAGCCGGACATGGACTTGGCCGTCTGCGCGTCGATGACCTTGCTCGGCAGCAAGAATTTGTCGACCAGCTCCAGTTGCCATTGCTTGCGCAAGCTAGCCGGGACCACCAGCAACAAGCGTCTGCGCTTGGCGGCCCAGTGTTGAGCAAGGACCAAGCCCGCTTCGATGGTCTTGCCGAGGCCAACCTCATCCGCAAGCAGCACGCCCTTCGAAAAGGCGCTGCTGCGCTCAGTTCCGCGCAGAGCGAACAGTGCCGCCTCGACCTGATGCGGGTTCAGATCGACGCGCGACTGGGCCGCGGTGGTCAAGAGAGCCGCCTCTGCCGGCCCCTGACGCGTCAGCCAGTGCGCCAGATAGCTAAGTTGCGGTGCTGTGTACACGAAGGATCATCCTGGACTCTGACCCTGAGTCTACCGATTCGATGTGGGCAACTGACCGGAATCGCTACCCACGACGCCAGCAGTCAGCGACACGCACCGACGTCCTCCGGCCCGCGTGGCGAGGCACTGCCGCGCCAACCAGCACAACGACACTAATTTCAAGCTCACCACAAAGGAAGGGGCGCACCATGAAGATCGTTCTGGCAACGGCACCACAAGCGGGCGCGCCACGTCGGCGGCCCTGTGATCATCGGTGGTCACACTACCTGCTGCGCCTGAGTCAGCCGACGCGCCGGATCGAGGCAGCACGGTGCACGCGGTGCGGTTGTGTTGTTGCCTTGCAATGAGGAACAGCCGCCAGTCTGGGAGCAGGTAAGCGATTGGATCGACCGCAACGGACCAATCGCCAACTCCGACCTCTGCGCGATCGCCGGACTCGACACATTGCATGCTTCCAAACAGATCAAGCGATGGGTCGAGCAGGGCTTGTTGGTCACCGACCCCACCCGAGGCAAACGCAATATGGTCTATCGGAAGCCGACGACCGACGAAGGTTCTCAGGGAATCGACTTGTTATCCGAGGACGTGGATAACAATCCTTAGGAAGACATACATTTCAATATACTTCAGTAACTTGCAGAGAAATTTGTTATCCAGGTCAACCGACGAAGGGCGGCCTTGGTTGCCTGCAGCATATGAAGTGCCTCAGCCCATTTACCTACTCCGCGGCTACTTGGGGACAGTCATTCCAGGCAGCATGTCCGATCTGAAGGAAGCCGTCACGCTGCGCCTCGTTGATCCTCGACCCATTGGCTGGCGTCGGGGACATCGGCCCAGGCCTGGCGCCCCTTGGCGACCATGGCTGCAAATGCGGCTGGATCGAAGGACTGCTGGCATCCAGCTGGCTCGGTCGGAGATTCGCTCACCACGGGCATGGACGCCGGCCGGACGGGCTGGCCGTCGACCACATCATCCAACACCAGTTCGAGTCGCTGCTGCGCCATGTTCGTGTCCCGATAGCTGGCGCCATGTTGACGCCAGACGGCCTCCAAGTCGAGACAGATGATCACGCATCCGATACCGCGGGTCGTTAACACGAAGGGAAATGCCGCAGGCTTTTGGCGACTGCGGCGCTGCCACGTCCCAGGGCCTTGGGCGAAGGAACGTGTGCATGTTGGTACGAAGTGGAGGGTGGCCAAGTTACCGGTGGCGCGGCGAGCCGCAGGCCGTTGCGCGGGTTGCCGAACTTGGCGCCGCGGATTTCGCCTTGCTCAGTTCATGCGGCCCAGTTCTCGATTGCGAGGTTGGGCACCTGGCTGAAATGCCGGACATTGTTGGTGACCAGAACGGCCCCCAGGCTAAGCGCGTGGGCCGCGATCAGGGTGTCCATGCTGCCGATCGGCCGGCCCATGGACTCCAGCGTCGAGCGCAACACGGCATAGGCATCCGCCGCGGCACGGTTCCAGTCCAGCACGGCGCCGACGGTGGCAAAGAACAGTGCCGCGGCTCGCTCGTTGTTCTCGGAAGGATTGCGATGCAGGCCAAACATGATCTCGGCGTAGGTCACAACGGAGATCACTTGCTGGCTCAGCGGAACCGCGTCCATTCGCGCCTGCACTGCGACCGGCCGTTTGCGGATCAGGTAGGAGCTGATGTCGGTGTCGAGCAGATACAGCGCCATCAGAAAGGCGCCCGATCCTGCATCGGCGGATCAATGCGCTCGGCGAGGAAATTGTCACTCACCGGCGGCGCCTTTGCGAAAAAGTCGGCCCATGATTTCGGCCGGTCGGCCGCCGGCTGAACTGTGGCCGCAACCCCCTGCGCGATGCGCTGACGAATCTCGTCGGCGTCCACCCGCGCCCGATGCTCGCGAATCAACTGGCGAACGTAATCCGAGGTACTGCTGTAGCCACCGCGCTTGACCTGCTCATCTACGAAATCCTTCAGCGGTTCGGGCAGCGACACGTTCATTGTAGTGGCCATACAGACCCCCTTTGGCAATCTTTGCCAAGAGTAGTTCCGCCTGATCGACAAGGCAACTGGCCGCCAACGCCAATCGCCCCGACCGCATCGCCTGCACCTTTGACGAGTTGACCATCGACCACACCTGGCATCGCACGCTGAAGCGCGCCATCCGCGTCACACACCCCTGGATTCACAGCATCGGACTCAACCGCCGCTGGATCGAACTGATGGCGCTGTTCGACGAGGTCGACGACACGCGCCTGGCTGCCGTCGAAACCGATCGCCTGGTGTTCGACCGCAAGGCCGAGCGCTACCGCACCGCGATCGAATGGGCGCGCTGGATCATCGCCCTGCTGGCCCCTTCGCTGCGCGCAGGCAAAAATGAAGCGCCGTCCTTGTTGTTCGACATGAACCGGTTGTTCGAGTCATCGATCGCCGCCGTGCTGCGCCGCAGGTCAGCGCATACCGGATTGACCATCGACACCCAGGAAACCAGCCGCAGGTTCGCCACGGTCCATGGCGGTGGCAAGTCCGGCCAGATCTTCACCCTGCGACCCGACCTCACCCTGCGGGCGGGTGATCGGCTGCTGGCGATCGGCGACACCAAGTGGAAACTGATCGCCACCGACGACGCCGGCCGCCTGCGCCCCGGCAACGATGACCTGCTGCAGATGTACGCGTACGCCGCCGCGTATCGCTGCAGCGATCTCGTGCTGATCTATCCATGGTCAGACGAGCTCTGCGCGTCGGTGGATACGCACCTCGAACTACCCGAGGCCCATGGACAGGCCACCCTCGTGCATGTGGTTTGTGCGGATGTGCATGCTGATCGGTTGCCCGCGGTCAGAGGCGCCGGGACCAATGTGTTTGGGCAGTTACTTGGGGCGGGTGAGTACTGAGAGGCGTCGGCCGACATTGTGCGACGTCAACCATCTTGAGGGGTGCGCGTTTTGAAGATGCGCATGCCCGGGATTCGGGGCGGTATCCATGACTTCGATCGCGAACATCGTTGCTTTATTTCGGACGCTGCTCGGCGCTTTGGCGCTGGCGACTGGTGGAATGGCGGCCAGCGCCTCGGCGGGCGACGCGCCAGTCTGGGTCACCACGCCGGTCGCGGCGCCGAATGTCTCGCAACAGGTCTTTTTCAGCGCTGCCGTCGGCGCGCCGGTGAGTTATCACATTTACCTGCCGGACGCCTACGCCACGCAGCCGCAGCGACGTTTCCCGGTGCTCTACTGGCTGCACGGCAGCAACAGCGTGCTGACCGGTATCGCGCCGGTTTCGGGGTATTTCGATGCAGCGATCGATGCCGGGCGCATTCCGCCATTGATCGTGGTGTTCGCCAATGGGCTTCCGCAGGGCATGTGGTGCAACGCCGAAAGCGGACTGCAGCCGGTGGAATCGATGGTCGTCGACGACCTGCTGCCTGAGGTCGATGCGCGCTTTCGCACGCTGCCTCAGGCGCAGGCGCGACTGATCGAGGGCTTCAGCATGGGCGGCTATGGCGCGGCGCGCTTCGCGTTGCTGTACCCGGATCGCTTCGCGGCAGCCTCGATGCTGGGCGCGGGGCCGTTACAGCTCGATTTCCTCATCGACGATCCGAACCTGCAGCCGATCGAGGTGCGCCAGCGCATCCTCGCCGAGGTCTATGGCAACAGTCCGGCCGTCTTCGAGTCTCGCAGCCCGTGGCGGCTGGCCGAGCAGTACCCGCCGGCGCCGGGCTACCGCTTGCGGCAGGTCATCGGCGCGCTCGATTTCACCCTCGGTCCAAACCGGGATTTCCAGGCCCACCTCGATGCACTGGGCATTGGCCACGACTACATCGAGGTGCCGAACGTGGGTCACTCGGTGCCGGCGATCATCAATACCCTGGGCGACGGGTTCTGGTCGTTCCACCGGCAGGCGCTGAGCGACGTCGACATTCTGCTGGTCGACGGTTTCGAGTGAAGAGCGCCCGGCTACTTGACGAGTTTGACCGTCGCAATGCCGCCGCCCAGGCTGAGTCCGGCGCCCTTGATCGTTCCTTTCAAGTTGAGCACGACGCCCTTGTCGTTCTTGTAGGTTGCCTCCACGGCGCTTTCGCCGGCCAAAGCAGCCTTGCTCACGGCAGCGTAATCGCCCTCGAAATCTTCGATCTTCGTCAAATTGAACACTTCGCCGGTGGCGCTCATTTCCTGAACTATCTTGGCGCCGAAGCCCGCGCTCGCGCTCTTGTAGGTGAACGCGTAGTCGGTGTCTTTGAAGTGCAGGGTTCCCTTGCCGGCGGTACCGCCCATGATCAGGCGCATCTCCTCGGAGGCCACTTCGAGGGTGGCGCTCGGCGTTCCGCTCATTTCGGCCGCCGCGCTGTCGTTGCCCTCGGTCTGCGGGTTCGCCGCGCCAGCGGCGAAGACCGGCTGCACCGTCGCAACTGCAAAAACTGCACAAAACAAAGCGCTGGCCGCAAGCGCACGTGAAGTCGTCATGGTCGTGTCTCTTGGTGGCGGTGCCGCAGATCCTGCGAGGATAGAGGAAAATTGATGCCGATGAGGACTGCGCTGGCTCAGTGCCTACTGCGAGCGTTCAGCGGGGCGCGCCGCGCGTGACAGCGCGACCACGGCTGTCTCCGCATCTTGGCCTTGGTCGAGTTCCGAGTGGATGTTGGCGCGCATCTGCTCGCGGAACGCGTTCACCGACTCGAAGAATGCCGACATCTGCAGCACCCACAGGTACATGCCGCGCTCGGTCAGCGCGTAGCCGCGCTCGTCCTTGCGCAGCGCGCCGGCAAGTCGCAGCGCGGTGAGTTCGAGCGCCATGCTCGCTTCATATCGGGGGCCGAAGCGTTCGCGCATCCACGCGCGGTCCATGCGCAGACCGAACAGTTTCAGCAGCATCTCGTAGCGATGGCGTTCGCGCGTCGGCAAATGGCGGCTGCGAGTGATCGCGGAATCGCCGTTCGAAATCAATTCCTGGTAGACGTTCAACGAGAAGGTCGTGGAGTACATGACGCCATCGACATAGCTGAAGGCGCCGCTGCCGACGCCCACGTAGTCGCCGCCGTCGACGATGTATTCATCGACGCCCCGGCTTTCGCCGCGCGAGAAGCACCAGGCGGAAGAGGGCCTGAACTCGCCGCGCAGACGTTCGAGGATGCGCAGGTAGTCATCGCGAACACGGCGACGGTCGAGCAGGCCCATCCGCGCCGTCATCTTGCGGCGCACGCTGTCGCTGGTCATCAGCGGGTAGAACGACACCTGATTCGCCGCCGAGGCGAGCACCGTATCGAGGTCGCGCTCGAGGATCTCTGCCGTCTGGTGTGGCAGGTTGAAGATCATGTCCACGTTGAGCGTGGTGAAGCGGCCGCGCGCCCGTTCGAGATGTTCGAGGATCTGCGCACCGCTGCCGTACTTGTCGTGGCGCTCCATTTCCCGCAGCAAGCCGTCGTCGAAACTCTGTACGCCGACCGACAGGCGATTCACGCCGGCCTGCACCAGCATGTCGAGGACGGGCTCGGTCAGGTCGCTCGGATTGGTTTCGACCGAAATCTCCCGGACCGGGAAGGACTGGTTGACCAGCGTCAGGGTTTCCGCCAGTTCGTCGGCAGCGACGGTCGGCGTGCCGCCGCCGACATACACGCCGGTGAAGCGAAAGCCGGCGTCGCGGTAGGCGACGATTTCGCGGCGCAACGCGGCGAAGTAGCGCGCCGCCTTGTTCTGGCGAAAGACCACCCGATGGAACGAACAGAACGGGCACAGCGAGACGCAGAAGGGGATGTGGATGTAGAGGAAGGCGCGACCGTCCGGCGGCGGGACCGGCACTTGCGCCGGACCCGCGTCGAAGTTCATCGCGCGCCCGGCGGCATGGCGGAAGTACGGCAGGAACACGCGCTCGAACAGCACCGGCTCGGGTCTCCTTGAATTCGCTGGAATCCTGGGGGAGGGAGGCGTCGCTGTAAAGAAGCAGAGGTTCCCTGGCCTTGCGACCAGCGATCGCGACTCGAGGTCGCTTCCACGGGATTGGCCCGCATTTCTCCCGCCGCTGTGAGAAATGCGCGTTCGTCGTGACCACGCGGCATGACAAAGCGCGGGCGTTATCGCAGTTGGCCGGCGCGATGGGCGTTTGCCGAGCACTCTGTCCACACGGGCTTCCGTATGCTGCGCGGGCGCGTCATCGGTGAGGAGCGGGCATGAGCGAGAGCGAGCGTTACGATCGCAAGACGCGGCAACTGCGCCTGCTGTCGGAAGCGCTTGCCAGTGGTCGGCTGGCGCCGGTCAAGCGCATGCTGGATACACTGACGCCGGGCGAGATTGCGCGCGTGCTGGAGTCGCTGCCACCGGCCAAGCGCAGCGTGGTCTGGGGGCTGGTCGATCCGGATGACGATGGCGAAGTGCTGGTCCACGTCGCCGACGAGGTCCGCGACGGCCTGCTGGCCGAGATGGACAACGAGGAATTGCGCTCGGCGCTGAATACCCTCGATGTCGACGATCTTGCCGACCTGGTCGACGACCTGCCGCAGCAACTGATCGAAGAATTGCTGCGCGGCATGGACCGCGAGCACCGCGATCGGTTGGAACAGGTGCTGTCGTACCCGGAGGAAAGCGCCGGGCGACTGATGAACACCGATGTGGTCACGGTTCGCGCCGACGTCGCCGTCGACGTGGTGCTGCGCTTTCTGCGCATGCGCGGCGAACTGCCGGAGCACACCGATCACCTGTTCGTGGTCAACCGCAACAGCCGCTATCTGGGCCGCGTGGCGTTGACCGGGCTGTTGATCAGCGACCCCGATCGCATCATTGCCGAGATCGTCGACGACTCGCAGCCGGCGATCCGCGCCAGCGCGACGCTCGACCATGTCGCCGAGGAGTTCGAGAACCATCGCTACGTGTCGGCCCCGGTGGTCGATGCCGACAACCGCCTGGTGGGCCGCATCACCGTCGATGACGTCATCGACCTGGTGCGCGATCGTGCCGAGCACGATTTGATGTCGATGGCCGGCCTGAACGAGGAAGAGGACATGTTCGCGCCGGTGGCCGCAGCCAGCCGCCGCCGCGCGATCTGGCTCGGCATCAACCTGCTGACGGCATTCCTGGCGGCAGCGGTGATCGGCAAGTTCGAGGCGACGCTGGAACAGATCGTCGCCTTGGCCGTGCTGATGCCGGTGGTCGCCAGCATGGGCGGAGTGGCGGGCACTCAGACGCTGACGCTGATCGTGCGCGGGCTGGCGCTCGGCCAGGTGAGCTGGGACAACGCGCGCGATCTGCTGAAGCGCGAGATGGCCATCGGAGGCTTGAATGGCCTGCTGTGGGCGGTGGTCGTGGCATTGGTGGCGTGGGCCTGGTTCGGCGACTGGCGCATCTCGGTGGTGATCGGTGCGGCGATCGTGATCAATCTGCTGGCGGCGGCGTTTTCGGGCGTATTGATTCCGCTGCTGCTCAAGCGCTTTGCCGTCGATCCGGCGCTCGCCGGCGGCGTGGTGTTGACCACGGTGACCGACGTGGTCGGGTTTCTGGCGTTCCTCGGGTTGGGGACGCTGTTTTTGCTGTAGGCGCGACGTCCACGTCGCTGCTGGACCGGCGCGTTCCGCCTCGCGGCTGCAACCGTCAACGCGACGGCCCAGCCCAGGTCACCAGTTTCACGCCCTTGCCATCTTCGGGTCGCAGCACGCCGGGGCCGAGGTTGATGTCGGCCAAGCGCAGGTGGAAATCGGGATCGGGGCCTGGGAACACGCCGAAGGCGCGGTTGCGGCCGTCCAGTTTGGCGAGGTAGGTGCCGGCATCGGCGAGTGCGATGGCCAGATGTTCGTCATGCGTCGGCGCGCTGCCCGCGTGCAGTTCGAGCATCCACGGCCATGGCGTGAAGCCGAGCGAGATGGTGACGTACAGCGGGTCGTGTCCGGGCAATGTCACCGGGGTTTCGGCGATCGCGCGCAAGATGCGTCCGGCAAGCACCTTGGACCCTTCGGCATCCAGTCCGCGCGCCACCACCAGAAACTCCTCGCCGCCCCAGCGCATGGCGGCGTCGGTGGAGCGCAGCGTGCGCCGCAGGCGATTGGCAACTTCGACCAGCACGGCGTCGCCGACGTCGTGGCCGTAGCGGTCGTTGATCTGCTTGAAGTGATCGAGGTCGAACTGAATGTAGGTGAGCTGTTCGGATGCCTGCGGCCGTCGGCGCTCGCCCGGCTCAGGCCAGTTGCCTGGCGCTGGCTCGCGATCGAGGAAGACCCGCAGGTAGCGACGGTTGCGCAAGCCGGTCAGCGCATCCGACAGTGCGGAATCGGCGAGCTCGCGGTTGACCGCTTCCAGTTGCAGCGCCTGCGCCTGCAGTTGCGTCTTCTGCCGTTCGATCTCGGCCTGGCGCTGCTCCAGCGCCATGCGGCTCTCGAGCAATGCCTGGAAAGCGAGCTCGCGCTGGCGGGCGTTGTGGTAAGCGCGACCGTGGTGACGGATGCGCGCCGCGAGTTCCAGCGCACTCGGCAACTTGACCACATAGTCGTTGGCGCCCCAGCGGAACGCCTCGACCTTGGTTGCAGGTTCGTCCGCTGCCGAGAGCATCACCACCGGGACATCGGTCAGGCTCGGATGGGCTCGATAGCGCTTCAGCAGGGTGATGCCGTCGAGGCCATCCATGACCAGGTCCTGCAGGATCACCGCGGGCTCGACCAACTGCGCCCGCGCCACAGCCTCGGTGGGGTCGTTGACGCTGTGCAATTCAAGATCGGATTCGGCGGCCAGCATCTGTCGCAGCGCAGCGATGATCACTGGCTGGTCGTCGACGATGAGCACGCGGATGGTACTCAACGGGTGCCCCGCAGGATGCGGTTGCCGGAAGCGATGTGGCGCGCCAGCGCCGGCCCGATTGCGCTCGGCGGCAGCGCTTGCTGCACGGCGCCGCATTCCTGCGCTGCGCGCGGCATGCCATACACCGCGCAACTGCCTTCGTCCTGGGCAGCAGTGAACCAGCCGGCCTGGCGCATCTGCAGCAGTCCGCGCGCGCCGTCGCTACCCATGCCGGTCAGCAACGCCGCGGCGCCCGGTGGGGCGCGCTCGGCGAGGCTGCAGAACAGGACATCGATGCTCGGCACATGCAAATCGCCGCGCTGGGCAGGTTGGTAGGTCAACTGCTGCGAGGTCAGCAGCACCAGATGCCCCTCGGCGGCGCCGACATAGACGCGACCAGCCGTCAGGCTTTCCCCTGGTTGCGCCAGTCCGACCGGCAGCAATGTGTTCGACGCCAGCCATTCGACCAGACCACTGGCGAACTCGCCGTCGATGTGCTGGACGACGATGACGGCGGCGTCGAGCCCAGCCGGCAGACCGGCGAGCACCTGCGCGAGCGCCTGCGGACCGCCGGTGGACGCCCCCAGCGCGATGATCGGCACCGTGGCGACGCGTGAGTTTGTGGCGGCTGCCGACGGGGCAGGGCGATGCACTGGACCGCCGATCAGCGTTTGCACGCGGCGGATGCGCGTCAGCAGGCGGTTGGCGCCGACCAGTTCGCCGTCGGCTTCCAGCTGCGGCGGCTGCAGGTGCCCGAGCGCACCGGCACTGAGCGCTTCGTAGACGCCCGCTGCGCGATCGTCAGCGGCAAGCACGAACCAGGGGCAACCATCGAGCGCCAGCTGGGTGGCGGCATCACCGACCAGTGTCGCGTCGAGCAACAGCAGGTCGGGCGGATCGCGGCGGCGCAGGCGTTCCAGCTCGCGGGCGTCGGTGGCGGTCCAGATCAGCGGCAGATCGGCCTGCATCAGCGCGCGGCGAACGGCTTCGCGAACCAGACGTTGCGGATGGGCGAGGGCGATTCTCATGACGCCGCCTGCGCGGGTCCGATCAACTGATGCACCAGCTTGAGGAAGCTCTCGTCCTGGAAATCGGACTTGGTCAGATAGCTGTCTGCGCGTGCCTCGAGTCCGCGGCGGCGGTCCTCCGGACGGTCGCGATAGGACACGATCACCACCGGCAGCGCGCGCAGCCGCGGATCCTGCTTGATCGAACGCGTCAGCTCGATCCCGTTCATTCGCGGCATGTCGACGTCGGTGATCAGAAGGTCGAAGCTCTCGTCGCGCAGCCGGGTCCAGGCATCGACGCCGTCGACGGCGACTTCGACTTCGAATCCGCGGCCGGCCAGCAACTGACGCTCCAGTTCGCGCACCGAGATCGAATCGTCGACCACCAGCACGCGCTTGCGTCGTCCGCTATCGCCCGGTCCGGCGTCGCTGGTGGCCGACAGGCTGGCACGTTCGCGTCCCAGTGCGCTGCGCATCAGGTCGTCGACATCGAGCAGCACCACCGGCGTGCCATCGGTCAGCAGGGCAATCGCGCCGACATCGGCGACGCGACCGAGGCGGGCATCGAGGGGCCGCGTCGCCAGATCGTATTCGCCGAGAAACTCGTCGACGACGAAGCCGACCAGGCGCCCCTGATGTTCGACCACCACGACGTCGAGGCGTTCGCCATGGCTGCGGGTGATGCCGAGATCGAGCAGTTCGGCCAACGGCACCAGGCCAATGTTGCGACCCGCCAGCGGCAGGTATTGCAGTCCCTCCTCGGACACCACGTCGGTACGTTCGCCGCGCACCACGCGGTCGATGCGTAGCGACGGAAAGGCGTAGACCTCGCCGGCGCTGCGCACCGCGAGCGCGCGCGTGACCGCGCGGGAGATCGGCACCAGCAGATGGAAGGTGGTGCCGTGGCCGGCGCGCGTGGTCAGGCGCACGCTGCCATCGAGGCGTTCGATGCTCTCGCGCACCACGTCGAGGCCGACGCCACGGCCGGACACCTCGGTCACTTCGGAGCGGGTGGTGAAGCCGGGCGCGAACAGGTGCTCGCGCAACGCCTGTTCCGAAAGCGCAGCGGCAGCGTCGGCGCTCACCCGCCCACTGTCGATCAGACGTGCGCGCACCCGTGCGAGGTCGATGCCGGCGCCGTCGTCGCTGATGTCGATCGCCAGCATGCCGGCGCGGTGCGTGGCCCAGATGCGCAGTTGTCCCTCTTCGGACTTTCCTGCGGCGACGCGTGCGGCGATCGGCTCGAGGCCATGGTCGAGCGCGTTGCGCAGCAAATGCGTCAGCGGCGCATCGAGCTTCTCCAGGACGTCGCGGTCGACCTCGAGGCCCTCGCCGACGATGGTCAGGCGCGCGCGCTTGCCGAGTTGCCGCGCCAGATCGCGCACCATCCGCGGATAGCCGAGCACCAGGTCGCGGAACGGACGCAGGCGGGTAAGCGACGCCGCCTGAAAAATGCGTTCGTTGAGATCGAAAGACTCGCGCGCGTAGTCGGTGAAGTCGTCGATCCAGCTCTGCGTGTGTTGGCGTGCGCTGGCGATCTGTCGTCGCAACTCGCCGAGATCGGCGCCCACCGCGCTGCTCGGCGTGGGTGCGCCAAGCCGATGATGCAGGTCATCGACCAGGCGGCCGAGCTG
>JAIMJQ010000037.1 GCA_020693165.1 Xanthomonas sp. | reverse complement strand
GTCCGCGCATCCGCGTGGGACTGGCAATACGCAAGTTCACCGAATAGTTACGGCCGATCCCGTTCAGCGGCAGCGCGGTTGCCTGCCATTGGCGCGCGCGTGGTTGAACTCGATGACGGCCGCATCGAGGTCGTCTTCGAGCACTTTGACGTGGCGCTCGGGGTCGGGATGGGTGGCGAGCCAGGCGACCGCACCCTGCTGTTCGGCGAGCGTCCGCCACAATTCGGGTGCTGCGGTCGGCGCGTAGCCCGCGCGTGCCATCAACGACAGCGCGGCGTTGTCCGCTTCAACTTCGTGCGCGCGCGAATACGGGCGCGGCGTGCCCACGCGGTTGCCGAGGCCGAGCAGCGCAAATGCCGCGCGCGTCTGCGGTGGGCTCTGGTCGCCGCGAAAGGTCTGCACCGCGGCGACGGCGGACTCGGTCGAAAACTCGCTCGCGAGTCGATGTGCGCAATGGCGCTGGCCGAGATGTCCCAATTCGTGGGCGATCAATGCCGCCAACTGGTTCTCGTCGGCGACGATTTCGAGCATTTCTCGGTGCACACCGATCTTGCCGCCCGGCAGCGCGTAGGCATCGGCGCCGGCATCCTCGAACACCAGGATTTCCCAGCGCAACTTCTGGTCTTCCGCCGGCAACTCGGCGATCAGGTGGTCGGCGACGCAGCGCGCGAAACTTTGTGAATCGTAGTCGGCGCCAAGACTCCCTTTGAGTTTAAGCTGGTCGAATGCGGTCGCGCCGATGCCAGCCATGGCGTCGTCGTCGATCGGCGATCCGCCCTTGCGCTCGCCGGTTGCGGTGGCGCACCCGGCCAGCGCGACCGCCAGGCACAAAGTCAGCAGCAGGCGTGTTTGCATCAGTGTCTTCCGCAGGGCACGACGCACGGGTCGCGGATGGCTTCAAGTCTACTGAGTTGCGTGCATGTCCGGTTTCCGCGGCGTTTCCCGTTACAGTCGTCAGGCTCCGGCGCGGGAAGTGTCCACGACATCCGCCCGGGGAATCCTTGCCTTCACCGGAGTACTTCGATGTGGATTGTCAGTTTGCTGTTGTTGATCGCCCTGGGCTTGCTCGGGATTGCTTCGTGGCTGCGTCAGCGCAGGCCGGACGCGTCGGGTTCGCTGGCTCAGCTGGAAGGGATTGGTGGCTGGGTCGGGCTGGTCGGCCTGATCTGGGGCGTGCTGCTGCTGGTCAACTGGGTACTGTCGATTGGCGCCATGGCCGTGGCGCCGCTGATGATGTTCATCGCGTTGGCGACTGCGCTGGTGATCACCGCGCTGTCGCTGATCCTGGCCATGCCGGTCGTGAAGACGCTGGCCGGCCGCAATGATTTCACCCGCAACCTCGAGCGCAGCGCCGCGAAACTCGGCCCATTCAAGGTCATCCTCGGCGCCGTGTGCCTGGGTCTGGCGGCGTGGACGCTGGTGATGATGGCGATGTACTGAAGCGGGAAAACGGGAAAGGGAAAACGGAAAAAGAAAGAGCCCGCAAGCGCGGGCTCTTGTTAAACAGACGGCGATTTTCCGGATACTGAAAAGCGCGACCGACAACCGTCCCCTACACCCTTTCGATGATCCCGGCAAAGCCCATGCCGGTGCCGATGCACATGGTTACCATGCCGTACCGCTTCTGCGTGCGCTTCAAGCCATGCACGATGGTCGCGGTGCGGATCGCCCCGGTAGCGCCGAGCGGATGTCCGAGTGCGATGGCGCCGCCGAGCGGATTGACCTTGTTCGGGTCGAGGCCGGAATCGCGCATCACCGCCAGCGCCTGCGCAGCGAAGGCTTCATTGAGCTCGATCCAGTCGATGTCACCGATGTTGATGCCGGTCTGGCGGCAGACCTTCGGAATCGCTTCCTTCGGACCGATGCCCATGACTTCCGGGCGCACGCCAGCGACCGAGTAACCGACCCAGCGCGCCAACGGCGTCAGACCGAATTCCTTGATCGCACGTTCGCTGGCGAGCAGAACCGCGCCGGCGCCATCGCTCATCTGCGATGAATTGCCAGCCGTGACGCTGCCGCCCTGCTTGAATACCGTGCGCAGTTTGCCCAATGCGGCGACCGTCGTGTCCTTGCGCGGGCCTTCGTCGGTGTCGATGTTGCGGGTGTCGTTCTGGTAGCCGCGGGTCGCGAGGTCCGGGTAATGATCGTCGAGCAGGAACGGCAGGATCTCGGCCTTGAAGTGACCGGCTTCGATCGCCGCGATCGCCTTCTGGTGCGAGGCGTAGGCGAACTGGTCCTGGTCCTCGCGTGAAACATTCCACTCGCTGGCGACGTTCTCGGCGGTGATGCCCATGCCGTAGGCGATGGCGAGGTTCTCGTCCTTGAAGAAGGCCGGATTGAAGGCCGGTCGATTGCCCATCATCGGCACCATCGACATGCTCTCAGTGCCTCCGGCGAGCATCAGGTCGGACTCGCCGAGGCGGATACGGTCGGCCGCCAGCGCCACTGCCTGCGATCCGGAGGAACAGAAGCGGTTGACAGTCATCGCCGACACCGTGTTCGGCAAGCCGGCCAGCAGCACGCCGATGCGGGCGACGTTCATGCCCTGTTCGCCCTCCGGCATCGCGCAGCCAACGATGGCGTCGTCGATGCGCTTGACGTCGATGCCCGGCGCCGCGGCGACCGCGCCGCGCAGCACGTGCGCCAGCAAATCGTCAGGACGGGTGTTGCGGAACATTCCCTTCGGTGCCTTGCCCACCGGCGAACGCACGGCGGACACGATGTAGGCGTCTTGGATCTGGCGGGGCATATGTTTGTCTCCGTTGGGGAGGGCGCGGCGATCTTGGATGCCGCGCTTTGACAGTGAATTTAGTGAGTAGTGAATAGTGAGTAGTGAGTAGGAGAGCGGTTTGAGGGAAGCGACAGACTTCGGCAATGCCGGCTGTTACTCACCATTCACTACTCACTACTCACTGATCTTCGTCAGTTCCTCAGCGGCTTCCCGTTCTGCATCATGTAGGCAATGCGCGCCTGGGTCTTCGGCATCTGTGCGAGGGCCACGAAGTGCTTGCGCTCGAGGTTCAGCAACCACTCCTCGTCGACTTCCGAGCCGCGTTCGACGTCACCGCCGCACATCACGGTGGCGATGCGCGTGGCGACTTCGGCGTCGTGCTCGGAGATGAAGCCGCCCGACTGCATATTGGTCAGCAGCGCGCGGATGGTGGCGATGCCGACGTCGCCGGCGACCTTGATCGCGCGCGGCGGCAGCGGCGGGCGATAGCCGGAATCGGCCAGCGCGCGGGCTTCGTTCTTGGCCACGTACAGCAGTTCATCCTTGTTGCCGATGATCACGTCATTCGGGCGTGCCAGCTTGAGTTCCTTGGCCTCCAGCGCGCTGGTGGCGACCTTGGCCATCGCAATGGTCTCGAAATAGGTCTGCACCTGCCCGAAGACATCGCCGCCGACCGCGTTCTGCCACGAGCGCAGCGCGATTTCCTTGAGGCCACCGCCAGCCGGCAGCAGGCCGACGCCGGCCTCGACCAGGCCGATGTAGCTTTCCAGCGCGAACACGGTGCGCGCGGAGTGCATCTGGAATTCACAGCCGCCGCCGAAAGCCATGCCGCGCACCGCCGACACCACCGGCACCAGCGAATACTTGATGCGCTGACTGGTCGCCTGGAAGGTGGCGACGATCTGTTCGAACTCGTCCCACTTGCCCGCGGCGACGACCGGCAGCGCGTCCTTGAGGTCGGCGCCGGCCGAGAACGGCTCGCCGGTCTGCCAGATCACCAACGCCTTGTAGCCCTTCTCCGCTTCGTCGATGGCGCGATTGACACCGGCGAGCACGCTGGCACCGATGGTGTTCATCTTGCTCTTGAACGACAGAATCGCGATGTCGTCGCCCTGGTGCCACATGCGCACACCATCGGTTTCGAAAATCGTGGTGCCCTGGTCGAAGGACTCGGTGTAGATCGCATCCGGGAAGTACTGGCGCGCATACACCGGCAAGCTTGAGCGCGGACGCAGGCTGTTGCTGCTCGGCGCGTAGGAGCCGCCGGCCGCATGTACGCCCTCGTCGCCGCGCGCAAACACCCATGCCGGCAGCGGCGCATCGCTCATGGTCTTGCCGGCTTTGATGTCCTCGGCGATCCAGTTGGCCACCTGCATCCAGCCCGCCTGCTGCCAGATCTCGAACGGACCCTGGTCCCAGCCGTAACCCCAGCGGATCGCGAAGTCGACATCGCGCGCATTGTCGGCGATGTGTTCGAGCTGATAGGCGCAGTAGTGGAAAGTGTCGCGGAAGCACGACCACATGAACTGCGCCTGCGGATCGCTGGACGCGCGCAGCGCGGCGAGGCGTGCGCCCCAGCCTTTCTGGCGCAGCGCGCCCTCGGCGTCGGCGCTGGCTTCTGCGGTGGCCGGCTTGTAGGTCTGGGTGGCGATGTCGAGGACCTCGATCACCTTGCCCGGCTTGCGGAAGAACCCGGCACCGGTCTTGGCGCCCAGCGCACCGGCAGCGATCAGGCCCTTGAGCCATTCCGGTGCCTTGAAGTACTTGTGCCAGGGATCGTCCGGCAGCGTGTCGTCCATGGTCTTGATGACGTGCGCCATGGTGTCGAGGCCGACCACATCGCTGGTGCGATAGGTGGCGCTCTTCGGGCGACCGATCAGCGGGCCGGTCAACGCATCGACGGCGTCGAAGCCGAGGCCGAACTTCTCGGTGTGGTACATGGTTGCCGCAATCGAGAACACGCCGATGCGGTTGCCGATGAAGTTCGGCGTGTCCTTGGCGCGTACGACGCGCTTGCCCAGCGTGCTGGTGACGTAGGACTCGAGATTGTCCATCGTCGCCGGATCGGTGCTGGTGGTCGGAATCAACTCGACCAGGTGCATGTAACGCGGCGGATTGAAGAAGTGAATGCCGCAGAAGCGCGGCTTCAGCGACTCCGGCAACGCGTCGGCGAGCTTGGTGATCGACAGGCCGGAGGTGTTGCTGGCGACTACCGCGCGCTCGTTCACGTAGGGGGCGATCTTGCCGTACAGCGACAGCTTGATGTCCATGCGCTCGGCAACCGCTTCGATGATCAGATCGCAGTCGCGCAGCAATTCCAGATGATCGTCATAGTTGGCGCCGACAATTTCGGCGGCGACGCCCTTGGTACCGAGCGGCGAGGGGCTGAGCTTGGCGAGGCCGGCGATTGCCTTGTCGACCAGGCCATTGCGCGGGCCTTCCTTGGCGGGCAGTTCGAACAACACGGCGGGAACGCCGGAGTTGACCAAATGAGCGGCGATCTGCGCGCCCATCACGCCGGCGCCGAGCACGGCAGCCTTGCGGACGAGTAGCTTGTTCTCAGGCATGTGGACCTCGAAAGCTTGTGGACAACGGGGGAGAAACCCGACGATAGCGCCGTTACCCAACGGAAGTGTTCAACTGGGCGAGTTTTGGCGCTTGCGCAATGACTATACGCCCGCGTATGGAGGGCGGCAACGCAAAAGCGGCCGCACCGCAGGCTGACGTTGGAGTGAATGCTCGACGCTGCTGCGTTGCCGCAGAAGCGCTGATTTCGGTAGACTCCGCCACACATTTGCCGCACAAGTCCCCGATTTTGCGGGCCTTCCGTGCTAATCTTCCGCCGTTTCCCACTGGGATGTGCGACGGAGCTTTCCCTTTCGTCCACCTGACATGGAGTCGTCATCATGGCGCTCGAGCGCACTCTTTCAATCATCAAGCCTGACGCTGTTGCCAAGAACGTCATCGGTGAAATCTATTCCCGCTTCGAAAAGGCCGGTCTGAAGGTCGTCGCCGCGCGGATGAAGCAGTTGTCCCAACGCGAGGCCGAGGGCTTTTATGCCGTGCACCGCGAGCGCGGATTCTTCAACGACCTGGTCAAGTTCATGATTTCAGGTCCGGTGATGATCCAGGCGCTGGAAGGCGAGAATGCCATCGCCAGGCACCGCGAACTGATGGGCGCGACCGATCCGAAGAAGGCGGCGCCGGGCACCATCCGCGCCGACTTCGCCGACTCGATCGATGCCAATGCAGTGCACGGTTCGGATGCAGCAGAGACCGCGGCGGTCGAGATTGCCTATTTCTTCGCCGCCAGCGAAGTCGCGTCGCGTTGATGCAAGGCAACTTCTGAGGCCGCGGTGGAAGTGTCCACGCCATTGATCAACTTGATGAATCTGGATCGCCACGGTCTCGAAGACTACTTCGAGTCGATCGGCGAGAAGCGCTATCGCGCGCATCAGTTGCTCAAGTGGATCTACCACCACGGCGTCACCGAGTTTTCGGCGATGACCGATGTCGGCAAGAAATTGCGTGACAAGCTCGACGCCACTGCGCAGATTCGTGCACCCAAGGTGCTGTTCCAGAAGGTCAGCAGCGACGGCACCACGAAGTGGCTGATCGAACTCGAGGGTGGTAATGCGGTCGAGACCGTCTACATCCCGGAGCCGACGCGCGGAACGCTGTGCGTGTCCTCGCAGATCGGCTGTTCGCTGAACTGCACCTTCTGCTCGACCGCCACCCAGGGATTCAATCGCAATCTCACCACCGCCGAGATCATCGGCCAGGTGTGGGTCGCGGCGCAGGCGCTGGGTCACGAACGCAAGGAAAACCGGCGCCTGTCCAACGTGGTGATGATGGGCATGGGCGAGCCGCTGCTGAATTTCGATGCCGTGGTGCCGGCGATGAACCTGATGCGCGACGACCTCGGTTTCGGCCTCGCCAACAAGCGCGTCACCCTGAGCACTGCGGGACTGGTGCCGGGCATCGACAAGCTCTCGGAAGTCTGCGACGTCAGCCTCGCGGTGAGTCTGCATGCGCCCACCGATGCCTTGCGCGAGACGCTGGTGCCGTTGAACAGGAAGTACCCGATCGCCGAACTGATGGCAGCATGCCAGCGCTATCTGGTCAATCGCCCGCGCGCTTCGGTGACTTTCGAGTACACGCTGATGAAAGGCATCAACGATCAACCCGAGCACGCACGCGGATTGGTGAAGCTGCTGCGGCGGTTGCCGAGCAAGCTGAATCTGATTCCGTTCAACCCGTTCCCGGGCACGCGCTACGAACGCTCGGACGAGGAAGCCATCCGGCGCTTCCAGACCATCGTGATGGAGGCCGGATTGATTGCAACGGTGCGGCGGACGCGCGGCGACGATATCGACGCGGCCTGTGGTCAGTTGGTCGGCAATGTGCTCGATCGCACCCGACGCAGCGGTCAGCACCGGGAACGAGCGGCGTTGGTCGCGGAGGCGCGGGCATGAGCGCGCGACTGCTCGGGTTGCTGATGTGCGCGATGCTCGCCCTCGCCGGGTGCGCGTCCGATGGCACCGGAGGCAGTTTCCTCGGAAAGAGCTCGGACGACTCCAAGCGGGCCGCTGAACTGCAGGTGCAACTGGCCCAGGAGTACCTGAAGCGTGGCAACCTCGAGGTCGCGCGCGACAAGCTCAAGCGGGCACTCGAACTCGACCCTTATTCGGCACAGGCGCACACGGTATCGGGTTTCCTCAACGAGACCATCAAGGAGTACGTTCAGGCCGAGCTGCATTACAAGCGAGCGGTCGAACTGCGCCCCAAGGATGGCGACATGAGCAACAACTACGCCAGCTTCCTGTGCCGGCAGCGACGTTTTGATGAAGCCGAGGCCCTGTACCGGCGTGCGATGTCGGACCCGTTCTACAAGACGCCGGAAGTGGCGCTGACCAATGCCGGCATTTGCGCACAGGATGGCGGCAATCTGGAGCAGGCCGAAGCGTACTTGCGCGAAGCGCTGGATCGCAAGCCGGGTTACGGCGCCGCGCTGTTGCCGATGGCATCCGTGTTGCTGGCCCGAGGCGACCACCTGCGGGCGCGTGCATTTCTGCAGCGCTACGAGGCGGAGAATCCGGTTAGTGCGCAGGCGCTTTACCTGGGAATGCAGATCGAGCAGGCGCTGGGCGACACCCGCAGCGCGGAAGATTACCGACGACGACTCGACAGTGGCTTCTCCCGATCGCCGGAAGCCAGGTCACTGGAGCAGCGAGAGTGATGCAGGAGCAAGAGATGGACGCATCGACGAAGAATTCCGGCGCCACGACGCTGGATCTGGTCGAACTGGGGCAGCGCTTGCAGCACGCGCGGATGGCGGTGCCTTTGGCACTCGATGAGGTCGCGCACAAGCTGCATTTGCCGTCGGCAACGGTTGCCGACCTGGAGTCGGGGCGCAGTGATCGCATCGGAACGCCGGTGTACCTCAAGGGTTTCCTGCGCAGTTATCTGAAACTGCTGGCGCTGCCCGAAGAGTGGGCGGAGCTTGCGCTGGCCGGTTCGAGTTCGAACGCGCTCCCGCCGATACTGCCGGCTGCGGGCGCGGTGGCGCGTCGTGTGCAGTGGATCGAGCGCTACAAGTGGGCCGCCAGCTACGTCGTCGGCACCGCGCTGGCGCTGACGGCGGTGCACTGGTTGGTCAGCAATACGCCTCAGCTCGGCTTTCCGGATGCGCAGAGGTCGGCTCCGCTGGCGCTGGAAGACGCGGCCGCGCCGTCGATTGACGTCGACCCCGATGCAGCCGCAGCGCCGGCGGCGGTAGCGTTGCCGCCGCTGTTGCCGTCGACCGCACCTGCTGCGAGCGTCGACGAGCTGCCGGTGATGGCGTCCCTGAATCCGTTTCGCGTCGCCACCGAGGATCGTGAGCAGGCGGTCGCCACCCCTTCGCTGCTGACGCTGACCTTCGACCAGGCGAGCTGGGTCGACGTGCGCGATCAGTCCGGCAGCAAACTGGCGTACCAGACGGTGTCGGCGGGCGAGAAGCGCACGTTCAGCGCTGGCGCGCCGCTCTCCGTTCTGATCGGCAATGCGCGCGGCGTGCGCGCCGACATTGCCGGTACGCCGGTCGATCTCGATACTTTCGTGCGCGGCAACATCGCGCGCTTCGCGGTTGCCGAAGGCGAGCAGGGCTGGAAGGCGGTAACTGCCGACCGCGACGCCAGCGACCGTGACGGCGGCTAAACCCACAAGCACCCTCCAGGATACGAGTAATGGCTGACGACATCATTGATTCCCACGAGCAGAGCGAGCGCGCGCGCGAGTGGCTGCAGAAAAATGGTAGTTCGATCATCATGGGGATTCTGCTTGGCCTCGCGCTGCTGCTGGGCTGGCAGCGCTGGCAGCAGTCGAGCGTCAATCACCGGGCCGAAGCATTGGTGAAATTCGATGATCTGCAGGCAGCCGTCGACAAAGACGACGTCGAGCTTGCCGGCAAGCTGGTCGACGACTTGCGCAAGAACTACGGTGACACGCCACACGCGGCGCTGGCTGCGCTGGAACTGGCAGAAATGCACCAGAAGGCCGGCAAACTGCCTGAGGCGGAATCGTCGCTGCGGTTTGCGGCGGAGGCGGGCAGTTCGCCGTCGATCCGGTCGATCTCGGCGTTGCGTCTGGCGCGCGCCCTGGTGGGGCGCGGCGAGGCGCAGAAGGCGCTCGATGCGCTCAAGGCGGTCACGCCGGGAGCCTATGTCGGTGAAGTGGAGCAGGTGCGCGGCGACGCGTTGCTGGCCATGGGACGCAGCGACGAGGCACGCCAGGCCTTCGATGCCGCGCTGGTGGCAATGGATGTCGGATCGCCGCAGCGCGCGATGATCGAAGCCAGGCGCGACGATCTCGCCGCCGGTGGCGGTGCACCCGCGGTGACGCCGGCGCCAGCGCCGACGCCTGAACTGAAGCTGGTGCCGACGCCTGAACCCGCAACCGCAGCGCCGGCGGAGCAGGGCTGACATGCGGACGAGCCGGTTGCTGCTGAGTGCGCTGTTGGCGTCCGTTCTGCTGGCGGGTTGTGCGAGCGACAGCGCCAAGAAGGAAAACATCGAGCCGCCGACGCCGCTGGTCGCCGTGGTTCCGACGGTAGCGGTCGATAAATTGTGGTCGGGTTCCGTGGGTGAGGGCGCCGGCGTCTCCGGCGCCGGTCTGGTTCCCGCCGTGAATGGTGGCCGCGCCTATTTCGCCAGTGTCGACGGCTCCATCGCTGCCGTCGACGCAGCCACCGGCAAACGCCTGTGGAACCAGAAGATCGAAGCGTTCAGTGGCGGTCCTGGCGCCAGCGAGTCGCTGGTGGTTGCCGGAACGCTCGACGGATCGGTGATCGCGCTGGATGCCGAAACCGGTGCAGAGCGCTGGCGCGCGCGGGTGTCCTCCGAAGTGATTTCGCCGCCTGTCGTGGCCGGACAGACGGTGGTCGTGATCGCCAACGACGGGCGCACGCATGCCCTCGCGGCGGCGGATGGCCACCAGTTGTGGGCGGTCGACCGCGGTGTGCCGATGCTGAGTCTGCGCGGCAATGCGCCACCCATCGTCGTCAACGATATCGTCGTCGTCGGTAGTGCCAACGGTAGTGTCGGCGCATTCGCGCTGGCGGACGGGCGCCCGCTGTGGGAACAGCGCCTGGGCGTGGGCGAAGGACGCACCGACCTCGAGCGCATGGTCGACGTCGATGGCCGCATGGCGGTGTTGGCCGGCGACTTGTTCGCCGCCGGTTACGAGACCGGTGCCCAGTCGATGACGCTCGAAGGCGGCCGCGTGCTCTGGGCGCGCGAGTTGTCGTCGGTAGCCGGGTTGGCAGCGGGCGAGGATGGCGTGTTCGTTGCCACCACCGACGGCTCGATGTGGGCGCTGGACCGTCGCAGTGGTGGCGCGCTGTGGAAGAACGCCGACCTGCTGTATCGCATGTTGTCGGCGCCGGTGCTGATGGGCGGATATGTGGTGGTCGGTGATCTCGAAGGCCACCTGCACTGGTTCAACCGTGCCGATGGCCTGATCGCTGCGCGCGAGAAGATTGGCGGCCAGGGCTTCGGCGGCGGCCTGGTGGTGGTCGACGACACGCTCTACGTGCAGAACAGCGATGGCTCGATCGGAGCATTCCGTATCCGCGAGTGAACAAGAGCGGTGTTGGTGTCGGTTGTTGGTGTTGGAAAGAGCGAAACGGCAGTTGCCCGCTTTCAGCTCCTGCTCTGACCGATACCAACACCAACAACCAACACCCGCTCCAAGTTGGTGTCGGTTGTTGGTGTTGGTGTCGGCAAGAGCACATCGGCTATTGCCCACCCTTGGCGCTTTTGCTTTAACCGACACCAACACCAACACCAACACCAACACCATTAACCAAGATCCGCTTCACTAGGCTCCGCTCATGCTCCCCGTTGTTGCACTGGTCGGTCGCCCGAATGTCGGCAAGTCGACGCTCTACAATTCGCTGACCAAGAGTCGGGACGCGATCGTCTCGAATCTGCCCGGCGTCACCCGCGATCGGCTGTTCGGTATCTGTCGCCGCGGCGAGCGGCCGTTCATGGTCGTCGATACCGCCGGACTGACCGAGAACGAGGATGTCCTCGCCAAGGGGATGTCGGCGCAATCCTGGCAGGCAATCGGCGAATCCGACCTCGTTTGCCTGGTGGTGGACGCGCGCGACGGCCTCAACCCGGACGATACCGAGATCGCGCTGCGCATCCGCGCGACCGGCAAGCCGCTGCTGCTGATCGTCAACAAGATCGATGGCATCGAAGAGAACAATGCGCGTGCCGAGTTCTCGCGCCTGGGCATCGCAACGACGCTGATGATCTCGGCGGCGCACAACCAGGGCATCGCCGACCTGGTCGAGCACCTGGAGGGGGCTCTGCCCGCTGCTCCGTCCGCGCCCGAGGCCGACGACGGCGCCATCAAGATCGCGATTCTTGGTCGGCCGAATGTCGGCAAGTCGACCTTGGTCAACCGCCTGCTGGGCGAAGAGCGGGTGCTGGCGATGGACCTGCCGGGCACCACGCGCGACGCCGTGCGCATTCCGCTGGAACGTGATGGCAAGCGTTATGTGCTGATCGACACCGCCGGCATCCGGCGCAAGGCGCGGGTCGGCGAGGGCATCGAGAAGTTCAGTGTGATCAAGGCGCTGCAGGCGGCCGAAGAGGCGCACGTGGTGGTATTGATCCTCGACGCCCAGCAGGGTTTTGCCGACCAGGATGCGCACTTGCTCGGCGAGATCGTCAATCTTGGCCGCGGTCTGGTGCTGGCGATCAACAAGTGGGACGGGCTCAGCGTGCGCGAGCGCACGCAAGTCAAGCAGCGCCTCGACTGGGGCCTCGGTTTCGTCAACTTCGCCAAGCGCCTGCCGATTTCGGCATTGCATGGATCCGGTCTCGGTGAGTTGATGAAGGCGGTCAACCAGGCGCACCGCTCGGCGACCAAGGAATTCTCGGCCTCCGATCTGACCAAGGCGATCAATGACGCCTTCGAGAAGCACCAGCCGCCGCTGGTGCGCGGTCGTGTCGCCAAGATGCGCTACGCCCACCAGGGTGGCCGCAACCCGCCGCGGGTGATCATCCACGGCAATCGACTGGACTCGTTGCCCGATTCGTACAAACGATTTCTCGAAAATTCGCTGCGTGAGAAATTCAAACTGGTCGGCTCGCCACTGGTGCTGGAGTTCCGCGAGGGCACCAACCCGTTCGCCGGCAAGAAGAACGTGCTGACGCCGAGGCAGGTCGAGAAGCGCAAGCGCCTGATTCGCCACGTCAAGCGCGGCTGAGAGAGCCCCCGCATTCGGGAGGGCGAGCCGGGCGGGTGATCGTCGATGAGGGCCCGCCCCTGGGCCGGAAGCGCTCACTCCGGGATTTTTCCAACACCAACAACCAAACACCGCGTCCCGAGCCTCATGCAGACACCGCCGTCCGTCGAGGAAGTTCTGAAGGCCCGATCGGTGCCGATGCGCATCGGCGTGGGCGATGCGCGCGCATGCATCGGCGCCAGTCTGATTGCGAGCAGCCCGGGCGTGGAACGCGTCGCGCTTGCCGACGCGCTCGGCCGGCGTCTTGCCGAGAATGTGCACATCGCCCACGCGTTGCCGCCATTCGCCAATTCGGCAATGGATGGCTACGCCTGCCAGCACGCCAGTCTCGCCAGTGCCGCCGAACCGGTATTGCGGGTGGTTGGCGAGAGTCGTGCCGGAGCGCGTTACCAGGGGCGCATCGGCTCGGGTGAGTGTGTCCGGATATCGACGGGATCAGCGCTTCCCGTTGACGCCGACACTGTCGTCATCCAGGAGAATGTCGAGCGCAGCGGCGATTCGCTGCGGGTCCTCAAGGTACCGGAGCCGGGTGCGCATGTGCGCCTGGCCGGCGAGGAGTGCGCGGCCGGCGCGCGCCTGCTGGCTCGACTGGATGTCCTCGATGCCCGCGCGTTGGCACTGGCTGCCAGCGCCGGCAGGGTCGAGTTGCGCGTGCTGGCGCGTCCGCGCGTGGCCATCGTCACCACCGGCGACGAACTGGTGGTGGCGGGGCAGCCGTTGGCGGCCGGCCAGATCTACGACAGCAATGCCGCCTTGTTGCAGGCGCTGGTGATCGAAGCGGGCGGCCAGCCATTGCCGCCGGTGCAGGCTGCCGCCGACGACCCGGCGGCACTGCACGATATCTTGCGGCGCGCCGCTGGCGCCGCTGATCTGGTGCTGACCAGCGGCGGTGCGTCGGTGGGCGACCACGATCATTTGCCGCGACTGCTGCTGGATCACGGCAGCGTGCATTTCTGGAAGGTGCGCATGAAGCCGGGGATGCCGGCGCTGTTTGGTGAACTGCACGGCAAGCCGCTGTTGGCGCTGCCAGGCAATCCGGTATCGGTATTTGCCACCTTCCGGGTGCTGGCGCTGGCGGCACTTGCGGCGCTGCAGGGCATCGGGCCGATCGACCCGGTGCGTTGCCGGGGGCGCCTGGCGGTGCCATTGCGCAAGGCGCGCGGGCGCGCGGAGTTTGTGCGCGCGCTGCACCGCATCGATGGCGACGGCCAGTTCTGGGTGCGGCCGTTGTCGGGACAGGAGTCGCACCGTCTGGTCAGTCTGCGTGAGGCCAGCGTGCTGCTGGTGCTGCCCGAGGACGAAGTCGACCTTGCCGTGGGCGCCCTGGTCGATGTCGAGCCGCTGTTCGAGTTGCCGCAGGGCTGGCGATGAGCGCGCGCGAGGACTGGTTGCAGCAGTTGCAAGCCGAGATGCCGCGCGTTGATGTGCGCGAGGCGCACCTGCGGCAGCAGCAGGGAGCGCTGATCGTCGACGTGCGCGAGGCGTCTGAGTGGGCGGATGGCAGCCCACCGGCTGCCGTCAAGATCGCCCGCAGCCAACTGGAGTTCGAAGTCGAGCGCGCGCTTCCCGATGCCGGGCGCGAGATCCTGCTGCTGTGCGCCGCCGGCGGTCGCGCGTTGTTGTGCGCCGAGACGCTGCGGCGCCTCGGATATCGCCATCTCGCCGTCATCGACGGCGGCATGCGCGCGTGGAAGGCTGCGCAGCTCCCGGTGGAAGTGCCGGACACGCTGGATGCGGCCTGGCAGCGCCGCTACGCGCGCCAGATCGTGTTGCCTGAGGTCGGTATCGACGGCCAGCAGAAGTTGGCGCGGGCACGCGTACTGGTGGTCGGTGCCGGCGGGCTGGGATCGCCGGTCGCGTTGTATCTGGCGGCTGCCGGGGTCGGCACCCTGCGTGTGGTCGACGACGACCGCATCGACGAAAGCAATCTGCAGCGCCAGGTGTTGCACACGACGGAGCGCGTCGGCCGCTCCAAGGCGCAGTCGGCGGTGGAGACCCTGAGCGCGCTGACTCCGGCACTCAAGGTCGAAGCGATCGAGCAGCGCGTCACCAGCGTCAATGTCGATGCGCTGGTCAGCGATTGCGACGTCTGGGTCGACGGCTCGGACAATCTGCCGACGCGCTATCTGCTCAGCGATGCCGCGCTGAAACATGGCAAGCCGCTCGTCTACGGCGCCGTCGAGCGATTCAGTGGCCAGGTCAGCGTATTCCATCCGGCATCGGCGCGTGGCGTTGCACCCTGCTATCGCTGCCTGTTTCCCGAGCCACCGCCAGCGGAGCACGCCCCCAACTGCGCCGAAGTCGGCGTCATCGGCGTGGTGCCCGGCATCATCGGGCTGTTGCAAGCCAATGAGGCGATCAAGCTGCTGCTCGGAATCGGCGCGCCGCTGATCGGTCGCTTGCTGCTGTTCGATGCGCTCGGCGGTCGTTTTCGTGAGTTGGCGTTGCCGGCCGATCCCGAATGCGCGATCTGCGCGCCTGGTCGGGTGTTTCCGGGATACGTCGACTACGCGGCGTTCTGCGCTGCGCCGAAAGCGACGGTATAGAATTCCCGATCGACGCGGCCGCGACCGACGCCCCACCCATTCGATACCCGATCATCATGGATCTACCTGCCGATCTGTACCGGGCTCCGCCCTACAAACTGAAGGGCCAGGTTCATCACCTCGGCCATGTCGATGTCGCCGATATCCTGAAGCGGCTGGCGACCAAGACCGAAGAAGAGTGGGCCGAGAACGCCCTGCGCCAGCAGCAGTTCAAGGTGCACAGGGATACCGAGAGCCTGGTGTTGAAATGGTCCGCCAACACCGGCACCGATACGCCGGTCGAGACCACCCGGCACTGGAGCGACTTCGAGCCGTTGCTGCGGCCGATACTCGACCTCATCCAGAACCAGTACCGCTACGAAAATCCGGTGATTCGCAAGGCCATGTTCGCCAAGCTCAAGGCCGGCGGACAGATCAGCGACCACATGGACGGCGCCGTGGCGCTGCGCATGGTGCATCGCATCCATATCCCGATCGTGACCAACGATCGCGTGCATTTCTACATCGACGACGTCGACCACCGTTTCAAGGTCGGCGACGTCATCGAGATCGACAACACCAAATACCATTCGGTCAGGAACCACGGAACCGAGGACCGGGTCCACCTGATCATCGACTATTACCACGAATGACGCGCTTGGGACCCTCTGAACAAGTCCGACCACCGGTCATTGCGAGCGCAGCGAAGCAATCCAGGCTATTGATTTTAGGAGCTTTTCTGGATTGCCGCGTCGCTTCGCTCCTTTCCATGAACCGATATCGTAAGTCGTTGATTCGTCATTGCGAGCGCAGCGAAGCAATCCAGCGCATCTTCTTCGATACACCCAGAGCAGAGGCAAAGTCGCTGGATTGCTTCGTCGCTACGCTCCTCGCAATGACAAGGTTCATGGTTCGTGTGCGGCTTCGAACCGAAGCGGGTTGCTCGCAATGACGACTTGTCCAGAGGTTCCCTAGACCGTGAGTTCCAGGATCGTTGACGCCGGCTTTGCAGTGTTCTTCGTCGGACTGGCGCTGGCAGTCGTTGTATTTGCTGATCCGCTGACCGGGGCCGGCCCCTGGTTTGTGGCAGCGGTTCTGGCCGCGCTGGGCGTACAGTGTGGATGGAGCGCGGTCTTCGATCGGCGCTCGTGGCTGTCGCGAATCGGCCCGTTGCCTTGATCCTCATCCGCGCCGAACACGCAGTGAGTTAGGATCAGGGAAGCCCATCGAAGGATCCGAGCCCCATGGAAACGCAGGACGCGGCGGTGCCGCAGATGACGGAACAGGTCAGCGTGCCGCCAGCGCGCGGTTGGCGCCGGTATCGCTGGCGCATGGGACTGGTCGCAGTGGCACTGTATGCCTTGCTGGTCGGCATTCTGATGCTCTGGTGGACGGCCGAGCCGGCGCCGTTCAAGGTGCTGGCGGTTGCGGAAACACGCGCCAAGGCAGCCGGTCAGACGGTGGTGCCGGGTTACACCAGCGTCTCCACCGCGATGAAACTGGTCGAGACCCTGCTGGAAAAGCGTGGGGGCTATCTGTCCAACGACATCGCACCGCCGGGCGTGCTGATGGACAACATCCCGGAGTGGGAGTTCGGCGTGTTGCAGCAGGTGCGCGACTTCGCGCTGGCGCTGCGCAACGACTTCTCGCGTTCGCAAAGCCAGTCGCAGGATGACGCCGACTTGCGCGAGGCACAGCCGTTGTTCGCCTACAGCAACGACCACTGGATTCTGCCGTCGAGCGAGAGCCAGTACCGTCAGGGCATCGCCCACCTCGACGCCTATCTGCGGCGACTGGCCGACGCCGACCAGTTCAACGCGCAGTTCTACATCCGCTCCGACAATCTGGTGGCGTGGCTGACGCTGGTGGAGAAGCAGATGGGCTCGCTGTCGCAGCGGTTGTCGATGAGCGTCGGTCAGGTGCGCATCAACACCGATCTTGCCAACGACTCGTCGGCGCAGCAGTCGACGCCGTCGCCGGCGGTCATGATCACGCACACGCCGTGGATGCAGATCGACAATGTGTTCTACGAGGCACGCGGATCGACGTGGGCGCTGTTGCATCTGCTGAAAGCCATCGAGCGCGACTTCCGCCCGGTTCTTGAAGACAAGAACGCGGTGATCAGCGTCAAGCAGATCATTCGCGAACTCGAGGAAGCGCAATCGGCGATCTACAGCCCGGTGATCCTCAACGGCGGCGGCTACGGCTTCTTCGCCAACCACAGCCTGGTGATGGCGAACTACGTTTCGCGCGCGAATGCTGCGTTGATCGATTTGAGGAAGCTGCTGGAAAGAGGCTGACAAGCAAGTGCGGGGCTGGGGACTGGGGGCTGGGGCGCCCGTTGGGTCTTCTGTGCATTGCGATCGATCAATCGCCGAAGCGCGCAACCAAGCTCAGGCGCCCCAGCCCCCAGCCCCGCCTTTGCTTTCCCGCAAAACCTCAATGCCGCGCCGCCCCGTGACATACCTTGAACTTGCGGCCACTGCCGCACGGGCAGGGGTCGTTGCGGCCGGGGGATGGATCGACCCGGACCGGTTGCGGGCGCAGGCCGCCGCGTTCGCGGATCGGTTGATAGTGCTTCCACAGTCGATGCGCGCCCCAGGCGGCGGCGCGCATCAGGCGCAGGCGCTCCTTGCGGGTGTAGAGCACGTCCTCGGCGGCGCTTCTGGTGCCGAGCAGGACGAAGGGTGCAAGTTCCGCGCGCAGTGTTTCGTTGTCCATGATGTCGCGAACGCCTGCCGTATCGAGCGCCATCGCCGCGGCGGCTCCTTCTGACCACGATTGCCCGGTACGGATTTCAGCCTGTTCCTCGGTTTCAAGGTCGTCCTGCGGCAGGAAGTCGAATTCAGGCAGCACCGATGACTGATACACGGCGGGATCCAGGCGCACGCGTTGGGCCACATGGGTACCGAAACGGTACATCCAGGCGACTGCCTGCTCACGATCGTCGTCGCGCGCCGCGACCAGGTTCGGTCCCAGCGCCAACGCCGTCCAGTGCTGTGGCGGCGGCGGATTCGGCAGCAGGCTGAGCGCGGTCAGGAAACCATCAAGCGCATCGAAGCGCAGCCCGCCGCGGGCGTGCACATGCGATTGCCAGAACTCGCGACCGGCGCCGATCTCGCGGCGCGACAGCCCGTTCGGAAATGACGGGCGATCGAGTTCGGGATCGTCGTCCTGATCGGGCGTCGAATCGACTTCAGGTACCGCATCTGACATGGCGCACTGGGATCTGATGGCAACGAAGTTCGGAGCATAGGGCTTTCCCCGCGGGACGGGTCGCTGGCGCCTTCTGGGCGGTTGCGGGTTCGAACCCACCAAAGCGGAGAGGTTCGCTTTGTTCACGTCCGCTCAGAAACGCCCCGTGTTAGCGTCCGCGATCCATCGAAACCAGTGAGCATGCCGATGATCCGTGCGGCCCTGATGACCCTGTCGTGCCTGCTGCTGGCCAATCCGGCCACTGCCAAAGAAGGCGCCAAGGACAAGCCCAAGTGGGATGTCAACCAACCACCGGGCAAGCTCAGGCCGATCAGGTTCAGCACCGACGAAGGCACCTGGATGAATCTCGATGTGAGCCCCGACGGGCAGCGCATCGTGTTCGATCTGCTGGGTGATCTTTACGAACTGCCGATTTCTGGTGGCACGGCAAAACGGATCACCAGCGGCCTCGCCTTCGATCTGCAGCCGCGCTACTCCCCGGATGGCAAGCAGATCGCCTATACCTCGGATCGCGCAGGCGGCAACAATCTTTGGCGGATGACGCTGGCCGACGGCAAGGCGACCCAGGTCACCAAAGAGAGCTTTCGGCTGTTCAACAATCCGGCATGGACACCGGACGGGCAGTATCTGATCGGGCGCAAACACTTCACGTCGGAGCGCTCGCTGGGCGCAGGCGAATTGTGGCTTTACCACACCGGCGGCGGCGATGGACTGCAGCTCACCCAGAAGAAGAACGACCAACAGGATCAGGGCGAACCGGCCGTGAGCCCCGACGGACGTTACGTCTACTTCAGCGAGGACGTCAGCGGCGGATCGACCTTCCAGTACAACAAGAACGTCCATAACGTGATCTATGCGATTCGTCGGCTCGACCGCCAGACCGGCGAGATCGACAATCTGATTCGCTCGCCCGGCGGCGCAGTGCGCCCGCAGCCGTCGCCGGACGGCAAGTCGCTTGCCTTCGTCAAGCGCGTGCGCGAGAAAACCGTGCTGCACCTCGTCGACCTCGAATCGGGCGCCGTGCGGCCGCTGTGGGATGGTCTGTCGCACGACCAGCAGGAGGCGTGGGCGATCTTCGGGCCGTACCCGAATTTCGACTGGACGCCGGATGGCAGTGCGATCGTGATCTGGGCGCAGGGCAAGTTGTGGCGCGTCGATGCGGCATCGGGCGATGCCAGCGCGATCCCCTTCACGGCAGAAATCGATCAGCAGGTGGTCGAGCCGCTGCGCTTCGCGCAAACCCTCGACGAGGGTCGGTTCACCGCCAGGATGATCCGCGATGTGGCCACCAGCCCGGACGGATCGACGTTGATTTTCCATGCCGTCGGCAAGCTTTGGCGCAAGGCGCTTCCGAATGGACAGCCGCAGCGACTGACGGGTGCCGATGGCGTCTTCGAGTACCAGCCGAGCTTCAGCGCGGATGGGCGCATGTTGCTGTACACGACCTGGTCGGACGCCGACATGGGCGCAATTGTCGAGCGTGATCTGACCAGCGGCAGCGAACGCAAGCTCAGCACCGCGAAGGGTTTCTACTACGGCCCGCAGTATTCGGCCGACGGCAGTCGCATCGTCTACGCGCGCAGTGCCGGCGGCGGACTGACCGGCAGTCTGTGGTCGAAGGACCGTGGCATTTTCTGGATGCCGAGCACGGGCGGAGCCGCGACACGGGTGGCGAAGGATGGCCAGAATCCGCAGTTCTCGGCCGACGGCACGCGCGTGTACTTCCTGACCGGCGAGGGCCTGAGCAAGAAGCTGATGTCGGCCGGCCTGCATGGCGAAGACGCACGCGAACTGTTCAACCTCAAGTACGTCGACTTCGTGGCGTTGAGCCCGGATCGGCGCTTCGTCGCCTTCACCGAGTTGTTCAACGCCTATGTGGCGCCGCTGCCGGAAACCGGTGGCAGCATCGAGCTCGGCAAGGACAGCAAGGCGATCCCAATCAGCAAAGTCAGCGACCAGGCCGGCTCCTACCTGCACTGGTCGGGCAGCGGCGACCGCCAGACGCTGCACTGGACGGTGGGTGACCGTTACATCAGTCGCTCGCTGAAGGACGCTTTCGCCTTCCTGCCCGGTGCGCCGAAGGAGCTACCGAAAGCTGCGCAGGCGCCGAGCATCGCGATCGGTCTGACGCCGTCGGTGTACACCGCTACCGGCGTCACCGCCTTCGTTGGCGGTCGCGTGATCAGCATGCGCGATGCCGAAAACAGCGAGGAGGTGATCGAGGATGGCGTGGTGATCGTCGACGGCGACCGCATCCGTGCGGTCGGCGCGCGCGCCGACGTGCCGGTGCCGACGGGCGCTCGCGTGATCGACGTCAGCGGCAAGACGCTGATTCCCGGTATCGTCGATGCGCATGCGCATGCCGCGCACTTCGGCCAGGGCGTGGTGCCGCAGCAGAACTGGGCCTACTACGCCAACCTGGCGTTCGGCATCACCACGATGCACGATCCGTCGGCAACCAATGAGTTCGTGTTCTCCCAGGCCGAGCTGGTCAAGGCCGGCGAACTGGTCGGACCGCGCGTGTTCAGCACCGGCACCATCCTCTACGGCGCCGACGGCGACTTCAAGGCGGTGGTCGATTCGCTCGACGACGCACGCGGGCACCTGAAGCGCATGCAGGCGCTCGGTGCGTTCAGCGTGAAGAGCTACAACCAGCCGCGCCGCGACCAGCGCCAGCAGATCAACACCGCAGCGCGCGAACTCGGCATGCTGGTGGTGGAGGAGGGTGGTTCCACCCAGTTCCACAACCTGACCATGGTCATCGACGGCGTCACCGGCGTCGAACACAACCTGCCGATTGCGCCGCTGTACAACGACGTGATCGGACTGATGAGTCGCACCGATGTACGCAACACGCCGACGCTGGTGGTCGCCTACGGTGGGCTCAATTCCGAGTACTGGTGGTACGCGCGCGACAATGTCTGGGAGGAGCCGCGCCTGAACCGGTACTTCCCGAAGGACACGCTGAGTGCGCGCGCGATCCGTCGCGAGACCGCGCCGGACTGGGACTACTACCACATCGAAGTGGCGAAGGCCGCCAAGCGCCTGCGCGATGCCGGCGTGCGCATCCAGGTCGGTGGTCATGGCCAGATGCAGGGACTGTCACCGCACTGGGAAATCTGGAGCCTGACCCAGGGTGGATTCACACCGTTCCAGGCGTTGCGCGCGGCGACCATCGATGGTGCGGATTACATCGGCATGGGTGCGCAGCTGGGTTCGCTTGAAGCCGGCAAGCAGGCCGACCTGGTGGTGCTCGACGGTAACCCGCTGGCCGACATCCGCGACAGCGACAACACCGCGATGGTGATGGTCGACGGACGCCTGTTCGACCTCAAGGCCGACATGGCCGAAGTCGGCGGTCGCGGCGCGCCGGCGCCGGAGTTCTACTGGCAGCGGCACGCCGACGGCAACGGTTTCGGCATCGAGTACGGCCCGACCGGGGCGTGCCATTGCCCGAAGTCGGGGGCGCACCGCCACTGAACCACAGTCGCGGGCTCAGGTTTGGCTTCAGGTGGGTCCAGACTTGTCTGGACGCTTCTGGTTATCGGGGAAAGCGTCCAGACCCGCCTGGACCCACGAAAGCAACTGCCGCTTTCGGCTCGCCGCTCCTCATCCCTGATGCCTCAACGCCTCGATCGGATCCAGCTTGCTCGCCTTGCGCGCCGGGTAGTAGCCGAAGAACAGGCCGGTGGCGACCGCGAAACCGGTGGCCAGCATGATCACCTGGGCATTCAGTTCGATCGGCAGTGCGCCGAATTTCTCCGCCAGCAAGGTGCCGCCGATGCCGAGCGCAATGCCGATGGCGCCGCCGGCGAGCGAGATCAGCAGCGCTTCGGCGAGGAACTGCAACTGGATCTCGCGCGGGCCGGCGCCGACGGCCATGCGCAGGCCAATTTCGCGGATGCGCTCGGTGACCGACACCAGCATGATGTTCATGATGCCGATGCCGCCGACGATCAGCGAAATGGTCGCCACGGCACCCAGCAGCAGCGACATCAGGCGCGTGGTCTGGGTGCGTGCCGACACCATCTCGGTGAGGTTGCGCACGGTGAAGTCGTCCTCGGCGCCAGGCGCGATCTTGTGGCGCTGGCGCAGCAGTTCGTTGACCTGGCGTTCCGCCACCGGCAAGTCATTGGCGCGGGCGACGCCGATCGAGATCGACTGCACCGCGCCCGGCGGCAGCGACATCGGACCGGACAGGCGCCGACGCGCGGTTTCCAGCGGTACCAGCAACACATCGTCCTGGTCGCCGCCCCAGCCGCTCTGGCCTTTGCTCTTGAGCACGCCGACCACGGTGAATGGCACGCGGCCGACGCGAATGCTGGCGCCGGTGGGGTCGCTGCCGCCGAACAGCTTCTCGCGGATGGTGGTGCCGATGATCACCACCTTGGCGCCGCCGCTGTAGTCGCGGTCGCTGAACGCCGAACCCTGGATCACTTCCCAGCCATTGGTCGGAAAATAGTCTGGCTGGATGCCGATCCACTGCGTATTCCAGTTTTCCTCGGCGTTGACCACCTGGGTGCCGCCGCGGATCTGCCCGGCAACATACTGAACTTCGGAGATTTCGTTGCGGATGGCGGCGATGTCGCCGTCGGTCAGCGAACTGATGCTGCCAGCCCCGCCGCTTCTGCCGCCCATGCGCATGGTTCCGCCCCAGACCTCGATACGGTTGCTGCCGAGGTTGGCGATGGTTTTGTCGAGTTCGGCCTGGGTGCCCTGGCCGACCGACACCATGATGATCACCGCAGCGATGCCGATGATGACGCCGAGCGCGGTCAGGACGCTGCGCATCCAGTTGCCGCGCACGGCGAACATCGCCATCTCGGCGATGTCGGTGAAGCCGACGCGATGCGGTTTTGCGGCTTGCGGCCAGGGGCCGGTGATGGCTTCAGTCTTGTTCATGCGGCGACCTCGTCGTCGACCAGGATGCCGTCGCGGATGTGCACGGCACGATCGGCACTCTGCGCGACCTGCGGGTCATGGGTGATCAGGATGATGGTGTGTCCCGCCATCTGCAGACGTTTGAACAACGCCAGGATGTCGTGGCCGGTCCTGGTGTCGAGCGCGCCGGTGGGCTCGTCGGCGAGCAGGATCGGCGGGCGATTGACCAGCGCGCGGGCGATGGCGACGCGCTGCTGCTGGCCGCCCGACAGTTCGCTCGGGTGGTGTCTGCCGCGTTCGCCCAGGCCGACGTCCTTCAGCGCCGCCTCCGCCAGGCGGCGGCGTTCGCCGCGCGGCACGCCGGCATAGACCATCGGCACCATCACGTTCTCGACCGCGGTCATCCGCGTCAGCAGATGGAAGCCCTGGAACACGAAGCCGAGCTTCTGCAGGCGCAGGCGCGCGCGGCCGGTGGCGTCAAGCGTGGCGACATCGACGCCATCGATCAGACAGCGGCCGCTGGTCGGCACGTCGAGGCAGCCGATCAGGTTCATCAGCGTCGACTTGCCGGAGCCGGACGGACCCATGATCGCGACGAACTCGCCGCGCCCGATGCTGAGGTTGATGCCGCGCAGGGCGACGACCTCGGCCGGCGTGCCGGGCGAGTAGACCTTGCCGACGTTTTCGAGTTCGATCACCACGGCAAGGTCACTCCGCGATGCAGTTCACGTTGCCCGCGCGGCGGCCTGCGTGACAAATTTGCGTCCGGTGTCGCGCAGGCCGCCGCGCGGCCAACGTGAGCTGCGACGGGCGGACTGGTCATGACCCACCTGCGCCGATGATGACGTCGGTGTCGGGCTCGATTCCGCCGCCCAACACTTCGGTGTGGGTGCTGTCGGAAACGCCCGCGCGGACTGTCACGGCGCTCGGCTTGCCCTCCTTCAGGGTCCACAGGGTCACCCGGCGTGCGCTCTGCAGCGCATCGATCTCGCTGTCCCAGCGCTTGCGTTGCGCATCGTCGAGGGTGTCGCGGAACGGCGCCAGCGAATCCTTGAACATGCGCTGGAAACGTTCGCGCATCGCCGCGATTGCTTCCGGCGACGGCGCGGCGCCACTGCCGCCCGGGGCGCCGCCAGCGCCGGCACCTGCGGCCTGCTGGCGGGCGGCAGCGCGTTCGCGCATTGCCGTCAATACCTGGTCAAGAGCTGCTTGCTGTGCCGGCTTGAGTTCCAGACCGGCCGCGATCCGCGCAACTTCATCGCCGATGCCGGCGCCACCGCGCATGCCGGTTGCGGCCGGCGCCTCGACGCCTTCCGGCTTGAAGCGCAGCGCTGCATTGGGCACCCGCAATGCGTCGGCGCGGCTGGTGATTTCGATCTCGGCGTTGGCCGTCATGCCCGGCAGCAGGATCAGGTCCGGATTGGCGACCTCGACCACCACCGGGTAGGTCACGACGTTGGCGAGATTGGTCGCCGACAGCCGCACCTGGTAGACCGTGCCGGTGAAGTTGCGGTTGGGAAAGGCGTCGACGGTGAACTGCACCGGCAGGCCTTCGCGGATCTGGCCGACATCGGACTCGTCGATGGAAAGATCGATCTGCATCCGCGTCAGGTCCTCGGCAATGCGGAACAGCACCGGCGTCTGGAAACTGGCGGCGACGGTCTGCCCCGGCTCGACGCTGCGCAGCAGGATGACGCCATCCACCGGCGACCGGATCACGGTGTAGTCGACATCCAGCTGCGCGTCTTCCACCGCGGCGGTGCGTTGCTTGACCGCGGCCTGCGCCGAGCCGACGCGCGCCGCAGCCTGGTCGCGCGAGGCCTGGGCGATGTCGAGTTCGCTCGCCGAGATCAGCTTGCGCGCCTCGACATCGCGCTTGCGCTTCAATTCGGCCTGCGCCAGCTTGAGCGCTGACTGCGCTTCGACCAGACCCGCGCGTGCGCTGGCGAGGTCGGCCTCGGTTTGCGTCAGGCGGGTCCGGAAATTGGCGGGATCGATCCGCGCGATCACCTGGCCGCGGGCAACGCGATCGTTGAAATCGACTTCGACGCTGAGCACCTGGCCGGATACCTGGGAGCCGACGTCCACCGTCGACAGCGCGCGCAGCGTGCCGGTCGCCGAGATCGACACGCTGACGCTGCCGCGATCGACCTTGGCGGTGCGGTAGCCGGTCTTGGCGCCGGGCTCGCCGGCGCAGCCTGCGAGCACCAGGACGATCAAGGTCGCGGATGCCAGCGCCATCAGGCGCAGCTTCGGAGGAACGGACTTCATCAGGGACACGCGCGCAGCCTTGCAACGGGGAAGCCGATCATTAGAACGTAGTCGATGCGCAGATTCCGTCGATGGTCGCGCGGCCAATCGAAACATTCCGTCTGCTAGCAGCCTGTCGGACTTGAAAAATCGAAGCGAAAATTCGACTGGGCGAGGCCAGATTTTGATGCTTTTGCAGGGCAATAGCTCTTCTATTGCCCAAAAAAGCAGCGAAATATGGACCGTCCAGGCGGATTTGCAGCCGATTCCTTTCAAGTCCGACAGGCTGCTAGGCGTGCGCGGCGTTCTTGCCGAACAGGCGCTTGCCACCAGTGATCAGCAGCAGTGTGGCGATCCCGGCGAGAATGCCGATGATCGCTTCCAGCAGGATCACCGCAATCGAGCCAAGCCAGCCGGCACTGATCGCGCTGACAAAGTCGCCGTGATGCTCGACGAAGTGGTCCAGCAACGGGACGCCGTGGACGATGATCGCGCCGCCGACCATGAACATCGCGGCGGTGCCCACCACCGACAATGTCTTCATCAAGTAGGGCGCCGCGATCAGGATCCAGGCGCCGATCTTGCGCTGGGCCGCTTTGCCGGCCCCTTCCAGGCGATTCAGGTAGAGGCCGAGGTCGTCCAGTTTGACGATGCCGGCCACCACTCCGTAGACCCCAATGGTCATCACGATGGCAATCGTCGACAGTACTGCCAGCTGCTTGCCGAACGAGGCTGCAGCGACAGTCCCGAGCGTGATCACGATGATTTCGGCCGACAGGATGAAATCGGTGCGGATGGCGCCCTTGACTTTTTCCTTCTCGAAGGCAAACAGATCCTCTTCCGAGCGCGCCACCGCTTCAAGCATCCGGCGATGTTCCTCGTCGTCCTTCTCCTTCGGGTGCAGGAACTTGTGGGCAAGTTTCTCGACACCTTCGAAGCACAGGAACAGCCCGCCGAGCATCAGCAGGGGAATCACCGCCCAAGGGATCAGTGCGCTGATCGCCAACGCCGCAGGTACCAGGATCACCTTGTTCCACATCGAACCCTTGGCGACCGCCCAGACGACGGGAAGCTCGCGATTGGCAGTGACGCCGGCGACCTGCTGCGCGTTCAACGCCAGATCGTCGCCGAGTACGCCCGCGGTCTTCTTGGCGGCCACCTTGGTCATCACCGCCACGTCGTCGAGCACAGTTGCGATATCGTCGAGCAGGGCTAGCAGGCTGGCTCCGGCCATCGTCGGTCAGGGTTCTCGTTGAGCGGTGGTCGTCAGCATAGCTCGCACGGTCGTTCTTCGCGCAATCTCCAACTCACTCGGAGCAGACTAGAAAACGGTCCACAAGGTCGACGACATCCATGTCCCATCCCGGTCAATCCGGTCTGCGCGCCAAACTCGGTGTCGCCTTCATCCTGCAGGCGGCCGCGATCTCATGCGGTACGGTGCTCGGCGTCTATGCCGCGGCTGCGATCCTCGAGGACGTGCTGATCAAGCGCGCGTTGCGCGAGGAGACTGCGCACTACGTGCAATTGCTCGAGCGCAATCCAATGCATCCGACGCCGGATACGCACAACATGAAGGGCTATCTGCAGCGGCCGGGCGACACCGACGAGGTGATCCCCGAGGGTCTGCGCGGGCTCGGCCTCGGTTTCCACGTGCTGCGCAGGGACGGCAGTCGGGCATTGGTGCAAGTCTCGGATGCGACGCCGGGTCGATTGTTCCTGGTAATCGATCAGGCGCACATCGGCCAGTTGGCGCTGTTCTTCGGCCTGGTGCCGCTGACGCTGGTGCTGCTGTTCATCTATCTCGCCACCTGGTTGACCTACCGATTGTCGCGTCGCGCGATCTCGCCGGTGATCTGGCTGGCCAACGAAGTGCGCAGCTGGGATCCGAAGAACCCGGATTTCAGCGCATTGGCGCCCGATCGCGTGCCGGCCGACATCGAAGGCGAGACGCTGTCGCTGTCCGAGGCGATCTACGGCTTTGGCAAGCGCATCGGCGAATTCGTCGAGCGCGAGCGCAACTTCACCCGCGATGCCAGCCACGAACTGCGCACACCGCTGACGGTGATCAAGATGGCCAGCGAGGTGCTGATCAGCGATGGTCAGCTCGACGACTACGGCATGCGCAATGCGACCCGGATCGTCCACGCCGCGCGCGACATGGAGGCGCTGATCGAGGCCTTCCTGCTGATGGCGCGCGAGGCAGAGAACGCTTTGCCGGCCGACGATTTCGCGGTCAATACAGTGGTCCACGACGAGATCGAGCGCGCCGAGGCCTCGCTCGGCGACAAACCGGTCAAGCTTGAACTCGACGAGCGCGCTCAGTTCTGTCTGCATGCACCGTCCAAGGTCGTCGCCATTCTGATCGGCAACCTGATCCGCAACGCGGTCGCCTACACCGATGCCGGCCATGTCCGGGTCACGGTGGCGCTGGGCATGGTCACCGTCGAGGACACCGGCGTCGGCATGTCGGCCGAAGACCTGAAGCAGATCTTCCAACCCTTCTTCCGCGCCCAGCACGGCCGCCGTGGTGGTCACGGCGTCGGTTTGACCATCGTCAAGCGCCTGTCCGACCGCTTCCGCTGGCCGATCGAGTACGAAAGCGAGCCGGGCAAGGGCACCACCGTGCGCGTACGCTTCCCGGACTGCGCGCAGGTGAAGTGCTAGTGTCTAATTGCGTAAGTTTACGATAGTGTTTCGAAGCT
>JAIMJQ010000036.1:27975-28117 GCA_020693165.1 Xanthomonas sp. | reverse complement strand
TGACCTGTCTGGACGCTTCCTTTGTCTGGACGCTTCTCGGTGCATCAAGAGCGTCCAGACAAGTCTGGACCCACCCGAGCCGCTTCGACGATCCGTTCAAGGATAGGGAACACGCACGATTTCCCCGTGCCCCATGCCCCGT
>JAIMJQ010000036.1:22251-27950 GCA_020693165.1 Xanthomonas sp. | reverse complement strand
CGTCACCCCCTGCTGCCCCTGGTACTTCCCGCCGCGATCCCGATATGAGGTCGCGCAGACCTCGTCGGACTCGAAGAACAGCATCTGCGCGACGCCTTCGTTGGCGTAGATCTTCGCCGGCAGCGGCGTGGTGTTGCTGAACTCCAGCGTCACGTGACCCTCCCATTCGGGTTCGAGCGGGGTGACGTTGACGATGATCCCGCAGCGCGCGTAGGTGCTCTTGCCCAGGCACACGGTGAGCACGCTGCGCGGGATGCGGAAGTACTCGACCGTGCGCGCCAGGCAGAACGAGTTCGGCGGGATGATGCACACCGGGCCCTTGAAGTCGACGAAGCTGCGTTCGTCGAAGTTCTTCGGATCGACGATGGTCGAGTTGATGTTGGTGAAGATCTTGAACTCGTCGGCGCAGCGGACGTCGTAACCGTAGCTCGACGTGCCGTACGACACCAGGCGCTGGCCGCCGGCGCCGTAACGCACCTGTTCCGGCTCGAACGGCTCGATCATGCCGCTGGCTTCAGCCATGCGGCGGATCCAGTGGTCGCTCTTGATGCTCATCGCGCGCTCAGTGGCGGCTGTCGAGGATAGTGTTCCACTCGGCAACCTTGGCGGCCACGCGCGCGTCGGCGAGGAAGGCATCGACATCGCCCTCGATCTTCAGCGAGCCGATGCGGTCGCCCTGGCGAATCGAGTCGACCACGTTCTGGCCCTCGATGACTTCGCCGAACACGCTGTGCTTGCCATCGAGGTGCGGCGTCGGGCCGTGGGTGATGAAGAACTGGCTGCCGTTGGTGCCGGGTCCGGCGTTGGCCATCGACAGAATGCCGGCCTTGTTGTGGCGCAGCGCCGGCGAGAATTCGTCGCCGAAGCGGTAGCCCGGGCCACCGGTGCCGCTGCCCTGCGGGCAACCACCCTGGATCATGAAGTTGCTGATCACCCGATGGAAAGTCAGTCCATCGTAGAAGCCGCGCTGGGCCAGATTGACGAAATTGGCGACCGTCAGCGGCGTCTGGTCCGGCGTCAGCTTGATGCGGATGGTGCCGCGGGCGGTGGTGAATACGGCAGTCAGGGCAGTCATGTGAACCTCGAAATTGAACGGATGAAGCGTCAGTGCGGGGAGACTAGCGATGTGCCGGGGAAAGTTAAACGTGAAACGTCAACTTGAACCGTCGCAATTGACCTTTGACGTTTGACCTTTCACCCTTCCCGCCTCACGGCAGGGAAGCCCGCTCTTGAACCGATCCATCCGCACCGAAATCTTCCGCCGCCTGCGCGAACTCAACCCGCGGCCAATGACCGAACTGGAATACGCCACCCCGTTCCAGTTGCTGGTTGCCGTGGTGCTGTCGGCGCAGGCCACCGATATCGGCGTCAACAAGGCAACGCGACGGCTGTTCCCGGCCGCAGGAACACCGGCGGCGATCCTGGCACTCGGCGAGGAAGGCCTCAGCGACTACATCCGCACGATTGGCCTTTACCGCAGCAAGGCCCGGCACGTCGTCGAATTGTGCCGGTTGCTGATCGAACGCCACGGCGGCGAGGTGCCGACCGATCGCGCGGCGCTCGAAGCGCTGCCCGGCGTCGGCCGCAAGACCGCCAACGTGGTGCTGAACACCGCGTTCGGGCAGCCGACCATCGCGGTCGACACGCATATCTTCCGGGTCAGCAACCGCACCGGCATCGCACCCGGCAAGGACGTGCGCGCCGTCGAGGATCGGCTGGAACAGGTCGTGCCGGCCGAGTTCAAACACGATTGCCACCACTGGCTGATCCTGCACGGCCGCTACGTGTGCGTGGCGCGCAAGCCCAAGTGCCCTATCTGCCCGATCCGGGATCTGTGCGAGTTCAGGGAGAAGACGGCGGCAGAGGCGTAACGACGCGCGAGAGGCTCTGGTACAGCCGAGCTTGCTCCCAGAAGCAGCGGAGCAAGCTCCGCTACAAAAGCAGGACTACCCCAGCGCCTGCTCGATCGCCGCAATCACTTCGGGCGCATCGGGCTTGACCGTCGGCGCAAAGCGCGCGACGACCTGGCCGTCGCGGCCAATCAGGAACTTTTCGAAATTCCACGAAATGTCGCCGGCGTGCGCGGATTCCGGGCCTGCCAGCCAGTCATAAAGCGGATGACGCCCCGTCCCATTGACTTCAATCTTGCCGGACATCGGAAAGGTGACATCGTACTTCAGCGTGCAGAACTGCTGAATCTCGGCCTCGGTGCCCGGCTCCTGGCCGGCAAACTGGTTGCACGGCACGCCAAGCACCTGGAAACCGCGTTCGTTGTACTGCCGGTGCAGGGCTTCGAGCGCGGCGTATTGCGGCGTCAGGCCGCAGCGACTGGCAACATTGACGACCAGCACCACTTCTCCGGCGAAGCGATCCAGCGGCAACTCCCAGCCGTCGATTCCCGGTAGCCCGAACTCACCGAGGGTGTGGATCACAGACATGGGCAGAAGACCAAGGTTTCACGAGGCTGCGTAGCATGCCATCACTTGCGCGAATTGATCGTCACCGATTTGTCGCTGAAGACGCTTATTCTCGGCGACTACGCGTAACCCGGAATCGCCATGAACCGCCTGCTTACCCGCGCGACTTTGCTCGCTGTTGCCGCCTGCGGCCTTGCCGCCCTTCCCGAGGCCCGTGCCGACAACGCGACGCAGTCGACGCCCTACAGCCAGAACTGGACCAATGTCGGGCAGATCACGGCGAACGACGACTGGAGCGGGGTGCCGGGGGTGATCGGGTATCTGGGTGATATCAATTCCGGGTCAACAACCAACGTCGATCCGCGCACTCTGCTGCTCGATTATTCGGCGCTGTCGGCGATCGACGTGATTGCCAACCAGAGCAACACCTCCAGCAGCGCCGGCGGCGTCGCCGAGTTCGACGGCATCGCCAACCCGGTGGTCGCCATCCAGGGCAGCGGGACCGCCGATGCACCGCACCTCCTGGTGCACCTGCGCACGGTCAATCGCGAAAACATCCGCGTCCGCTACAACGTGCGCGATCTCGACGGCAGCAGCGACAATTCGGTGCAGCAGGTCGCGCTGCACTATCGCGTCGGCGCCAGCGGCGACTACATCAATGTTCCAGCGGCCTACATCGCCGATGCAACCACCGGGCCAAACCTGGCCGACCTGGTGACGCCGGTCGACGTGATCCTGCCGGCAGACGCCAACAACGCGCCGTTGCTGATGCTGCGCATCATGACCACCAACGCCGGTGGCAACGACGAGTGGGTCGGCATTGACGACCTTCAGGTGTCCGGCACCAGCCCGGGCGGACTCCCGTTCATCAGCATCGGCAACGTGCAACTGACCGAGGGCAATGTTCCCGGCAGCACCACCAGTTTCAACTTCGATGTGACGCTGGATGTCCCGGCCCCGGCTGGCGGCGTGCGTTTCGACGCCATCAGCAGCGACGGCAGCGCAACCGCTGGCGACAGCGACTTCCAGCCGCTCAGCCTCGACAACGTGCTGATCGCCGAGGGGCAAAGCACGACAACGGTGACGGTGCTGGTCAACCACGATCTTGCCGTCGAGGGCGACGAGACCTTCTCGGTCATCCTGTCGGACCTCGTCAATGCCTTCCCCGGCGACGTGCAGGGCACCGGCACCATTTTCAACGACGATCCGCTGCCCAAAGAAATCTTCGAGATCCAGGGCACCGGAACCACTTCACCGCTGGTCGGCGCGCTGGTGATCTTGCAGGACAACGCAGTGACCGCGCTCGCCCCCAACGGCTTCTTCGTGCAGACGCCGCAGGCCCGCGACGATGGCAACCTGGCCACCTCGAACGGCATTTTCGTGTTCACCGGGACGGCGCCCGCTGTCGCGGTCGGCGACCGCGTCAACGTCACCGGCACGGTGCAGGAATTCTTCGACTTCACCCAGCTCAGCGGATCGCCGACAGTGACCGTCGTCGGCAGCGGCGCCCTGCCGCCACCGGTGGCGCTGGACGCCAGTTTCCCGTCGCCGTTGCTGACCACACCGTCCTGTTACAACAACGCCAATGCCGAGTTCGCCAACTTCGAGTGCATCGAAGGCATGCGCGTGGCGATTGCCGATGGCGTCGTCACCGCACCCAATCAGCGTTTCAGCACCGATCCGGTGGCCGAAGCAGTGATCTCGGCCAGCCCCGCGCGCGGATTGCGCGAACCCGGCCTGGAGACGCCAGGCTATGCCGGCATAGCGACAACAATTCCGATCTGGGACCTGAACCCGGAGACCTTCGAGATCGATCCGGACAAGCTGCTGTTGCCGAACCGGATCATGAACGGCGGCACGCGCTTTGCGGCCGAGGGCGTGATCGGCTATGACTTCGGCGATTACGAATTGTGGCCGACCAGCCTGACCATCCTGCAGGACGCGCCGATGCCGCGCGCGGTAGACGCCCCGGCGCCCGCCAACCTGACCATCGGCTCGCTGAACATGCTGCGCTTCTTCGACACCGACCAGGCCAACAACTTCAACAACCCGGCGTCGCTGAACTGCAATGGCGTGTTCACCTGCACCTCGCTCGGCAACTGCAGCGAGGTTTCCGAGCCGGGCGAGTACGCCCGTCGGATGGCCAAATTCTCGTCCTACATCAGGAACGTGCTACGCGCGCCGGACGTGGTCGCGGTGCAGGAAGTGGAGAACCTTGGCGTGCTGGAAACGCTGGCGGCGAAGATCGCGGCGGATGACCCGACACTGATCTACACCGCCCATCTGGCCGAAGGCAGCGATGTCGGTGGCATCGACTCGGGATTCCTGGTGCGGAGCGGCCGCATCAATGCCGGGTTTACGCTGACCCAACTCGGCAAGGCCGAGTTGTTCAGCGGCGACACACCGCCGTCCTGCCTGCACGACCGGCCGCCATTCCGGCTGGATGCCGTATTCAGCGTCGGCAACCAGCCGTTTTCGGTGATCGTCAATCACACGCGCTCGCTCAGCGGGATCAACGACTGTCGCCCCGGCGCTGCCGGCGAGCGGCTGTGCAAGAAGCGGCTGGCGCAGTCGGAGTCGATCGCGCAATTCGTGCAGAGCTTCCAGACCGCCAATCCGGCGATTCCGCTGGTGGTGGTCGGCGACCACAACGCGTTTCAGTTCAGCGACGGCCACGTCGACGTCATCGGCACCATCCGCGGTACTGCCAGGCTGGCCGCCGACCCCAATCCCGACAGTCTGCTGGCGCCGGTGGCGGATATCGTCGAGCCGAACATGAGCAACGCGGTCGAAACGCTGCCGGCGCAGGAGCGCTACAGCTATTTCTTCGGCAACGCGCTGCAACTGCTCGATCACGCCATGCTGACGAGCGCGGCGCAGACGGCATTCGTCGGCATCAGCTACGGCCGCGCCAACGTCGATGCGCCACTGTTGTTCACGCGCACCAGCGCCAACGTCCTGACCTATGGCGACGACGTCTTCAACAGCGGGCTGGAGTCCGCCAATGAAGCCAGCCCGCTGCGCGTGTCCGACCACGACGGCTTCGTGATCCGGCTGTTCCAGTAGGAAGGGGCACGGGAGAGGCTCGCGTAGTGCGAGCCTTTGTGGGTCCAGACTTGTCTGGACGCTTCTGCCATCGATGAAGCACGGCGTCCAGACAAGTCTGGACCCACCAAAGCAATTTGCAGCGCGCGTTGGCCGCTTGGGCCATCGATGAAGCACGGCGTCCAGACAAGTCTGGACCCACCAAAGCAATTTGCAGCGCGCGTTGGCCGCTTGGGC
>JAIMJQ010000036.1:0-22222 GCA_020693165.1 Xanthomonas sp. | reverse complement strand
CCAAAGCAATTTGCAGCGCGCGTTGGCCGCTTGGGCCATCGATGAAGCGCGGCGTCCAGACAAGTCTGGACCCACCAAAGCAATTTGCAGCGCGCGTTGGCTGGACGCCTACCCGACCGCCGCTCCGGCGCGAATCCCGGCGGCGCGCTCGGCCAGCTTGCGCTTGATCGGCGGCATGCGGTCGACCAGTCGCAAACCCAATGCGCGCGCGGCGACCAACGGGCCTTCGGATACGGCATAGAGACGATTCAAGCCATCAAAGGCGCGCGCCGCCAGCGTCGCTTCGCTGCGGCGCTCGCGGCCCCAGCGCTGCAGGTCGGTGTCGGCGAACGGTTGTCGTCGAGCCCGCTTTGCGCGCTCGACGCCCGCCAGCAGCGCAGCAACGTCCTCGAATCCGAGATTGACGCCCTGCCCGGCCAGCGGATGGACCACATGGGCAGCGTCGCCGATCAGGATCACGCGCTGGTCGGTGAAACGCTGCGCAATCTGCAGGCGCAGCGGAAATGCCGCGCGCTCCGACGTCAGATGCACGCGCCCGAAGGCAGCAGCGCTGGCACGCTGCAGATGCGCCTCGAACGCCTCCACCGGTTCGGCCACCAGCGCATCGGCGCGCGCGCTCGGCAAGGTCCAGACGATCGACGCGCGGCCATCCGTCAACGGCAGGAAGGCGAGCGGCCCACCGGTCAGGAAGCGCTGCCATGCCAGGCGCGGCTGCGGGTGCTCGGGTTCGACGTGCGCGACCAGCCCGCTCTGGCCGTAGGCGGCACCGTCGACTCCGATCAGCAGGTCGTTGCGGACCTTCGAGTTGACACCATCTGCGCCGATCAGCAAGCGCGCCGCGAGTGCGCCGCCGCTCTCCAGGCGCACGCGCACGCCCTGCGCATCCGTTTCAAAGTTCTGCATCTGGTCGCCGGCCAGCAGGCGCACACCGGGCTCGCGTTCCACTCCGCGCCAAAGCATGCCGGCCACCAGCCGATTCTCGACGATATGGCCGAGACACGGCCAACCGTAGTCGGCGGCATCGAAGGTGATCGAGGCCGAACCGGCTGCGTCGATGACCTGCATGCGCTCGTAGGGTGAGGCGCGCATTGCGGCGATATCAGCCCAGACGCCCAGCGAATCCAGCAAGCGCTGCGCATGCGGCGCGATCGCGACAACGCGCAGGCCGACGTCGTCGCCGGTCGCCGGCGGCACGACCGGATTGCGTTCGATCAGCGCCACCCGCAAGCCCGCCCGCGCCAGTCCCAGCGCCGCGGCGGCGCCCACCATCCCGGCGCCGACGATGATGGCGTCGAGTGCTTCACGTCCTGCAGGTTTCACGTCGGGTCTCCTGGCATTCGAAAAGAGATTTCCTGTCCGCAAAGGACGCAAAGAAAGCAGATGCCGGGATTGGTCCCGGTGAACAGACAATCCGAGTGCCCGCCTTTTGCTCTCATTTGCGTCCTTTGCGGACCAAAAAACACAGTCCCCGGGGACGCATCGAACCAACGGTAGCGAAACGATGCGTCACGTCAGATCCTGGCGCGCCAGCGCCGGCGTGGCGCCGCGATAGCCCATGCCGCCGAGCAGCAGATGCTCGCGCAGCGGCTCGATGCGGTCGGCGGCGATCAGCGCCAGCGAACGCAGCCAGCTGGCCGGCGGCGCGCGCATGCCGCTGATTTCAGCCAGCGCATGGCTGAGTCCGGTGGTGGCACGGCGATCGTCCGCTCGCGCTTCGGCATAGGTCTGCAGCAGTACGTCAGCGCCAGGGTCCAGCCCACGCGCCGCAGCGTCGAGCAGGCGCCCGGCCAATGTTGCCGCATCGCGCAGGCCGAGATTGAAGCCCTGCGCACCGACCGGGTGAATCGCCTGCGCCGCATTGCCGATCAGTACCTTGCGCGGCGCCGTCAGGCGTTCCGCCAGAACCCGCCGCAATGGGTAGCTGATGCGCTCGCCGGCCTGCAGCAGCCGACCCAGGCGATAACCGAAAACGCGCTGCAGTTCGCGCAGGAAATCGGCTTCGGAAAGCGCCACCAGCCGCGCCACGTCGGCGCTGTCGACCACCATGATCGCGCCGCAACGGCCTTGCGCCTGCGGCAGCAGCGCGACCGGCCCGCTGCGGGTGAAGCGTTCAAAGGCGGTTCCTTCGTGGTCGCGCTCCGCTGTCAGTGCGCAGCAGATCGCGCTGCGCTGGTAGTCGTGGCGCTCACAGCCGATGCCGGCGGCGCTGCGCAGCGCCGAGTCGACGCCATCAGCAATCACCAGCAGTCGCGCGCGCAGTGCATTCCGGTCGGCGGTGCCGCCGTTGATGCTTGCAAGCAGCGCATCCACACCCGGCTCGACAACGGTCACCTGCGCTGGCGCCAGCACCTTGATATCGACGCACTGCAGCACGCGCTGCTGCAGCGCGCGCAGCAGCCGCCGCGCCGGCACCACCAGACCGAAGCGCTCACGGCCGATTGCCGAGGCGGACAGCCGCGCCGCGCCGAACTCGCCGGCACTGGAGACGTGGATGGCGCGAATCGGCGCCGCGGCGCTGCCCAGCGTGGCGAGCACACCGAAGCGTTCGAGAATCCGGCAAGTGACCTCCGACAAGGCCAGGTGGCGCTCGTCGGCCGCGCGCTCGGCGCCATACAGCGGCGCCGGATCAACCAAGGTCACGCGCAGCCCCGATCCACTCAGCGCCAACGCCAGACTGAGTCCGACCAGACCACCGCCGGCAATCAGGACGTCGCATTCGACAGCAGTCATCACAGCATCTCTTGCGGGAAATCGATGCCTGCGGAGCATACGGCGCTTGCAGTATGCTTGGCGTCTTGCCTGCAAACCCGGTCCGGAGAGTCCTGATGTCGAATGACGCCGCTGCGCGCTGGTATCCGCGCACGACGCTGGTGGCCGCACTGATCGTGCTCGCTGCCCTGTCCCGCCTGCTGCCGCATCCGCCGAACTTCACGCCGGTCGAGGCGATCGGGCTGTTCGCCGGCGCCTACCTCGCCGACCGCCGGCTGGCGTTCGTGATTCCACTGGTCGCGATGGCGCTGGCCGACCTGGTGCTCGGCCTTCACAGCGGCATGCCGGTGATCTATGCGCTGATTGCGTTCAATGTCTGGCTCGGCCTGCGCCTCGGGCCCAATCCGGGCGCTGCTCGCGTCGCCGGTTATGGCCTGGCTGCCGCAACGGTATTTTTCGTGGTCAGCAACTTCAGCGTCTGGGCGATGGGCGCAGGTCACTATTACAGCCAGGATCTGGCTGGACTGGTCACCTGCTTCACGCTCGCGCTGCCGTTCTTCGGCTACTCGCTGCTCGGCATGGCGGTCTATTCGACCCTTTTGTTTGGCGGCATGGCGCTGGCACGGCGCCAGCAGGGTGCAGTCGCGCAGGCGTGAGCCGCATCCTGCGGTCTGGTTGACGACCGCAACGCAAGCGGCGCCACCATCGCCCGTGCTCTTGTAGCGCCGAGCTTGCTCGGCGGAGCGTTCCGCACGAGCAGCGGAGCAAGCTCCGCGCTACCGCTACGTAGGCGCGCCGGTGACATCGGCGGCGGCATAATTTTGCGCTTTCAGGCAGCGAAATCAGACCTCATGGGCAACCGACTCTCCAAGATCTACACGCGCACCGGCGATGATGGCAGCACCGGACTCGGCGATGGCACCCGCATCGCCAAGGACAGCTTGCGCGTCGCTGCGTATGGCACGGTCGACGAAGCCAACAGCTGCATTGGCGTCGTCCTCGCCCAGACGGGAGTCGGCGACCTCATCAACGCCTGCCTGACGCGGGTCCAGCACCAGTTGTTCGATCTCGGCGGGGAGCTGTGCATTCCCGGCATGGCACTGGTCCAGGATGGCGACATCGATGCGCTGGAGCGCGATCTCGACGCCTTCAACGATCCGCTGCCGCCGCTCAAGGACTTCATCCTGCCCGGCGGCGGTGCCGCCGCAGCGCATTGCCACGTCGCGCGCACCGTCGCTCGCCGCGCCGAGCGCGAGGCAATTGCGCTCGGCCGCATCGAGGAGGTGCGCCCACAGGTCATTCGTTACCTGAACCGACTGTCCGACTTGTTGTTCGTGATTGCTCGCGTGCTGGCGCGCGAGAGTGGCGCAGGCGAGGTGCTGTGGGATCGCAACAAGCGCGGGTGAGGCCGGGTCGCTTCTGCAGCATCAGCAGCATGTCGAGCACCTTGGGATATTCAGCAACCTGCAAGCAGGGCAACGGTCGGGGCCCAACTTCGGCGCAGGCGCCAGCCAAGTCCCAAACTCGTGCCTATGCCAGCTGACCCCGGCCCCATTTGACGCGTGACCGCCGTACGCGGAGGTTCGTCCAGGACTCGCATGCACATCTACACCCACCCCGCGTGCCTTCTGCACAACCCGGGACCGGCGCACCCGGAGCACTCGCGGCGCCTGCAGGCGGTGATCGATGCGCTGCGCGGCGCATTTGGCGAGCAACTCGACTGGCAACTCGCTCCGCTGGCAGGTGACGATCAACTGTTGCGCGCGCACAGCGTACGACTGGTATCCGATCTCAGGTCCGGCACCGGCGGCGCGGAACTGCGCCATCTGGATGCGGATACACGGATGTCGGCAGGTTCGCTGGAAGCCGCTCTGCGCGCGTCCGGCGCTGTCTGCGCAGCGATCGATGCGGTGGTCACCGGCAGCACGCGGCGCGCCTTTTGCGCGGTACGCCCGCCGGGTCACCACAGCAGCGCCGACCACGCCGCCGGCTTCTGCCTGTTCAACCAGATCGCGGTCGGCGCGCATCACGCGCGCGCCGCGCATGACTTGCAGCGCCTGGCCATTGTCGATATCGACGTCCACCACGGCAACGGCACGCAGTCGATCTTCGCCGACGATGTCGATGTCTTGTTCGTTTCCAGCCAGCAATCGCCGTTGTATCCCGGCAGCGGTCTTGCCGACGAAACCGGGATCGGCAATTGGGTCAACGGCGTGCTCGCAGCGGGCGCCGGCTCGGCCGAGTTTCGCGCGCTGTGGCGCGATCGACTGTTACCGGCGATCGACCGCCACGCGCCGGAGCTGCTGCTGGTATCGGCGGGATTCGATGCGCATCGACTGGATCCACTGGCCGACCTCAACCTGGGTGCCGACGACTACCGCTGGATTACGCAGGAACTCGTCGCACTGGCCGAACGCCACGCCCGCGGGCGCCTGGTTTCGACGCTGGAAGGCGGTTACTCGCTGACCGCGCTGCGCGAGTCGAGCGTCGCCCACGTGGCAGCGCTGCTGGAGCCACTGCAACTTGTGGCAACGGGCTAGCCACCAAACTCACGGCGCAACCACTTGTCGAGCATGCGCTTCTCGTAGCGCAGCGGATCGGAAACGCGGCCACCGCCACTGCCGATGTCGAAACCGAGGTCCTTGAGCCGGGCCGCGCCGGTCCGCACCACCGCCCCGGATGCGTCGGCCAGCGTGTAGTTCAGGTCCATGCGCGGCGGGTACACATTGGACACGGTGCGGATGTCGAGCAGCGCCGCATTGCTGTGCGGCGTGATGTCGCCAGCGAGGTCGATATCGGTCACCGCGATTTGCAGCGACTGCCCGGGCTGGAGATAGCTCGCCGCCTCGCGCTCCAGGTACTTCCGCAGGCCGTTCAAGTGCGCGTTGTTGTCGACATGGGTGCGCAGCATGCCTTCCTTGATATCGGTGAACTTCTCCGGATTCACGAATTCGACGCTCACCGGCCCACCGGACGCGGTTCCGCCAGCCCACGCCGGCAGCGCCAGCATGAGCACCGACGCGATCGCGACACTACGGGGAATCGTGGACATACTCGCTCCTGCTGAGGGCCTCGCGAGGGTCATCCACCGCGAGCACTGTGACCATGTCGGCAACTTACCACGACCCAGCTCGGCAACGCCTTAACCCGGCTGAATGGAGATGCCGCTGAACGCGGGCGTGAAAGCTCGGCACGGATATCACGGTCTGAAGCAAGACGCCGCCGCCAAACGGCGGAACGCGGGCCACCCGGGCGGTGAAGCGTGGCGCTCAAACTGATCCATGGACCCTGTGCATGCTGACAATGATCATCGTTGCAACCATCCTGCTGGCCGCGGCGAATGGCGCCAACGACAATATCAAGGGTGCAGCGACACTGCTCGGGTCCGGGCTGGTCGGTTTCCGCGTCGCAATCGGCGTGGCGACCGCAGCGACCGCGCTCGGAGGGTTGGCATCGATCGTGCTGGCCAATGGCCTGATCGACGCATTCAGCGGCAAGGGCATCGTGGCGGAAGCGCTGACCACCTCACCGGCATTCCTGCTCGCGGTCGCGCTCGGCGCCGGTGGGACGGTGGCCCTGGCGACGCGTATCGGGATGCCGATCTCGACCACGCACGCGCTGCTGGGCGGCCTGGTCGGTGCTGGCCTGGCGAGTGCCGATGGCGTCGTCGCCGTCGGCGTGGCGCTCAAGGCAATGGCGCTGCCGCTGTTGCTGTCGCCGCTGATCGCGCTGGCGCTGGCGCTGGGGCTGGTGCCGCTGGTCGCCGGTCTGCGTCGACGCGCGCAGCCGGTCACAGTGTGCGCCTGCAGCGACGACACCGTTGCACCTGGCGACACCACCGCGGTCGTCGCCAGGACCATGATCATCGCCAGCAGCAACGCACCGCAGTGCCAACCGGCGCCGCAGCGCAGCGTGTACCGGCTGTCGATGACAACGGTCGTCGATCATCTGCATCTGCTGAGCGCGCTCGCGGTCAGCTTCGCGCGCGGCCTCAACGACACGCCCAAGATCGCCGCATTGATGTTCGCTGCCGGCGCCTCCGATGCCGCCGGGGCATCCCTGCTGACCGTGGTGGCGATGGCCGCCGGCGGCTTGCTGGCGGCACGCCGCGTCGCACATACGCTGGCCTTCGGCGTCACCCGGATGGATGCCGGCCAGGGTCTCGGCGCCAACCTGGTGACCTCGACACTGGTGATCCTTGCCTCGCGTTTCGGGTTGCCGGTATCGACCACGCATGTCAGCACCGGCGCCATTTTCGGCATCGCCGCCAGCAATCGCAGCGGTGGACTCGCCGCCATTCGCAATATCCTGCTCGCCTGGCTGTCGACCTTGCCATTGGCCACCCTGTTGGCCTATCTCGGTTACCTGCTCATCTCCTGAAAACCACGGGGTCCCATGCCCACACAGAAAACGCTGGATGACATCCGCCACTACTACGGCTCGGTGCTGCAATCGAGCGGCGACCTCAAGACCGGCGCCTGCTGCACCATCGACGCCATGCCGGCATACCTCAGGCGCTTGCTGGACGATGTGCATCCGGCGATCCGCGATCGTTTCTACGGTTGCGGGTCGCCGCTGCCACCGGCGCTCGATGGCATGACCGTGCTCGACCTCGGCTGCGGCAGTGGCCGCGACGCTTACTTGCTGTCGCGCCTGGTGGGAGAACATGGACGCGTGATTGGCGTCGACATGACCGCCGAGCAACTGCAGGTCGCGCGCGCTCACCAGCAGTGGCACGCAGAACGCTACCGGCACCGCGGCAGCAACATCCGCTTCGTCGACGGCTATATCGAGGATCTGGCCGGTTGCGGCATCGAGGATGCCAGCGTCGACGTCGTCGTCAGCAATTGCGTGCTCAACCTGTCGCCGGAGAAGGAACGCGTGTTCGGCGAGATCATGCGCGTACTGAAACCGGGTGGAGAGCTGTTCTTCTCCGACGTGTTCGCCGACCGCCGCATTCCGGAGGCCTTGCGGCGCGATCCGGTGCTGCTCGGCGAATGCCTGGCCGGTGCACTCTATGTCGAGGATTTCCGCCGCCTGATGGCGCGCGCCGGCTGCGCCGACGTGCGCAAGGTGGCCGACAGCGTGGTGCCCTTGTTCGACGAGGCCATCATCGCGAAGATCGGCATGGCGAACTTCCGCTCGATCACGCTGCGCGCATTCAAGCTCGACCTGGAAGATCGCTGCGAGGATTTCGGCCAGGTCGCGACTTACCTCGGCAGCATTCCCGAGCATCCGCACGCCTTCGACCTCGACGACCACCATCATTTCGAGACCGGGCGCCCGTTGCGGGTGTGCGGCAACAGCTTCGACATGCTGGCGGCGACCCGCTACGCCCCGCACTTCCGCCTGAGCGGCGACAAGTCGACGCACTTCGGTCTGTTCGATTGCGCACCGGCCGGAGCCACTGCTCCCGCCAACGCCGCCAGTTGCTGCTGAGGCCCGTCCATGCACGACACCTGGCCTCGCCTCAAGGCACTCGGTTTTCCCGCAATCGAGCGCGAACGCATCGACACGCTGCAACTGAACCTCGGCTACCTGTGCAACATCAGCTGTATCCATTGCCATGTCAACGCCGGCCCGCGGCGCACCGAACTGATGGATCGGGACACCATGGCACTGGCGCTCGAGGTTGCCACGAAACTTGGCGTGCGCAATTTCGATCTGACCGGCGGCTCGCCGGAAATGAACCCGCATTTCCGTTGGCTGGTGCAGACCGCGCGCGCCCAGGGCATCCATGTGATGGACCGGCTCAACCCGACCATCATCGAGGAACCGGGCTACGAGTGGGTGGCCGAGTTCCTCGCCGAGCAGCAGATCGAACTGGTCGCCTCATTGCCCTGTTACAGCCAGGCGAATGTCGACGAGCAGCGCGGCAACGGCGTGTTCGACGCGTCGATCATTGCGCTGCGCAAGCTCAACGCGCTCGGATACGGCCTGCGCGCAGATCTGCCGCTCAACCTGGTCTACAACCCGAACGGCGCCTTCCTGCCACCCTCCCAGGACCAACTGCAGGCCGACTACAAGCGCCTGCTGCATGACAACTTCGGCATCGTCTTCAACGCCCTGTACGCGCTCGCCAACATGCCGATCCAGCGCTTCGGTTCCTGGCTGATCTCGAAGGGCAAGTTCGACGGCTATCTCGACACGCTGGTGAACGCCCACCGCGACGAGAATCTGGCCAGCGTCATGTGCCGCAGCCTGATCAGCGTCGACTACCGCGGCTACCTCCACGACTGCGACTTCAACCAGATGCTGAAGCTGCCGCTCGGCGCCAGCGCGCGCGAAGTGCACCTGCGCGAGTTGCTGGATGCGCCGCTGCCGCGCCGGATCGCCGTCGGCGGCCACTGTTATGGCTGCACCGCCGGCCAGGGCTCAAGCTGCGGTGGCGCGCTGGCGGCAACGGCAGCGGCGGAGGCGGAGGCGTGAGGCGCAACTGGCCGCTGCTGGCGTGCCTGGCGGCACTGGCGCCGTGGCCGGCCAGCGCAGATCCGGCGCTCGACCAGCGCATCGAGGTCCTGGTTGTCGACGTCGAGAAGCGCATCGGCGACGTACCGGTGATTCGCGCCGAGGCGTTACTGCATGCGGTGGCCAGCGGCACGCCACCGATCCTGCTCGATGTGCGCAGCGACGCAGAACGCGCGGTATCGGTGATCCCCGGCGCTGTGGTCGATGCGACTGCCATCCCATCCGGGACCGAGGTGGTCGTCTACTGCACGATCGGCCTGCGCAGCGGCGTTTCCGCACGCGAACTGCGCCAGCGCGGGGTCGATGCGCGGAACCTGCGCGGCGGCATCCTGGCCTGGATCGCGGCCGGCGGCAGCGTGGTCGACGCCAGCGGTACGCCGACGCACCGGGTGCATGTCTACGGCCGTCGCTGGAATGTGCTGCCGCAGAGCTACCAGGCGGTTTGGTAGGAAAGACACGGGGCGCCTGTGGGAGCGACCTTGAGTCGCGAGCTGGATATCCCCGGCACACCCTGAGAAAAGATCGCGACTCAAGGTCGCTGCCACAGCGGCGCACCGCGACTCAGCGCCGGAACCCCAGGATCGCGTCGCGCAGCGCCTCCAGATCAACGTCATCTGGGCGCGGCCGCGGTCCGAAATGGGCGTCGTGAAGCAAGACCGCCGCGTCCTCGGCCTCGCGGCGCTGCTGCAGATCCAGTGCCCCCCGCAAGCGCACCAGTGCGGTCTCGGCGCGCGCCTGGTCGTTGGCATTGCAGGCGCTCTTGCACAGCGTCGCATAGGTGTAGGCCTTGACCAGGTCCTCGCCCAGCACCTGCTGCAATGGGCTCAGCGGCCGCACTGCGTCGATCATCTTGCGCATCGCCTGTTTCTGCATTTCGGTGCCTTGCGCCGCATGGCCGCGCCAGCCCTCGAAATAGTGTTCGTAGCCGTCCATGAATCCGGCCACCGCCTGGCCGCTGCCCTGTTCCAGCGCGCGTTGCAGATACTGCGGCGCCTGCTCGCGGTAGACCGCCAGGCGGTCCATCTGCAGCAGCGCCTTGTTCAGCGACAATGCCGGCACCAGCGCAAATCCCAGTTGTCCGGCGAGATCGCCGCCATCGGCGGCACGTCGCTGCACCTCGAACAGCAATGCCTCGTCGAAATCGTTCGGCAGATCGGCGCAGCGTTCCTCCAGTTCGGACACCAGTTCGGCGGCGGAGGTCATCGCCTCCTGCATGCGGTCGCCGCCGCGGCGTGCGCGCGGCGAGTCCTCGAAGGCAATGATCGCGTCCATGCGCAGGCTGGCCCAGCGGTAGCGCTGGCAATCGGTCAGCTCCCTGAGCAGGCGGGTGGTCGCCGGCAGATGTCCTGCCCGGTGCGCCTCGATCAATGCCGGTGCCGATTCTCGCAGCGGCAGTCCATCCCGCGGCAACTCGAGAACGCTGGCGTTGGCGTCGCCATCGGGCGTGCGCGTGCGTCCAACCACCATCGCCGTGCCGGCTGCGCTGACCGACGCCGGTGCAGCGGCGATTTCGGTCGGGCCACCTTGGACTGCAGCGGTGTCGATGGCCGTCGGCGCCGACATCGGCGCCATCATCGGTTCCGGCGGACGCGGCATCCATGTTGCCATCGAGACCAGTGCAGCGATCAGCAACGCCCCACCCAGGATCAGCATCCGCTTCATGGCAAGTCCGCACCGCAATTCGTGACCAGGATCGCCATCCTGCACGCAGCAACAGCCGCGGGACAGTGCCTTTGGTTCAGTGCGCGACGACCAGGGTCGGCTGTCGTCGCTGGCGCATCAGCACGGCGATCGCCGCCGAGGCCAGTCGCGTCTCCATCGAGTCCGAGCGACTGGTCAGCACGACCGGCACGCGCGCTCCGAGCACGATGCCGGCGGCGTCGGCGTGGGCAAGAATGATCAGGCTCTTGGCCAGCATGTTGCCGGCCTCGAGGTCGGGTGCGATCAGGATGTCGGCGCTGCCGGCCACCGGCGACGTGATGTTCTTGACGCGGGCGGCGTCGAGGTCGACGGCGTTATCGAGCGCCAGCGGTCCGTCGAGCACGCCACCGGTGATCTGGCCGCGATCGGCCATCTTGCACAGCGCCGCGGCGTCGAGGGTCGACTGCATCCTCGGGTTGACCGACTCGGTGGCCGAGAGGATCGCCACTTTCGGCAACGCAATGTCGAGCGCATGCGCCAGATGGATCGCGTTCTGGACGATGTCGACTTTCTCGCGCAATGTCGGAAAGATGTTGACGCCGGCATCGGAGATGATCAGCACGCGATCGAGCAGCGGCACGTCCATCACGAAGCAGTGGCTGACCCGGCGGTCGGTGCGCAGGCCAGCCTCGCGCGAGACGACCATGCCGAGCAATTCGTTGGTGCGCAGGCTGCCCTGCATCAGCATCCGCACGCGGCCTTCGCGAACCAGTCGCGCGGCAACTTCTGCCGACGCGTGGCTGTGCGGCGTGTCCACCAGTTCCAGTCCGGAAATATCGACCCCGGCCTCGTCTGCACTGCGCTGGATGCGTCCGCGCGGCCCGATCAAGAGCGGCCGGATCAGGCCGATCCGACCGGCGCGCACGGCGCCTGTCAGCGAACTGGCGCTGCACGGATGGACCACGCCGCAAGGCTCGTCCGGCAGGCTCGCGCAGTGGGCGATCAGGCGCTCGTACTTGTGGCGTTGAAGCGCGACTGCGTATTCGGGGTGATCCATTGTGGTCTCTGTCGCCTCATGGGGTCGCGACACGCATGTTGCGCTGCAGCAAGCCTGCCTGAGAGCACGAAAGTGTTCAACCAAGGGCACGGCGGCCCCGTAGACTCGGCAGTTTCGCCTGCAGCAGTCCTGTCGCCGTGTGGCTGGCCATAAAGCGTGAACTTCGAGATCTGCTGTCGTTGTGGCTGGTACCCGGCCTTGCGGCGGTTTTGCCCTGGAACTGGTGCCTGAGCCTGTACTGGCGGCTGGCCCGCAATCGCCTGCTGATGCGCGAAGAAGTGGCCGGCAGCCGTGGCGGTCGGCAAATGCTCGGCTTGCCAGCCGACGATGCCGAATTCGATCGCCGTTTTCGTTTCGGCTTCCTGCTCGAACACGCGGATGTCTATCGGGCGCTCGGCCGCGGTTGGCGCGGGCTGGCACGCACGATGCCGCTGCAGCGGGTCGAAGGCGACGAGCCGGGCAGCGGCTTGTGTTTCTTCTTCAACTTCAACCAGGGGCTGCCGGCGCTGGCCGCGCTGCGCGCAGCCGGCTACCAGGTGCATCTGGTGTATCGCTCGCTGGGCGAACGCCCGGCCGGCGTCGGCTATCTGCGCTACGCCTACATGCGCCTGCGCCTGCGCATGGTGGCGGTGGTCTGCGGCAACCGCGGCATCGGCACCGGCGGGGCACGCGAGCGTATCGCCGCGACGATCGTCGCCGGTGGTCTGGTGTGCGTTGCCGCCGACACGCCGCCGCGCCCCGGTACCGGACTGGTCCAGGTGCGCTTTCCCGGCGGGCGCGTGGCCTGGTGGCGCAGCGGCGTGCTCAAGCTGGCGCTGCAGCTTCCCGGTCCGCGGCGCTGCTTCAGCGTTCGCCTCGACTGGACAACCCGCCAGCGCTCGCTCGACCTGATCGTGCTGCCCGCCAGCCAGCGCCTGGACGACCTGGTCGCCACGCTCAACGATGAGTTCCTGACGTCGCTGACCGAGCAGCCCGAGCTCTGGTTCTATTGGCCGGGGCCGCAGGGCTTTTTCCAGTTCCCGGAGGGTGCGCGACTCGATCACGACTGACGCCGGTCAATATCCTCGCGGCCGACAGGCTGCTAGGCTCTGCAGCGGGCGAGTGCAGGAGTGCTGCAGCATGAACGACCTGAGAGCGGCGATGCCGGTCGTGGCACGCCACGAAGGCATCTGGGAAGGCCACTATCGCTATTTCGACGCCGATGGCGGACTCATCGATCAGCACGCATCGCGGTTGATCTGCCGCCTCCCCGACGACGGCCCCTTTCCCTACCACCAGACCAGCATCTACCGCTGGGCCGACGGTCGCACCGAAACCCGCGACTTCCCGGCAACCTGGCACGATGGGCGCCTGAACTGGGGCGGAGACGCTACCGTCGGCTGGGCAATCGAGGTCGGCGAAGATCCGCAACGGCGCACGCTGATGCTGTACTGGTCGCGCAAGGACGCAGCCAATGCCTATCTCTACGAACTGATCCAGATCTCCGACTGTGGCCGCTACCGTTCCCGCGTCGGACAATGGATCGAGGATGGTCGTGTCAAGTTGCGCACGCTGATCGACGAGCAGCGGGTCGAGTCAGCCTGACACCGGCCGTTCAGCGCAAGCGTCCTTCGCCCGCGACGGAAAGCCCAGCCCAGGATGGCATCGGCAAATGGCGCAATCCTCGGCGCGGACTGCGCTACTGGATCAGATTCACCTGGGTGGTTGCGGTGCTGGTCAGCAGGCCGAAGTGTCCGAGCGCGAAACTGTAGGTCCCGGTCTCGTTGGGCACGGTTGAAGAGTGCACGCCGCCGACGGTGCAGAAGCCGGTCGAGCAGACGATCTGGTCGCTCCACGACTTGATCGAATAGGTTCGCGCAGCAAAGACCTGACCCTGGAGGCCGTTGACGAAGGGATTGCCGACGGACAAGCCCCAGGCACCGCAGGTACTGGTGAAGACATTGAACGGGTAGGTGCCACAACTCCACAGGCCGCGAAAGGCGCCGGCGATGCCGACGAAGGTGTGCACCGAACCGGCCAGGCCGAGCTTGCTGATCTGGCGCGCCGCCAGAGTTGCGCCCATCGAGTGGCCGAGCACATCGATCTTGCCGGTGCAGGAGCTGGCGCGGGCAGAGTTCAGCGCGGTCGAGACCGGCGTTTCCTCGCTGCCGTAATGATCATTGCACGCCGCGCAGGTCTTGCTGCCCCAGTTCGGTCGATAGATCTGGCTGGCGGTGTAACCGCGTGCCAGCAAGGCGTTGTAGGTGTTGTCGAAATCGGCCGGTTTGCCGGCGTTGCCGTGCACGAGCACGACATTGTCGACGCACAGCGCGTCGGCAACCGAACCGACGACGCCCCCAACCAGTGCCACGATTGCAGCAGCAATGCGAACGCTCATACCACCCTCCCCGGTGCAGAACGGACCGCGAGCAATGTCGCGGCATTGCGGCGAGTGTAGGCTGCCGCACCGAGTTGTCGCCCTTGGCCGTTGGTACAGGGTGGACGATGAGCACATGGCGGCGAGCCACCCAGAATTGCTGCAGACACGTCTGGCCTCCGGCGGGACATCTCCGCAGCAACCCCACAAAGCAGAAGCCCGGCACAAGGCCGGGCTTCCGATTCAGCGTTACAGCTATCGCCAGGCGATTACTGCACGTTCAGCTCGGTACGACGATTGCGAGCGCGGCCTTCGGCCGTGTCGTTGGTGTCGATCGGCTTGGACTCGCCGTAACCATTGACTGCCGAGATCTTGGCGCCGGAGACGCCATTGCCCGTCAGGTAGTCACCGACGACCTTGGCGCGGCACTCGGACAGCTTCTGGTTGTACTCGTCGGAACCGACGGCATCGGTGTGACCCGCCACTTCGACGCGGATGTCGTTGCCATTCAGCACGCGCACGGCCTCGTCGAGGATCGCAATCGCGTCTCCACGCAACGTGCACTTGTCGAAGTCGAAATTGACGCCATTCAGCGTGATCGACACCGGCAACGGCTTGACCGGCTCTTCCGGCGGAGCCGGTGGTGGCGGCGGCGGCGGCGGCGGAGCAACCGGAGCCGGAGCCGGTGCGGCCTTGGCACCGAAGTAATGGGTGAAGCCCAGCGACACCGTGGTGTCCCAGAAGCCGGTGCTGACACCGCCGTCGTCGAAATCGGAGTACTTGTGGCCGACTTCGAAGCGGAAGGCGCCGGAATCGGTCACGTCCCACTCGAAACCGACGATCGGGCCGATGTGGTAGCCACCGTCCTGAGCGTTGTTGATGTTGTCGATTTCGTTCTCGGCGTAGCCGAACGCGATACCGAAGTACGGATGGGCGTTACCCATGTCGTGCAGGTAGCGCACCGAGGCGGCGATCGACAGCTGCGACCATTCGAGCGGCTGGCCGTCGTTGGCGTCTTTGTCGAACTGGTTGTAGCCGATCTCGCCTTCGACGGTCCAGTTCTGCTTGAACACGTAACCGAAGCCAAGGGCGGCATAGATGCCGTCGTCCGACAGGCGATCGCTGTCGGCCCAGCCGTAGCCCAGCTTGGGCGAGATGTACCACTGTCCCTCTTCCCGCGGGGCTGCCGAGGCAGCCAGCGGCAGGGCTACTGTCACCGCCAGCGCGGCGCACAAAAGCGTCTTTCTCATTTTCTTTCTCCAGTTGTCGTCAATCCAGCCCTGGCATCCGGACGCAGTGCCACCAGTCCGATGCCGTACCATCCGGCACGGTGATTATGCGCTACTTCAACGAATCGTTATTGGCCGATGAACAATACCATAAGGATTTGATCGTTGTATCCTTGGTTACCGTTCAGTTTGGACCAAGGTCGCATGGGACCAAGGTCCCATGCGCCGATGCACCAGCCGCCGCGGATGAACGATGGCAAGTCGCAGGGTACGCACGGATCCGCTTCGGTCGCAGCGCCAGACGTCGTTTTCGCTACACTGCGCCAAGACCCAAGCGCGCAGCCATCGGCAAGTCACCCATGCATTGTTCAGATCCCGGACACCATCACGCCAGCAGCGATTTGCTTGGGCGACTCGAGACCGCCTGCGCTGAACGCGGCTTGCGCCTCACCGAGTTGCGACGCCGGGTGTTCGAGTTGGTTGCGGACAGCGCGCGACCGGTCAAGGCCTATGACCTGCTGGAGAAGGTGCGCAAGCAGGGCGCCGGCCCGGCAGCACCGCCAACCGTCTATCGCGCGCTGGACTTTCTGATGGCGCACGGATTCGTGCATCGACTCGAGACGATGAACGCCTACGTGCCCTGCCCGCACCCGGAAGCCGAGGCGCACGGCAGTCAGTTCCTGATCTGCGAGGAATGCCAGGAAACCATGGAGCTCGACACCAGCGACATCGCCGACCGCCTGCGCGACCAGGCGAGGCAGCAGGGATTCCAGCCGCGCCGGCATATCGTCGAAGTTTACGGGGTATGCGCAACGTGCCGCGGCACGCACTGATCCTGTTGCTGTCATTGGGCCTCTGGACCGGCGCCGGCCTGGCGCAGGATGCGGCTGCGCCCGACCCGACGGTCGCTGCGGGCGAGTCCGGTACGGTTGACGCGGGCGCGGCAGCGGACGACGCCATGGAATCTGATGCGACGACCGCTGAACTGCCAACGCCGGCAGCGCCGGAGGCAGCAACGTCGGCATCCGCGGGCACCGCCGAAATCGCAGCGGCCGAGCCCGCCCCCGAGTCGGCGCCGGATTTGTCCTTTGAACTTCTGGGGCAGCGCTTGCCGCCGGGCACACGGGCGCGCGTCGGCTGGCGCTCCGGCGCCACTTTCATCGGCGATTCGATGGACGTCCCGATCACGGTCGTGCATGGCGCCAAGCCGGGGCCGGTCCTGTGCCTTACCGGCGCGATTCATGGCGACGAACTGAACGGCGTCGAGGTGATCCGCCGGGTACTCGGCGCGCTGGACGAAACGGAACTGGTCGGAACGGTGATCGGCGTGCCGATCGTCAATCTGGCGGGATTCTCGCGCGGATCGCGCTATCTGCCCGACCGCCGCGATCTCAACCGCTTTTTCCCAGGCAATCCCAGCGGCAGCAATGCATCGCGCATCGCCCATGATTTTTTCACCCATGTGGCCCGACGCTGCGACGCGCTCGTCGATTTCCACACCGGTTCTTTCGACCGCGCCAACCTGCCGCAAGTACGCGGAGACTTGCGCCTGGCCGACGTCGTCGACCTCACCCGCGGCTTCGGGGCGACTTCGGTTCTGCACACCCCCGCTGCGCCGGGCATGCTCAGGCGCGCTGCGACCGATGCCGGGATTCCTGCGGTCACTTTCGAACTGGGCGCACCAGTGCGCCTGGAACCGGTCGAAATCGAGCATGGCGTCACCGCGATCGAAACCCTGATGAACAATCTCGGCATGACCCAGCGCGTGCGCCAGTGGCGCGAGCCGCAGCCGATCTTCTACGAGTCGCGCTGGGTCCGGGCGATGCGTCCCGGGATGCTGTTCAGTGACGTCAAGCTGGGCGACCGCGTGCGCCAGGGGCAACGTCTCGGTCGGGTGATCAATCCGCTCAATGACGAAGCCTCGGAACTGGTCGCTCCGGTGCGTGGCCGGATACTCGGGATGGCCCTCAACCAGGTGGTGCTGCCGGGATATGCGGCATTCCATGTCGGCGAGGAAGCTTCCGAGGCGCAAGTCATCCGCGATGCTGCGCGCTTGCCGTCGCCGACCGACGAGACCGAACGCATGGACGAAGGTGCCCCGTCCTCCCCGGTCGAGGGGTCGACTGAACAGGTCGACGAGTACGGCACCGAATCGGAAGGCGACGCTCCCGAATGAGCCCCTGCGCGCCCCGATCGACGCGGGCGCGATCGGTTCGTCCTGCGGCGCGGGTCATCGCGACGGTCGAAACCACCGTGACCAACCCAATGACGGTCAAACTCGTTCCGCGGCGCGCTCGACCCAGCCGGCAAGGATGTCGCGCTCGGCGGGCGCGATGTCGATGATGCGACAGCCGGTCCAGTAGGTGCGATCGGTTCGCGCGGCATCGCTCCACATGCACTGGATGCCGATTTCCAGGCGCCGCGGACGGCGCCCGGCGTCGACCAGCAGGAACTGCAGTTGGTAGAGCCGCCCTTCCGGCAGCGGCTGCGGGGTGATCAGCATCATGCCGTCGACCGAAAGGTTGCCGATGCGGCCGAGGGTCTCGCCGGTCATCGCATTGATCACCATGATGGCATCGCTGGCGCGCTTGCGTACCGATCGTCTCGCAGGCATGGATCGACTCCCGGGTCAGCGTATCGGTGCAGGCTGCGGCGGTGCCGCGTTCGGCCTGTGGTCGCGCAACTGAGCAGCGATCGCCCGCCAGGCGCGCTCGATGGGCGACTCGCGAGCCTCGGGTGCCAGCCGCGCCATACCCTGCAGCATTTCGCGGGCCAACTGCACGACACCGCGATCGTCGCCGCGTGCGCCGCGTGCATTGAGCAGCATGCAGCGACCGGTCGCCTGACTGTACCAGCTCAACCGACGCCGGCAGGTCTCGGCGCCGTTTCCGCGCGTGAATTCGAGCCAGGTGCCCGCAGGCAACTGACGGATGCGGTCGACCATGGCCCGTTCGGATGGATCGAGCGCACTGTGGTCGCCATCGAACAGCATCGCGTCGACGCCGCCCGTGGGCAGCGCCGATTCTCCACCGAAACGCGGCTTCTGCCGGATCAGTTCGCTGATGGCGCGCGTCGCAGTCTGCTGCTCTTGATCGTGGCGCGCGTCGATGAGGGCGCACAGGTCGTTCCATGCCGAAAGAATGGCCCCGTCATGAAACCCCACCGCAGCCAGGCCATCTTCCAACACCGGGCGCAGACGTTCCAGCATGGCGCGCCGGGCTTGCGGCGTCTGGCCCGCAGCGAATACCTGCAGCAGATCGCCGACCAGGGCCAGACGCTCGGCTGTCTTCGGGTGGTCCACACCCTGTCGCAGCAGCGCCAGCGCCAGCGCATCGGACCAGGTGTCTTTCAGCAACTCCCGGATTGCCGTCGGCACCGCACTGTCGCCCAACTGTTGCTGCACCGCTTCTTCCGCGGCCGCGCGCGCCAGATCCAGCTTCTCCCTTCCCTTCGCCGCCTCGACGTGGCGGCGTTCGGCAACCTCCGCCTTGCGCTGCAGACCGGCGAGGTGCTTGTGAAGGTCGTCGAGGCAACGTTCGAAGCTGCCAACGTCCTCGTCGAACTCCCGGATCAGCCGGTCAACCACCATTTGCAGCTTTTCGAGGATCTGGCGATCAGTGTCTTCGTCGTCCACCCAGTCCGCCAGGCAGTCGACCACGGCGTTGACCAGGCGTTGTGCCGGATGCGCACGCCGGGCGAAGAAGTCGGGATCGCCCAGCGCTGCCTTGAGCAGTGGTATCTGCAGGCGGCCGACGATGGCGCGGCTGACACTGTTCGCCCGGTACGCCCGCAGCAGTTGCTCGAACAGCAGCCCGACCAGATCGATGGTATCGGAGTCCGCGACGGACAGCCGCGGCGTCCCGCCGTCGCCGCGGCCACGGAGCTGGTTCAGCAGTTCCTGCCGGATGTGGCCCGCACCGCGATCGACCCATTCGCCTGCAACCATCAGCGGCGCCGACGGCTTTGCCTGCAGCAGGGTCAGGGCCGACTGCAGGTCGCGCCGATCGGCGAGCGGTCTTTGCAGTCCGGTATTGGTGTCGATGGGGTCATTGCTGCCGCGACTGGAAGCCAGGCGATCGAGCACAGCGCGAAAGAAGCCCGCATCCAGCGGCATGTCCACGGTTGCGGGCGATACCGGGCGATCTTCTGCGTACGCGGTTGTCGGTTGCACTTGCGTTGGAGCAGGAGTCTGCGCGGCAGCCCGACTCGGCGGCAGCTCCGCGACCGGCGCAGACGCCGACGGCTCCTCGCGACGGTCCTCGCGGGCAATTGGAGACTCGACGGCAATCGCAATTGGCGCATCGACCCGCGACTCGTCGGCGGCGTCAGCGGGCGGCATTGCCGGCTGCAGATTTGCGAATACGCGGTGATCGACGAAATAGCGGTTGACCGCGTCATAGAGACCACGAGGCTCTTCAAACAAGGCCTTGTCGATACGCCGGTAGAGCGCCAGCCGATGCGGCGGGATCACTTCGAAATGACGCGCGGCGGCGCGGATGGCGGCGCATAGCTTGTACGGGCCGAGCACCAGCTTTTCGATATCGATGGGCGGGCTGCCGGCAATCACGCCAAACCGGTAGGCCAGAGCCTGCAACTCGTTGCTGGCCCTGATTTCGGCGCGTGTCGCAATCTGCGACAACGTCAGGTCGTCTTCGCGGGCGGCGTTTGCGGCCCCCGCCGCCTCGCGGGCGCTGACGATCGTCAGGGCCTCGTCTGCAACCGACGGATCGACCAGCGCCAGCATCGAGCGTTGCACTTCGGCACGGCAGGCCTGCGTGAAGTCGGCGCGCCGCAGGCGAAACTCGCGAACGCTGGCGAAGCACTGATTCTGCTCGCCGGCATTCGACGCGCGCTCGGCGTGCCTCAACAGATCGCGCTCGAGTTCATCGAGTGCGCGGGTCAGCGCAACGTCGATGATCGGCTGCGCGGCCTGATAAGCCCCTTCGAGGAGCGCACGGACGCGCGGCGGCAACCCCGATTGCGCCAGTTTGACGAACGGATACGGGTCCAACGCGTTGCTTCCTCCACGGATCAGGGAATCCGCTCAAGGGACGTCTGCGGCCCTGATTCTATGGGAGTCCGGCGGCGCTGGTTGATGTTCCGACCGACTGTTTTTGCTGCAATCCGGAAATGACCGCTTGTCGGTGCGCTGCGCGAAATGCAAAATCAGCCCAGCACTTGCGTGGAGCACGCCCGGATGATCGATCCGGATGGCTACAGACCCAATGTAGGCATCGTACTGATGCAGGAGGCTGGCGGCGTCTTCTGGGCGCGACGCGTCCGACGGGACGGCTGGCAGTTCCCGCAGGGCGGTATGAACAGCGACGAGACACCCGAGGAAGCGATGTACCGCGAGCTGGCCGAGGAGACCGGCCTGTCGCCTGAGCATGTACAGATCCTGGCGGCTACGCCCGGCTGGCTGCGTTACCGGCTGCCCCGCCATTGCGTCCGCACCAACGTGCGCCCGGTTTGCATCGGCCAGAAACAGGTGTGGTTCCTGCTCAAACTCACCGCCGACGAAAGTTGCGTGCGCCTCGACGGCACCGACCGCCCGGAGTTCGATCTGTGGCGCTGGGTCGACTTCTGGTACCCACTCGACCATGTGGTCGCGTTCAAGCGCGGCGTCTACGAGCGCGCGCTGCGGCATCTGGCGCCAGCGGCGCGTCGACTGATCGACATTCCCGAGGTGCCGCTGCCGAGCGTCGCGGCGGCGCGCGGCTGACCGGTGCACGAGGGCAGGTGAGTGCTCAAGATCGCCCGAATCTGTTTTAACGTGCCCTCGTGCCCGCAAAGCTCTGCCCCTGATCAAGATCAATACGCCGTCGGGCTCCAGCTGGCTGAATTGCTACCACATGCGATTCCAATACGAATTGACAACCATTCTCATTGGCAATACGCTTTGCGGAGGTAGTCGAGGAGTCATCGCTGTCGTGTATGTCTGCATGTGCAATGGCGTCACCGAAGCCGCGATTCGCCGGGCTGCGCGTTCCGGTATCCGCACCCTGGACGAGTTGGCGATGAGTACCGGCTGCACCGCTGGCTGCGGTTGCTGCTCGGAGGCTGCCGAGGCGGCGCTGCGAGAGGCTCTGCAGGGCGAGCTGCCGACGATGCGAAGCTCGCGATCGGACGGATTGCTCGCGATCGCTTGATGGGGATTCACGCCCTGTAGCGACCATCGCGCTTTATGCTCGCGATTCCGGTCGTGATCCGATCCCGCGCAGAGGTCCGCCATGAAAGGCGACGCCAAAGTCATTGCCTATCTCAATCAGATCCTCGCCAACGAACTGACGGCGATCAACCAGTATTTCCTGCATTCGCGGATGTACCGCAACTGGGGCTACCAGACGCTGGCCAAGCACGAGTACGAAGAGTCGATCGACGAGATGAAGCACGCCGATCTGCTGATCGAGCGCATCCTGTTCCTCGAGGGTCTCCCCAATCTGCAAAAGCTCAACAAGCTGCTGATCGGCGAGAACCCGAAAGAAGTCATCGCCTGCGACCTCAAACTCGAGGAACTGGCGATTCCCGATCTCCGCGACGCCATCGCCTGCTGCGAGACGGTGCGCGACTACGCGACGCGCGATTTGCTCGAGGACATCCTGAAAAGCGAGGAAGAACACGTCGACTGGCTGGAAACGCAGTTGGGTCTGATCGACAGCCTGGGTGAGGCGCTGTACCTGCAGGGCAAGGTCGCGGGCAGCTAGCGAAGCTGGTTGTTGGTTGTTGGTTGTTGGTTGTTGGTTGTTGGTTGTTGGTTGTTGG
>JAIMJQ010000129.1 GCA_020693165.1 Xanthomonas sp. | reverse complement strand
CTGATGGCCTTTTCCACACGAAATGGCGCAGACCCAGTTGAACGAAGCAACGTCATCTTCCACCCCAATCGGATCACTCTGCACATACCTCCCGGTCCCCGCTTCATAGTCCCGGAAGTAGTTGTAGTGAGTCCCCGTCTCCCTGTCGTACTGCTGCCCCTGGAACCGCAGATTGAACGTGAAGTTCGGCAGTCCTGCCGTCGGCTGCTCATTGGCCGGGCTGTCCCCGAACGGCGCGCTGTCCCAGCGCCAGATCGTGGTGCCTGACGTGGACTTTGTCGTGTGGAAGGATTTTTGCCAGGCATGGCAATGGGTTACATGTGGATTTTCGCCAGACGCGGGTTGTCCAAGGCTCGCGCGCGCGGGAGGCGCGGTTTTGGATGGCTGCGCGAGTTCACCCAGAGGTGCGGTTACGTCGGCGCGATTGACCAGGTCGCCCACGCGCTCGGTGCGCACATGCGCATTCGCCTGGGCACAGGCAAGCAGCAGTGCGGCAACGGTGGCGATCCAGCGGGCAAGCATCTGGCGGCGATCTCCGGCGGAGCGTGGCCAGTCTATGCCTGACCGATGCCGCGCAGGCTTCCTCAGCGCCGCGCTGAGCAACTTTTCCTTTTAGCCGCAGCAGTTGAGCAGAACAAAGCAGCGGCTAAAGAGAGAACGGTCAGTGCCCTGCCCTTCCGCAGGCGCCGCACGCTGCGCGCTTGGCTTGCCAAGCCGCGGCGAGCGGTGCCGGCGCGCGGCACGTGGGCTTTACGGAGCCGTGGGCGGGTTCCGCGCGCAACCCGCGCACTCGCACGAGGCGGCAAGCCATGGATGGCGCGCAGACGAGCGCAGCGAGTGCAGGAGCTGAACAATGTGCTGCAGGAGCAGCACGCAAATGAAGCACATGGATGTGCTGGCGGGCGTTTGCACATAACGCAGATTGGGCGGGCGCGCAGCGCCGAACAGCGGACGGCGCTGCCAGCGCTGCCGCATCGATCCCATCGGATGGGCGCAGGCCACCCGGCAGCGTTGGCAGCGACGGCCGCTGCGCCTAATCTTTGGCGTTATGTCGAACGCCCGCCGATAGCCCCGCGAGCCGCCACGACAGGCGTGATGCGAAGCCTGGACTGCCGCGGCGATGCGGGGATGGGGGAAGCAAGCGCCAGTCGAAGCGCGCTTTCCTCCGGGCTGGCCGAAGAGCCCGTACGGTGTCGGCTTCAACGCCGCAGGCGTTAAGCCGCGCCGCTACAGTGTCAGGTCACGCAGCAACCGCGAGCCGTGCAGTACCGCGATCACTTCCACCTCGTGCGCGTGCACCTGGAAGATGATCCGATACTGACCTTCGAACACTTCGCGCACGTCGTCACGGTCCAGTTCCGGCGCCTTTCGGTGCTTGTGCGGATACAGCGTCGCCTCTTCAGCCCGCTCGATCAGTCGCGCCACGAACCGATCCGCGTTGATCGGCTGATCCTTGGCGATATAGCTGTGGATGTCGTACAGGTCGTACTCGGCCGCAGGGTTCCATCGCAGCTTCATGCGGCGTTCGACAACCCGAGTCGCTGGCGCAGCGTCGCCGTATCGATTCCGCTCGTCTCGCCCTGCGCCAGGCGTTGCTCCAACACACCGCGGACACCGAAGTGATAGGCCAGTCGATGCCAGGACAACTCGTCCTCGGGCAGTCGGTCGATCAACGCATGCGCCTCGCGCTTGAGCTCTTCGACGTTCATGGATTTGGCCTTGCAGTTGGACTCGATGTGCATTCTAACTCTCCGCCTTTCGATTCAGCTTTGCCCCCGGATGCGTCGCCGCGTGCACCGCCTTCAGCGCCTCGATCGACACATGCGTGTACACCTCGGTCGTGCGCAGGCTGGCGTGGCCCAGCATCGCCTGGATGAACCGGATATCGGCGCCGTTCTCCAGCATGGCCGTGGCCGCCGCATGCCGGAACAGATGGCACGCCCCCGGCTTGCCGACCCCTGAGCGCTTCACGTAGCCGCGCACCAGCGCGCTCAAGCGCTCCACGCTGATCGCCGTGCCTTCCTGGCTCAGGAACACCGCCGTCTCCTGCGCATTCGCCAGCCAGCGCTCGCGCACCTCGTCGAGATATCGGGCTAGCCACGCCAGTGCGCGCTCGCCGAGCGGCACCACGCGGTCCTTTCTGCCCTTGCCTTGGCGCACGAACAGCGTGCCGCGGCCATGGTCGACATCGAACACGCCAAGCCGGGTCAGCTCGCGGCGACGGATGCCGCTGGCGTAAAGCACTTCCAGTAACGCCCGGTCTCGCAAGCCCATCTCGGTCTCGACATCCGGCTGCACTAGGATGATCTCCACCTCGGCCGCACTCAGCACCTGCGGCAGCCGCCGCCGTGGCACCCGCGGCAGTTCCAGATCGGCCGCCGGGTTCCCTGCCAGTTCGCCGCTTTTGACCAGCCAGCGGAACCAGTCCTTGATCCGCGCCAGCGCTCGGGCCTGGGTGGCCGCCGACAGCGGCTGGCCGTTGGGCTTGCGGGCGTAGTACAGATGCCGCTGGTAGCGCTCCAGCACCGGCCGTCCGATCTCCGATGGCTGCTCGATGCCACGCTCGCGGCACCAGTCGACCAGCCGCTCGAGGTCGTTGCGCACCGCCCGCTCGGCCTGGGTATCGAACCCCAGCATCCGCCGATGCGCAAGGTAGCGCGCCAGCGCGGTGCCGAGCCGGTCCGGCGCCACCGTCAGTTCCGCGCGACAGCTACGACGGCCCCGTTACGACGCGACGGCGGCAACGGCGCTTCCAGAACAGCGTCTTCCGGCAAAGCAGCAACTAAAGAGAGAAGATCCGCGTCCTGACGCGCTGGAACCGGGATTTCCGAACCCGACGAACCGGCCACTACCGCCCCACGATTGGGCCACGAACGGGCCACGAGGTTTCCGGCAGGCGCCACGAAGTGATGTACCGGGGCCACGAAGTTCGCCGCCGTACTCGCGGGCAAGCCGAGCCTTTCAACCTCGATCAGGCCGACCGCCTGCGGTTTGTCGCTGTTGGCCTCGCCATCGAACAGCAGTTCATAGCTGAACCGCTGACCGTGGCGCCCGGCATGAGGAAGCACGTATTCGAGATCACACAGCCGATCCAGATGCACACGGGCTTGCTTCTCGCTGGCACCCAACCATTCCCGCGCCTCGCGCCGGTTGAACCGCACCGCAGCCCGCTCGATGCCTTGCGCCTGCGCACGCTCGCCCACGTGGCCGACCAGTTGCCCCAGCACCCGCCGCGTCTGTGGCGGCAACTCGTCCAGCGAACGCCCGAGCACCTCGTGCGCCAGCCGGTTTGCCAGCGCGATATCCGCCAGGGTGGCCTCGATGTACTCGAAGGACTTGCCGCCATGAGCCGCCGTGCGGATCGGCCGCTGGTGCTGGTGCAGCAGCGCAATGGCGTCGATCAACGTCAGGTACTTCTGCTGATCCCGCCGCAGCCGCACGCAGGCCGAGGCGAACGTCAGTTGCTCAGCGAACGGATTCACGACCGCGAGGGGTTTCAGCAGCGTTTGCGCTGCACGATGCGTCGCCAGCACCTCGCTCGCTCGCGTGCGCGAGAGCAGGCCATCGAGCGTGCGGCTCGCTCGCTGGCGCTGCTGGATCGCCGCCGTCTGCGCCCGGCTTTCGTCGATGGTCAGCACCAGGCAGCGGTTCAACAACTCCTCGTCGATGTCGATCGCGGTGGTGGTCAGGAACAGCATCACCGGGCCTTCCACCCGGTATTCCTGCGTCACCAGCTGGCCCGTGATCGGATCCTTGCCGGTGCTGGCGATCGTCAGCTCGCCCTGCGATTGCAGCAGCTTCAACGCATACGCCGCCTGCCGCACGCCTTCCTCCTCGGCGATCGCCAGGACCTTGTGCTTCATGCTGGTTTCGCCCAGGTAAAACAGGCTCTGTCCCGTCATTGCCGAGTACTGCACTCGCTCAGCCTCCGGCATCAGCGCCAGCACCGCGTCCATCAGCGTGCTCTTGCCGGCCGCGCTAGCCCATCTTCGTCACCAGAAAAATAATATTCATGTAAAACAGTAAGATA
>JAIMJQ010000035.1 GCA_020693165.1 Xanthomonas sp. | reverse complement strand
GGGGCACGGGGCACGGGGCACGGGGCACGGGGCACGGGGAAGGCTCACACGCTTGCCGGCTTGTGTGGGTCCAGACTTGTCTGGACGCTTCTGGCCAGGATCCGCGAAAGCGTCCGGACAAGTCCGGACCCACAGAATCAAAGGCCGCGACGCAAGCTTGCTCTTTCCGTCCCCGTCCCCGTCCCCGGGCCCCGCTTTTGCTCTTCCCCTGCCCCGCCTCTAAAACCGCTTGCGCACCTTGACCAGCACCTGATCCGAGTCGCGCAGATCAAGCGCCGCATCGAGCAACTCGCCGAAATCGCTGCGATCGTCCTGCAACTCGACGAATCCGCCGCGACCGTAAACCACGTACAAGTCCGACTGCGGCGCGAACTCCCAGCGATAGCGGATCTGCACACCGAGGTTGTTGACGGTGAAGTCGTCGATGCGGTCGGCGCTGGGCCGCAGTTCTCCGCCAGCACCGATGCGCACCGGCCGCGCGTCCTCGGCCGCGATCGCCAGCCACTGCAGCTTGATGCGGACTTCGTGATGCGGCGCCGGGAACCAGTTGACGTTGGTCTCGGTGGTCAGCTGCTGGCGCTCGAAGCGCCCGAACAGCGTGTCCTGCTCCCAGATCAACCAATCGCCGCTGTCGACAAAAGACACGCTGGCGTCCGCGGTGAGGCTCTCGCTGGCGAAAAATGACGCGTCGCCGCGGACCTCCCAGGCGCGGCCATCGAGCCCTTCCTGGAAACTGCGCCCGGCCAGTTCGAACTGCCAGCGACCGAGCCGGCGCGACTCGTACTCGGCGTAGTACTGCTGGCGCGACGGCAACTTGACCAGGCCATTGCCGCGCGAAATCAGATCGTTGAACCCGGAGGTCTCGCGATAGAAGTCGAGCAGCAATTCGGCGCCGCTGCGGAACTGCAGCGTGTAGTCGAACACGATGACCTCCGGCAACTGATCGCCGGAATCGTTGCTGCGCGCCTGCAGTTCGATCCGCCACAAACGGCCCCGCAATGCGGAAGCCTCATCCGCGATCGACTGCTGGTTTTCCAGCGTCCACTCCGCTTCGTTGAGGCTGGCGCGTCGCTGGAAACCCATGTCGTTGAAATCGAGCTCGCGGTCGAAGTGGGTCAGTTCCAGTTCCTGCCGCCAGGCCGGCGTCGGCGTGTAGTCGATCCGCGTCCACACCCCGCTGCCGTCCTTGTCGGCACCGGGCTGCTCGATGCCGCTGACGATCGCCTGTCCGCTCACCGCCCAGCGATCGCTGGCGCGCCAGGTGGCATCCACCGCATGCACCCGTCCCTCGCGCAGCAGGAACGGCCGCTCGGTGTAAGTGCCAAGGTAACCGACGCTCAGCGATTCGCTGGTGCGCAGCAGCCGCTGCGCATAGAACAGGCTGCCGATGTCGTCGGCGTGGTCCGCCTCCTGCGCCGCCAGCACGCCGTAATCGAAGCCGAGCGCCGAACCGTTGAGCTTGAGCGCGACGTCGATTTCGGCGGCGCCGGGTGAGTTGTCGTCGCGCGGGCCACCGATGCGGCGGGTGTAGATCAGCAGGCCGTTGTCGGGCGTGCGCACGTCGAACAGCCCCTGGTTCTCGGTGAAGAACGGGCGCTTGTCGGAAAAGAAGGTTTCGATGGCGTCGAAGTTGACCACCAGCTCATCGGCCTCGACCTGGCCGAAGTCCGGATTCAGCGCCGCGGTCAGCTGCAGGTCGCCGGATGGCTTCCAGTAGACATCGGCACCGCCCTTGCCGCTGCGCGCATCGCGGACGAAGTCGTAGCCGGCGCTTGCATACGGAAACACCTGGAGCAGCGAGGTCTGGTACTGGTCGATCTCGACCTTGCGGAACTCGGAGACGAAGCGCGGGCGCCGGAAACTTGCCGCCGGCACGCCGCTGCGCTCTCTGCTGTGCCCCAGCACGCGGTCGAGCATGATGGCGACGGTGCGGCGCGGTGCGCTGCTGTCCTTCATCGACGCCACTGTCCACGGCAACAGGAACTCGGCGCTCCAGCCATCGTCGGTTTCGTGAACCGCATGCTGCCAGTCGCCATCCCAATCCGGGCTGTAGGCCGTCTCGTTGGTCACCGTGGCGTCCTGGATCGCCCCGGACAGACCGATGGTGAAGTTGAACGCGGTTTCGCCGTCGCCGTTGAAGTCGATGAACACGTTGACCCGGTCGCCGGGAATGTCGGCGTCGCGCGGCGTGCGCTCCTTCAGGCGCGGAACGCCAGGCGGCTGCACGCAACGGAAGGCGAAGGCAATGCCCTCCGGCGTCGACAGCAGCCGCGCTTCGGTCGGATGCGCCGGTGCTCCCAGCGTGAACGGCTCGACGACAACGAAGTCGGTGAAAACCTGCGCTTGCGCCCACGCCGCCTCGTCGGGAATGCCGTCGATGACCAGCACCGGGTCGGCCGCCGCCGCCGCCATCGACGCGCACAGCAGCGCAGCCCCACAAAGATTTGCAATTTGCGGCATCGGGCGGGACTTCAGGGCGCGGAGCGGCGCGCGATTTTAGCGGGGCGTCGTGAATGGGAGCCCCTGCCGGAAGGCGGGTGTTGGTTGTTGGTGTTGGTGTCAAAAGCGGGTGTTGGTTATTGGTGTCGGTGTCGGATAACAGCCGAGCTCCGCCAGGCTGTGGCCGTTTCCAACACCAACACCCGCTTTCCCGGGGTTGACAGCTCAACGCCCGCGCATGCACTCTCGCTCCCCATGAATTCCATGCCGCACCGCAGCACGAACGCAGCCGCAGCGCTACTGGCGCTTCGACTCCTTCTGCGCTCACGCGAGGTGCACGGCTGCCGAAGGGTCTGAAGGCCCCCGGCAACAGGAAGCGACAAACCTGAAAGCCCTGCACCTCGGTCACGAGGGCGGGGCTTTCGCTTTATTGGGCATCGGAGAGCGTCATGTCAGGCCACGACAACAATCGCGTCATCGTCTTCGACACCAGCTTGCGCGACGGCGAGCAGGCACCGGGGTTCTCGATGAACCCGCGCGGCAAGCGGCGGCTCGCGCATGCGCTGGCCGAACTTGGCGTCGACGTGATCGAGGCCGGCTTCCCGTCGGCCAGTCCGGACGATTTCGCCGCAGTTGCGAGCATTGCCTGCGAAGTGCGCGGCGCCTCGATTGCCGGCCTGGCGCGCGCCACCCGCGGCGATGTCGAGGCCTGCGCGCGCGCCATCGAGAAAGCCGAGCGCCCGCGCATCCACACCTTCATCTCGACCAGCCCGCTGCACCGATTGCACAAGCTGAACATGGACAAGGACCAGGTGCTGGCGGCGGCGGTCGCCGCAGTATCGCTGGCGCGCCAGTACGTCGACGACGTCGAGTTTTCGGCCGAGGATGCGATCCGCACCGAACCCGAATACCTGGTCGAGATCTTCAGCGCCGCGATTGCTGCGGGCGCGACCACGTTGAACGTGCCCGACACCGTCGGCTACAGCACGCCCGAAGAAGTGCGCGAGCTGTTCGCCCGCCTCAAGCGCGAAGTGGTCGGCGCCGACAACGTGATCTTCAGCTGCCACTGCCACAACGATCTCGGACTCGCAGTCGCCAACTCGCTGGCGGCGCTGGAAGGCGGCGCACGCCAGGTCGAGTGCACCATGAACGGCATTGGCGAGCGCGCCGGCAACGCCGCGCTCGAAGAACTGGTCATGGTGCTGCGCACGCGTCAGGAGCGTTACGGCCTCACCACCGGCGTTGACACCCGCAAGCTGTATCCGACCTCGCGCCTGCTGCAGTCGATCACCGGCCAGCAGGTGCAGCGCAACAAGGCAATCGTCGGCGACAACGCCTTCGCGCACGAGGCCGGCATCCACCAGCACGGCATGCTCAAGCATCGCCAGACCTACGAGATCATGCATCCCGAGGATGTCGGCATCACCAAGTCGGAACTGGTGCTCGGCAAGCACAGCGGCCGCCACGCCCTGAAAGACCGGCTGACGCGCATGGGCTATGCGCTCGACGACGCCGAGACCGACAAGGTGTTCGCTGCGTTCAAGACGCTGGCAGACAAGAAAAAGGAAATCTACGACGCCGATCTGGAAGCCCTGGTGCTGGCAGTGACCGGCGGCAGCGCATCGAGCTTCCTGCTGAAGAGCCTGTCGATCCAGAGCGCCACCGGCGAATCGCGCATGCCCACTGCCAGCGTGCGCCTGAGCACGCCAGATGGCGGCGAAGTTTGCGAAGCCGCCGTCGGCGACGGCCCGGTCGACGCCCTGTTCCGCGCCCTCGCGCGCGCGATCGGCGCCGAGATCGTGCTGCGCAGCTTCCACATCCGCTCGATCTCCTTCGGTTCCGACGCCCAGGGCCAGGCCACCGTGGAAGCCGAGTGGGACGGCACCGAACACGTCGGTCGCGGTACCAGCACCGACATCCTGGAGGCGAGCGCACTCGCATGGCTCGACGTCGCCAACCGCCTGCTCAAAGCCCGTGCGCGAGCGGCGGCGGCGGCGGTGGAGGAGGCGGGGGTATGAGAAGCCCGGGACTCGGGACTCGGGAAAAGGCTGAAACGGGCAACGCTTTGAGTCAAGCCCAGATACGAGAACTTCCACTTAATCATTGTTTTTGAACAGGATTCCGCATGCCCAGCGCCCCTACACGACCGCTCCTCGGCCGAGTCCCGAGTCCCGAGTCCCGAGTCCCGGCTGTTGCGGCCCGCACCCTCTTCGACAAACTCTGGGACGCCCACGTCGTCGTCGACGAGACGCCCGAGGCGCCGGCCGTGTTCTATGTCGACCTGCACCTGGTGCACGAGGTGACGTCGCCGCAGGCGTTCACCGAGTTGCGCAGCCGCGGACTGCCGGTGCGGCGCACCGATCGCACACTGGCGACGCTGGATCATTCGACGCCGACGCTGCCGGCCGGCGCCGATGGTGAGCTGCCGTACTACACGGCCGAGGCCAAGGCGCAGGTCGAGGCGCTGCGCAAGAACGCGGCCGAGTTCGGCGTGCGCCTTTACGACTTCGGTTCCGGCAACCGTGGCGTGGTCCATGTGATCGGGCCGGAGCTCGGCGCCACCCAGCCAGGCATGACCATTGTGTGCGGCGACAGCCACACCAGCACCCACGGTGCGTTCGGCGCGATCGCCTTCGGCATCGGCACCAGCGAAGTCGGCTACGTGCTGGCCAGCCAGTGCCTGCTGCAGCGCAAGGCCAAGTCGATGGCGATCGAGGTCGATGGCACGCTGGCGCCAGGCGTCAGCGCCAAGGACGTGATCCTGCACATCATCCGCGAGATCGGCGTCGAGGGCGGTACCGGTTACGCCATCGAGTATCGCGGCAGCGCGATTCGCAGCCTCGACATGGAAGGCCGCATGACCCTGTGCAATATGTCGATCGAGGCCGGCGCGCGTTGCGGCATGATTGCCCCGGACGACGTCACTTTCGACTATCTGCGAGGTCGCCCATTGGCGCCGCAGGGTGCGGAGTACGACGCGGCTGTGTTGCGATGGCGCCAATTGGCGACCGATGAGGGAGCTGTTTTTGATCGTGTGGTGCGGATCGATGCTGCCGACATCAAACCGACCATTACCTGGGGTACACATCCGGGCATGGGGGCGGCGATCGACGAGCATGTGCCGGCCGGTGACGATGCCCAGTTGGTCAAGGCGCGCACCTACATGGGCTTCGCCGCCGATGAAGCCTTGATCGGCCATCCGGTCGATGTCGTCTTCGTCGGTTCATGCACCAACGGGCGCCTGTCCGATCTGCGCGCGACTGCTGCTGTCCTGCGCGGCCGCAAAGTGCATCCGCGCGTGCGCATGCTGGTGGTGCCGGGATCCGATGCCGTCAAGCGCGATGCCGAGGCCGAAGGCCTGCACGAGGTATTCGTCGCCGCCGGCGCCGAGTGGCGCCAACCCGGTTGCTCGATGTGCATCGCCATGAACGGTGACCTGGTTGGTGCCGGCCTGACCGCAGTCAGCACCAGCAACCGCAACTTCGAAGGCCGCCAGGGCAAAGGCGCGCGCACCGTGCTCGCCAGCCCGGCGACGGCGGCGGCGAGCGCGATTGCAGGGGCAATTGCGGATCCACGGACATTGATCTGATGCAAAGGCGGGGCTGGGGACTCGGGGCTGGGGCGAGTGCGCTGCGGCGCGCGGCAATCTCGTTGCAGCAGCGCGCGCGCTCAAAGCGCCTGCGACTCCCTCCGCGGCCATGACATCCTCCCGCGCACACGCCCCAGCCCCCAGTCCCGCTCTTTCTTTTCAGCACGAGCCCCACATGCAACCCATCACCCGCATCCGCAGCACCACCCTGGTCCTGCCGCAAGAAAACATCGACACCGACCAGATCATTCCGGCGCGCTTTCTGACCACGACGGAACGTACCGGCCTCGGGCGGGCGGTTTTTTACGACTGGCGCTATGACGGCAACGGCGCTGAGCGCGCGGACAGCGTGCTCAACGATCCCGACAGCAAGCGCCACGCGATCCTGGTCGCCGGGCGCAACTTCGCCTGCGGTTCCTCGCGCGAACACGCACCGTGGGCGCTGCTCGACTACGGCTTCCAGGCGGTGATCTCGAGCGAGATCGCCGATATCTTCCGCTCCAACGCGCTGAAGAACGGCCTGGTCGCGATCGTGCTGGCGCCAGACAAACACGCGGAGTTGCTGGCGCGTCCCGGAATCGAGCTCACCATCGATCTTGACTCGATGAGCATCAGCGGCCCCGATGGCTGGCACGCCGAGTTCGCGCTCGACGCCTTCGCCCGGCGCTGCCTGATGATGGGCGTCGATCAGTTGGGGTATTTGCTGGCGCAGCAGGCGGCGATCGAACATTACGAGGCGCGCGCGTAGGTTGGGCAAGAGCGCAGCGATGCCCAACATCGCAACCTCAATGTTGGGCACGGCTGCGCCTTAGCCCAACCTACAAACGCATTGCGACGCCCGCGTCGCTCCTACAACATCAAGATCACGCCCATGCACTTCACCATCACACTGCTCCCCGGCGACGGCATTGGCCCTGAAGTGGTCGCGGCCGGCGTCGCCGTCCTCGCCAGGATCACCGAGCGCTTCGGCCACAGCGTCGACTTCCATGAAGCCCTGATTGGCGGCGCGGCGATCGACGCCACGGGAAATCCGCTACCCGAGGAGACCCTCGCCGCCTGCAAGCAGGCCGACGCCATCCTGCTCGGCGCCGTCGGTGGGCCGAAATGGAGCGATCCGAATGCACCGGTGCGGCCCGAGCAGGGACTGCTCAAGTTGCGCAAGGAACTCGGCCTGTATGCCAACCTGCGCCCGGTGAGCGTGCATCCGGATCTGGCCGATCTGTCGCCAGTGAAGTCCGATCGCCTGAAGGGCGTCGATATGCTGGTGGTGCGCGAGCTGACTGGCGGCATCTATTTCGGCGAAAAGCGCCGCGATGGTGACACGGCATTCGACGGCTGCAGCTACACCGTCAGCGAAGTCGAACGCGTCGTGCGCCTCGCGGCGCGACTGGCCGGCAAGCGCAAGAACCGGCTGACCCAGGTCGACAAGGCCAATGTGCTGGAGACCTCGCGCCTGTGGCGCCAGGTCACGACCCGCGTGATCGCCGAGGAGTTCCCCGCCATCGAGCTGGAACACCAACTGGTCGACTCGATGGCGATGCACCTGATCGCCAAGCCGGCCGCCTACGATGTGATCGTCACCGAGAACCTGTTCGGCGACATCCTCACCGACGAAGCCGCGCTGCTGGCCGGTTCGCTCGGCCTGCTGCCGTCGGCTTCGCTCGGCGACCACGGTCCGGGCGTCTACGAGCCGATCCACGGCAGCGCGCCGGACATCGCCGGGCAGGACAAAGCCAATCCGATCGGCACTATCCTCAGCGTCGCCATGCTGCTGCGCTGGAGCCTGAAGCTGGAAGCCGAGGCCGCAGCCATCGAAGCCGCCGTGGGCAAAGTCCTGAGCGCCGGCCTGCGCACCGCCGATATCGCCGCCGGTGGCCCGGCGCTGGGGACGCGGGCAATGACGCAGGCTATTCTCGCTGCGCTCGACGAGGGCGCGAGGGCACGAGGGCACGCGGGCACATAAGAGCGGCCCTCAAAGTTCTCCGTTACCCGCGTGCTTCCGGATTCTCTTCGCCGAACTCGCCGAATGCGCCCAACCTGTTGACGCCGCGGGCTGCATGCTGTTTCGTGCCCTCGTGCCATCGTGCCCTCCCAAACCATGCTCCACATCGGCCCCCACCTGATCGACCCGCCCGTGATCCTGGCCCCGATGGCCGGGGTCACCGACAAGCCATTCCGGCAACTGTGCAAGCGCATGGGAGCGGGTTTGGCGGTGTCCGAGATGACCACCTCGGATGCGCGTTTGTGGGACACGAAGAAAAGCCGCTGGCGCATGGATCACGTCGACGAGCCGGCGCCGATCAGCGTGCAGATCGCCGGCTACGACCCGCAGCAGCTGGCGGATGCCGCCCGCTTCAATGTCGATCACGGCGCCGACATCATCGACATCAACATGGGTTGCCCGGCGAAGAAGGTTTGCAAGGTCGACGCCGGCTCGGCGCTGATGCGCGACGAGACGCTGGTCGGGAGCATCCTCGCTGCGGTGGTGCGCGCGGTGTCGGTACCGGTGACGCTGAAGATCCGCACCGGCTGGTGTCGCGCGGTGAAGAACGGACCGCTGATCGCGCGCATTGCCGAAAGTGCCGGGATCGCCGCGCTGGCGGTGCACGGACGCTCCCGCGAGGAGATGTACGAGGGCGACGCCGAGTACGCCACCATCGCGCAGATCAAGTCGGAACTGCGCATTCCGGTGCTGGCCAATGGTGACATCGACTCCCCGGAGAAGGCCCACGACGTGCTGCGCCTGACCGGCTGCGACGGCGTGCTGATTGGCCGCGCCGCACAGGGTCGACCGTGGATCTTCCGCGAGATCGCGCATTACCTCGCCACCGGCACGCCTCTGGCTGCGCCTACCGATGCCGAGATCGCCGCGATCATGCTCGGCCACCTGCGCGATCTGTACGACTTCTACGGCGATCACCACGGCCTGCGCATCGCCCGCAAGCACCTCGGCTGGTACGCAAAGACGCGGGCGGACGGCGAGCAGTTCCGTCGCGAAGTCGTGCGCTTCGACGAAGCCGATGCGCAGTACGACTTCACAGCGCGCTGGCTGGCCGGCGAGAGCTGGGCGCAGGCGGCGTAAGCGTTGTTGTCGGCGCCGCACGCATCCAACAAAGCAAGAAGCGGAAGGCGTCGGGGGACGAACCTCGGCGCACGCTCGGACAGTGACGCGGGGTTGGTCCCCTGCCCGTTGCCCGGTCTTGATGGCATTACCGAGGTTCCGGGATGGATCAACCCAGACCCATTCACATCAAGCCCACACCTCTCCCACCGTGGATAATCGCCGGCTTCACTGCCGACAGGTCACCGCAATGCTCTCGACCAAACCTCTGCACGTGATTGTCCTGGCCGCCGGCGAGGGCAAGCGCATGCGCTCGGAATTGCCCAAGGTGCTGGTGCCGCTGGCCGGACGACCGATGCTCGATCACGTGCTCGCCGCCGCGCGCGAACTGACGCCGGAGTCCATCCACGTGGTCTATGGCCATCGCGGCGGTGCGCTCAAGGCAGCTTACGCCGACGCCAGCGATCTGCGCTGGGTGCATCAGGCCGAACAGCGTGGCACCGGGCATGCGGTGTCGCTGGCGCTGCGCGACATCGACGGCGATGCGCGCGTGCTGGTGCTGTACGGCGATGTCCCGCTGCTGACGGCGATCACCCTGCACACGCTGACCGACACGCCGGTGCGACTGGCGGTTTTGACCGCGTATCTCGCCGATCCACATGGCTACGGCCGGATTCTGACCGACGCCGACGGTCACGTCGGCCGTGTCGTCGAGGAGCGCGACGCTACCCCGGAGGAGCGCCGTGTGCACGTCGTCAACACCGGCGTGATCGCGGCCCAAGCGGGTGCTCTGCGCAACTGGCTGGGCCAGATTCGCCCGGACAATTCCCAGGGCGAGTTCTACCTGACCGATGTGTTTGCACTTGCGGCCGCCGACGGTAGCCCGGCACTGGCGGTGCCATGCGCCGATCCGATGGAGGCCTTCGGCGCCAACGATCCCTGGCAGCTGGCCGAAATCGAACGCTACCTGCAACGCCGGCAGTTGCGCGAATTGTGCGAGGCGGGGCTGCGTGTGGCCGACCCGACGCGCGTTGATCTGCGCGGCGAGCTGGTCTTCGGCCACGACGTCAGCCTCGACATCGATGTGATTCTCGAAGGTCGGGTGACGCTCGGCAATGGCGTTCGCATCGGTCCGTTCGTGCGTATCCGCGACAGCCATCTTGCCGCGGGCACCGAGGTGCTGGCGCACTGCGACCTCGACGGCGTGACCACCCATGGCCACTGCCGCATCGGCCCGTTTGCGCGGCTGCGCCCCGGCACCGATCTCGATGTCGGCGCCCATGTCGGCAACTTCGTCGAGCTGAAGAAGGCCCGCATCGGCAAGGACTCCAAGGCGAACCACCTGAGCTACATCGGCGATGCCGTGGTCGGCGCCAACGTCAACATCGGCGCCGGCACCATCACGTGCAACTACGATGGCGTGAACAAGTTCGAGACGCGCATCGAAGACGGCGTCTTCATCGGCTCCAACAGCGCACTGGTGGCACCGCTGACGATCGGCACCGGCGCCACCATCGGCGCCGGCTCGACCATCACCAAGGACGCGCCGGCCGGCGAGTTGACCGTCGCGCGCGCGCTGCAGTCGACGCCGCGGGGATGGAAGCGACCGACGCGGCGGGGTTGACGGATTGGCCGAACTGCAGGCGGTCCTGGGCTGCTTTTTTCTCCGCAAAGCGTGAGACGGGCTTTCGAGCGGCACGCCGCGAGCCGTCGAACGGCCACCAGCTTGCTGGTGGACCGGGCCACGCAAAAAACGCAAAGAGACCCAGGATCTCGGCTGCCCAGTGGCAACCCGGCGTGCCCAGCACCAATGGCCTGTTGGCTTCGCTTTCCTTTGCGTCCTTTGCGGACAAATGTTTTTCTTCAGTGAATTGTGATGTTTCGATCAGGGACCAGGGCCCGCAAAGCTGGCGACGCCATGTCGTTCCGACAGCTTGGCGGGCAACGCGATCTACGCGCCAAAGGCGAGCACGCGCCCTTCAAAGTGGAGTTCGAATCGCGCGCCTTCCACCCGCAACCATGATGGCGCACGCGGCCAGTCGCCGAGCACGATGCGCCGCCGTCCGTCACCAAGATCGTGCATGGCGGGTCGGTGCGTGTGCCCGTGGATGATCCAGTCGGCGCCGGTCTGCGCCAGCACCGCGGCAACCGCATCGGCATTGACGTCCATGATCTCCGCGGCTGCCGTCGCTGTATGCGCCGCGCTCTCGGCGCGCGCCTGTGCCGCGACCCCGCGCCTGGCGGCCAGAGGCTGCGCCAGGAACTGCGCCTGCCAGGCCGGATCGCGCAGCTGCCGACGCACCGTCTGGTAGGCGACATCATCGCTGCACAAGGTGTCGCCATGCAGCAGTGCCGTTCGCCGACGGTCCAGTTCGATCAGTTCCATGTCGCCGAGCAGTCGCGCGCCGCAACGCTGGGCGAATCCGCTGCCGACGAGAAAATCCCGATTGCCATGCATGAAGGCCAGTTCGACGCCGCAATCCGCCAGGCGCCGCAGCGCAGCGGCTACAGCGCCCACCAGCGGCGCGCCGTCGTCATCCCCGATGTACGCATCGAAAACGTCACCGAGCAGATACAGCGCCTCTCCGTCCACTGCAACGCGGGCACAAAACTCCAGCCAGTGGTCGAAAGCGCCGCTCTCGACCACCGCCAGGTGCAGATCGGACGCGAAATAGATCGCGCCCATCGAAGGCTTACTGCGCTGCCGGCTTGGCGGAGGCAGCCGCCGGCTCAACCAGCGTGACCTTCTCGATCACCACGTACGGACGCGGCAGGTTCTGGAACTCCGCCGAGAATGGCGTGGTCGGCAACCCCTTGATCTTGTCGACCACCTCCATACCGGACACCACCTTGCCGAACACCGCGTAACCCCAGGTGCGGCCATCGGCCTTGCTGACGTGATCGAGTGCCTTGTTGTCGCCGACATTGATGAAGAACTGCGAGGTCGCCGAGTGCGGATCCATGGTGCGCGCCATTGCCAGCGTGCCGCGGGTATTGGACAGTCCGTTGTCGGCTTCATTCATCACCGGCGGACGCAGGCCGCCCTTGGCCGTCAGTTCGGTGGTGTAGCCGCCGCCCTGAATCATGAAATTGTCGATGACGCGATGGAAGATGGTGCCGTCATACTGGCCGGCCTTCACGTACTGAACGAAATTGTCGACCGACTTCGGCGCCTTGGCGGCATTCAGCTCGACCACGATCTCGCCCTGGTTGGTCATGATTGACGCCCGCGGATTGGCCGTTTGGGCGTCAGCGACGGCGGCCAGGCCGAACGCAAGGACAGCGAGGGCAAAACGATTCATGGCATGCTCCTGAAGACAATTCATCCGAGGCGGCGATTCATAGCAGATTTGGGCTGAATGCAGGGAGTGGTGAGTGGTGAGTAACAGCCGGTGATGCCAGCCCCGCCGCCAGAACGACTGCAGGTCGAGGTTCCGGCTCCCGCAAGTCGACAGCGCCACCGGCATGAGCTTTCTCCGTGTTTCTCTGCGTTCTCTGCGACTCCGCGTTGAAAGGTTTCGGCATCCGCGGTTCCCGATTGACGGTCCGGATGCCACAATCGCGCTTTGCCCGACCCGCCCGCCATGTCCCTCGCCACCACCGACCTCTCCGACGCCCACCCCGACGCCCATGTGCTGGCGCCGATCTTCCGCGATTTCGGCGGCGTGACCGGGTTCCACGGTCGTGTCGTCACGCTCAAGGTGTTCGAGGACAACGCGCTGGTGCGCGCGACGCTGGAGTCGCCCGGCGATGGCCGCGTGCTGGTAGTCGATGGCGGCGGCTCGCTGCGCTGCGCGCTGGTCGGCGGCATGCTCGCCGAACTCGGTCGCCGCAACGCCTGGGCCGGCATCGTCGTCTACGGCTGTGTGCGCGATGTCGCCGAACTCGCTGCCGAGTCGATCGGCATCAAGGCGCTCGCCGCCCACCCGCGCAAGAGCGAGAAGGGCCTGCACACCGGTCACAGCGGTCGTGTGCTGGAATTCGCCGGCGCGCGCATCGCCCCGGATGACTGGTTGTATGCCGACGTCGATGGGGTGCTGGTGTCGGGGGTGAGGTTGCATCCCTGAAGAGCGGGAAAAAGGAAAATGGAAAAAGGAAAAGGGTAGAAGCGAAGGGCGCGGCGCCGTGGCTCCTCCTTTTTCCCTTTTCCATTTTCCTCTGCTTGCCCCAATCACCACTCACCGCCGGAGACCCACCCCATGCCCCAATCCCTGCACCTGATTGCCCGCCCGCAAGGCGAACCGAAGGATTCCGATTTCGAAGTGCGCGATGTCGCTACGCGCGAGTTGAACGATGGCGAGGCGCGGGTTGCCGTGCGTTTCGTATCGGTCGATCCGGCGATGCGCATCTGGATGACCGAGCAGAAGTCGTACTGGCCGCCGATCGGCCTCGGCGAGGTGATGCGCGCCGGCGGTATCGGCGAGGTGGTCGAGTCAAGCAATGCGCGGTTGCCGGTCGGCACCTGGGTCGGCGGCATGACCGGTGTGACCGAAGAACTGATCACCGAAGGCAAAGGCTTCCGCGCGTTCGACGCGCGCGCGCTGCCGGACCCGACCTGGGCCTTGCACGTGTTCGGCGCCACCGGCTTTACCGCGTACTTTGGCCTGAAGGAGATCGGACTGCCCAAGCCCGGCGAGACCGTGGTGGTGTCGGCCGCAGCCGGTGCGGTCGGCTCGACCGTGGTGCAACTGGCCAAGGCCTGGGGTTGCCGCGTGGTCGGCATCGCCGGCGGCCCGCAGAAGTGCGCCTACGTGAGGGATGAACTCGGCGCCGATGCGGTGATCGACTACAAGAACGAAAAGGTCGGCAAGGCTCTCGCCGAAACCTGCCCGGATGGCATCGATATCTATTTCGACAATGTCGGTGGCGACATCCTCGACTCGGTGCTGAAGCGCCTGAAGCTGAAGGCACGCATCGTGGTGTGCGGCGGCATCTCGCAATACAACGCCACCGGTGCGCCGCAGGGCATCAGCAACTACCTGTCGCTGATCTCGGCGCGCGCACGCATGGAAGGTTTCGTCGTCATCGACTACCTGCACCGCGGCGACGAAGCGATCGCGGCGATGGCGCCACTGGTGGCCGCCGGCAAGCTCAAGGGCAAGGTCGACGTCATCGAAGGGCTGGCCAATTTCCCGGAAGCGCTGCGCCATTTGCTCGCCGGGCGCAACTTTGGGAAGCAGGTGCTGAAGGTCTGAGCGGAGCTGGGCACGGGGCACGGGGCACGGGGCACGGGGCACGGGGCACGGGGCACGGGGCACGGGAAAGGCTCGCAGATTGCGAGCTTTGGTGGGTCCAGACTTGTCTGGACGCTTTTCGTTCATCGGCGCCAGGTGGCCCTTTCCAAAGCAACAGCAGAAGCGTCCAGACAAGTCTGGACCCACCAAAGCGACGGCGTGTCCTGCTCTTCCCGTGCCCCGTGCCCCCTGCCCCGTCGTGGCTACTTCGCTACTGCGTCCCACCCACCGTCAACCCATCCACGCGCAAGGTCGGCTGGCCGACGCCGACCGGCACGCTCTGGCCGTCCTTGCCGCACACCCCGACGCCCTGGTCGAGTTCGAGGTCGTTGCCGACCATGGATACACGCGTCAGTACGTCCGGGCCGCTGCCGATCAGGGTGGCGCCCTTGACTGGCGCGGTGATCCGGCCATTTTCGATCAGGTAGGCCTCTGAAGCCGAGAACACGAACTTGCCGCTGGTGATGTCGACCTGGCCACCACCGAAGTTGACCGCGTACAGTCCCTTGTTGACCGAGCGGATGATCTCCTCGCGATCATGCGGACCAGCGCGCATGTAGGTGTTGGTCATGCGCGGCATCGGCAGGTGCGCGAACGACTCGCGGCGACCGTTGCCGGTACTGGCGGTGCCCATCAGGCGCGCGTTGAGCTTGTCGAACAGATAGCCCTTGAGCACGCCGTCCTCGATCAGCGTGGTGCACTGGCTGATGGTGCCTTCATCATCGACGCTCAGCGAACCGCGACGCCCCGGCAACGTGCCATCGTCGACGACGGTGACCAGCGGATTGGCCACGCGCTGACCGATACGTCCGGCGAATGCACTGGTGCCCTTGCGGTTGAAGTCGCCTTCGAGGCCATGGCCGATGGCTTCGTGCAGCAGCACGCCCGGCCAGCCGGAGCCCAGCACCACGGTCATGCTGCCGGCCGGCGCCGGCACCGAATCCAGGTTCACCAGCGCCTGGCGAACCGCTTCGCGCGCATGCGCACGCGCGGCATCGCCACTCAGGTATTCATCGAATCCGCGACGGCCACCACCGCCGGAGAAGCCCGCCTCGCGGCGGCCGTTGCTCTCGGCGATCACCTGCACGCGGAACTGCATCAGCGGGCGTACGTCGGCCGCCAGTGTGCCGTCGCTCTGCGCGATCAGTATGGTGTCGGTTTCGCTGGACAGGCTGACCATCACCTGACGCACGCGCGGATCGATGGCGCGCGCGTAGGCGTCGATCTCCTTCAACAAGGCCACCTTGGCCTCGGCAGCGGCGCTGTCGATCGGGTCGATCGCCGGATACAGCGCCCGGCTGCCCTTGACGACCAGTCGGTTCAGGGTACCGCAGCTACCGCTGCGGGCGATGGCGCGCGCGCTGTCGGCCGCTTCCAGCAACGCCGGCGCGTCGATCGCATCGGAATAGGCAAAGCCGACCTTCTCTCCCGACACCGCGCGCACGCCAACGCCCTGCTCGATGTTGTGCGAGCCCTCCTTGACGATGCCGTCCTCCAGCCCCCAGCCCTCATGCCGCGTGTGCTGGAAGTAGAGGTCGGCCGAGTCGACACCCGGGCCCAGCAGGGCACCCAGGGCACGCTCGATCACCGGCAGATCGAGCCCGGACGACAGGAACTGGCGTTCAGCCAGGGCGATCGTCGAATCAGTCATCGGACAACTCTTGGACAGGGACAACTCAGCATGATGCCGGAGTCCGGGGATTCAAGGTGTGAGTGCGTCGAAAGCGGGGCACGGGGCACGGGGCACGGGGAAGGCTCGCCGATCGCACGTCTTTGTGGGTCCAGACTTGTCTGGACGCTCTGCGCGCCACCTCTGAACAGCGTCCGGACAAGTCCGCACCCACGCCAGCAACGCAAGGCGCCGCAACCGGCTCTCCCGTGCCCCATGCCCCGTATCGCGTGCCCCGCTGTTACGACGCCGTCGGAATCTTCAACACCGCTCCGACCCGCACCATGTCGCTGTTGAGCGCGTTGACCTGACGGATCTTGCTGACCGAAACCCCATGCCGCGACGCAATTTCGCTCAGGGTCTCGCCGCGGGCAACCACGTGCGCACGGGTCTTCACGTTGGCGGCGATCCAGGTGCCCGGCGGCGGCGCGGCGTGGAAATAGTCGCGGATGCCGAGCATCACCGCTTCGGCGAGACGCACGCGATGCTTCGGATCGTTGAGCTTGCGCTCTTCGTCGGGGTTGCTGATGAAGCCGGTTTCGACCAGCAGCGACGGCACGTCCGGCGAGCGCAGCACGACGAAGTTGGCGCGCTCCACGTAGCGCTTGTGCGCTTTGCCCATGCGCGTCAGCGACGCCAGCACGTGCTCGGCAGCCATTGCGCTGGCCTCCAGCGTGGCGCCTTGCGACAAGTCCAGCAGGACTGCAGCCAGCGTCTTGTCCTTGCCATTCAGCGACACGCCGCCGACCAGGTCGGCGCGATTTTCGCGCTCGGCGAGATAGCGCGCAGCCTCGTTCGAGGCACCACGGGTGCTCAGCATGTAGACGCTGGAGCCGGTGGCGTTGCGATTCAGCGCGGCGTCGGCGTGAATCGAGACGAACAGGTCGGCCTTGTGCTCGCGCGCCTTCTGGAAACGCAGGTGCAGCGGGATGAAGGTGTCGTCGTTGCGGATCAGCACGGCACGCATGCCCGGCTCGGCATCGATCCGCTCAGCCAACAACTTCGCGACCTTCAGCGTGACATGCTTTTCATGCGTGCCCTTGGCGCCGACTGCGCCGGGATCGTTGCCACCATGACCGGCGTCGATGGCAACAATCACCTCGCGCGTTGCAACCGGTGCAGCGTCTCTCGCCACTTGCACCGGCGCCACCGCAGTCGCCGCCGACGCCATTTCGATCACCAACTGGTGGCGAAAGCGTCCCGTCGGATTGAGCACGAAGCTCTTCGGTCGAACCGGCTGCTTGAGGTCGAAGACGATGCGCAGGCGATCGGCCTCCGGCTGTCCCGAGCGCACCGAATTGACCAGCCCGCGACCTTTGCCATCGATGCTGCTGCGCAGGTGGCCACGCTTGACGTCGACCACCAATCGGTCCGGTTCTGCCAGGGTGAACACCTTGTAGTCGGGGACGTCGGAGAGATCGATGGTGGCCCGCGTCAGCTCGTCCGCAACCCGCACGCGCACCGAACGCACCTCGGTTGCCGAGGCCATCGTTGCCATGCCGATGAGCAAGAAAAACAGCGCGCGCCACATCTGTGAAGTCTTCCGGGCACCAATCGCGTCATTGAACCGCAAAGCAGGTATGCCTGACAAGCCTTTTTCATACATATCCGATGCTTAGCCAACATACTTGAATCGTTGCTTTACCATGGATTCATGCAGCCGGCTGGACTCCGCCGGGAACGCCGAGCCGCAGCGCGTCAATCCAGCCCCGCCCGAGCGCGCTGCCGGCACGCAGGTGGGCGATGCGGCCGTCTCCAGCGTAGTCCAGGCGCAATTCCAGATCGAAGGATCGCAGGCGGCGACCGCCACGTTCGGGCCATTCGATCAGCAACAGTTCGTCGGCGCGGTCGTGTTCGCGCAGGCCCAGCGCATCCAGCTCATCGGCCGAGCTCAGGCGATACAGGTCCCAGTGGCTGACCGCCAGTCGCTGCGTCGCGTAGGGCTCGACCAGTGTGTAGGTCGGACTCTTCACTCGACCCTGGTGGCCGAGCCCGCGCAGCAGGCCGCGCACCAGGCAGGTCTTGCCGGCGCCGAGGTCGCCTTGCAGCCGGATCAGGCCGGGACCGACAATCGTCGCCAGCCGCGCGCCCAGCGCCAGTGTCGCAGCCTCATCCGGCAGCGCGATCGCCAACTCGTCGTTCATTCCGGGTTGGCATGGCGGCGCAGGTACGGCAACAGGTCGCCCGCCAGCGTGCCGCGCTCGCCGCCGTTGGCGGCCGCGGCGATCCCGGCCAGCGCATGCATCAGCACCCCGGCGCGCGCCGCATTGGCGGCGCCGAGGCCCTGGGCGATCAGCCCGCCGATGCAACCGGCGAGCACGTCGCCACTGCCGCCGGTCGCCAGCGCCGGAGTCGCCAGCGGGCAGATTGCGAGATTCTGCGGACCGTCACAGACCACGGTACCGGCGCCCTTGAGTACCACGGTAGCCTGGAAGAACTCGGCCAGACGCTGCGCCGCGGCGAAACGATCGGCCTGGATTTCGGCGATGGCGACGTCGAGCAGGCGCGCGGCCTCACCGGGATGCGGCGTGATCACCACCTGTTCGGGCAGCACGCAGGCCGCCTGCGCCAGCAGGTTCAGGGCATCCGCATCCATCACCACCGGCAGTCCGCGCTCGGTGACCGCCGCCAGCAGCGTCTGCGACCATGCACTCTGGCCAAGGCCGGGACCGACGACGACCACGCTGGCCTTGTCCAGCAGCGCCTCCAGATCGCCGGGACCGGCGACGCCGCGGACCATCAACTCGGGCCGCGCGGACAGGATCGGGTTGACGTGCGCTGCGCGCGTAGCGACGCTGACCAGGCCGGCGCCGACGCGGGCAGCCGCCTCGGCGGCAAGGCGTACCGCGCCGCCGTAGCCGTCGTCGCCACCGACCACCAGCACATGCCCGAAATTCCCCTTGTGCGCGTCACGCGCACGCGGCGGCAGCCACGCCGCCAGTTGCTCAGCCTTGAGCACGCGCGCGGCCGCCGGAACGCAGGCGAACAGCACCTTCGGCAATTCAAGTTCGTCGACCCGCAATTCGCCAACCAACGCCGGTGCGCGTCCACTGAGCAGTCCCTGCTTGAGCCCGATGAATGTCAACGTCGTTTGCGCCGATACCGCCACGCCGGGCGTCGCGCCGGTGTCGGCGTCGAGGCCCGAGGGCACGTCGAGCGCCAGCACCGGCGCTGACTGCGCATTCATGGCATCGATCAACTGCGCGTGGACGCCCTGCGGCGGGCGCGTAAGGCCGATGCCGAACAATGCGTCGACGACCAGGTCCACCTCCGGCAACTCGCCGCTGAAGATCGACATCTGGCCACCCGCCTCCTGCCACGCGGCGCAGGCGGCCGCGGCCTCGCCGCGCGAAGGCAGCGCCTGGTCCGGCGCGTAGACGTAGACCTCGCGGCGCGCTTCTGCGAGCACGCGCGCGAGTACGTAGCCATCGCCACCATTGTTGCCAGTGCCGCAGACGACGGCGACGCGCTGCGCCAGCGGGTAGCGGCTGCGCACCAGCGCCGCCGCCGCGCGACCGGCGCGTTCCATCAGCACCTCGCCGGGCAGCTCGAAGGAGGCACCGGCCAGCCGGTCGATCTCGCGCGCCTGCTCAACGCTGTAGGCCAGATCGGGAAGCGCGCTGCGCGGCAAACTGGGCATGGGGGTTACCGTTGGTGGGCGCGACGGCGCGGTCGCGGGTGCCGAGTATACTGACGCGCGAATGCGCGCCATTGCCGATCCAGAAATCGCTGATCCGAGTGCACTCAAGGACGAAATCCGGGCGCTCGGTCATCGCTTGGGCTTCCAGTCACTGGGCGTCGCGTCGATCGACTTGTCTGCGGATGGCGCCAACCTGCGCGACTGGATCACGCTCGGCGCGCATGGCGAAATGGACTACATGGCGCGCCACGGCAGCAAGCGCTGGACGCCGGCCGAACTGGTGCCCGGCACCCTCAGCGTGATCTCTGCGCGCATGGACTACTGGCCAGCCGGTAGCGCTGGCGCGCTATCGGTATTGGAGAATCCAGAGCTGGGATACGTTTCGCGCTATGCGTTGGGGCGCGACTATCACAAGCTGTTGCGATCGCGGCTGCAGAAGCTGGCCGATGCCATCGCCGGCCGCATCGGGTCGTTTGGCTACCGGGTTTTCGTCGATTCTGCGCCGGTGCTGGAAAAGCCGCTGGCACGCAACGCCGGCCTCGGCTGGGTCGGCAAGCACACCAACCTGATCGCGCGCGACGCCGGCAGTTATTTTTTCCTCGGCGAGATCTATACCGACCTGCCGCTGCCGCCCGACGCGCCGGTCGAGGATCATTGCGGCAGCTGTCGCCGCTGCCTGGATGCCTGTCCCACCGGTGCGCTGCCGGCGCCGTACCGGATCGATGCCCGCCGCTGCATCTCCTATCTGACCATCGAACTGCACGGCCCGATCCCGGTCGAGCTCAGGCCCATGCTCGGCAACCGCATCTACGGCTGCGACGACTGCCAGCTGGTGTGCCCATGGAACAAGTACGCGCGGCTGGCCGGCGAGCCCGACTTTCGCGCCCGCCATGGACTGGACGCCAGCAGCCTGGTGGACCTGTTCAGCTGGGACGAGGAGACGTTCCTGGCGCGCACCGAGGGCTCGGCGATCCGCCGCATCGGCCATCTGCGCTGGCTGCGCAACATCGCCGGGGCACTCGGCAATGCGCCGCGTGACGAGACGATCATCGCGGCGCTGCAGGCGCGCGCGGAGCATCCTGACGGAACCGTGCGCGAGGCGGTGCAGTGGGCGTTGGGGCGGCAGGCCAGCGATCGCAGCGGCGAGCGCTTTCCTTCCGCGCTCGATCGTGCGGCGAAGGTGCGTCCCCCAGCCTGAGCAACGGGCTCCAGGCAAAGTGCTTTTTCAAAATCAACAAAGGCGCCGGAATTTCAACGCCCATCGTTGAGCCGGATTGACTACGACGCGTTCATAAGGAGCCATTCCTGCCAACACCAACGATTGCGCTTGACCCATGCTGCAGGTGTCGCACTGAATCCACTCGGTCGCAGCTACCGGCGCCGATACTGCCGCTATCGCAAATCCTACAATTCCGAATATTGGCAATTTCACGCATCGCCGCAATTGTTGCCAATGTTGACTCGACGCTACATTGATCGGGGCGGGGCAGTCAACAGTTTGAAGACACGCTACCCGCGCATGCGCCGATACCTCGCCACCAGCGCCTCGGTCGATGCATCCATGCCGTCGATGGCGGCGCCGCCTTCGACCCACGGCAGCAGTTGGCCACAGATTTCCTTGCCGAGTTCGACGCCCCACTGATCGAAGGAATTGATGCCGAGCATGCGGCCGGTCAGGTACACCTTGTGCTCCATCAGCGCCAACAGCGCACCGACCGTGCGCGCGTCGACGCGATCGAGCAGGATCGTCGTGCTCGGGCGATTCCCGGCGAACACGCGCTGGCGCGCGCGCGCCTGGGCCGACGGTTTCGTCGGGTCGGTTTCCTGCGCCAACGCTTCGTCCAGCGTTCGACCGCGCAGCAGCGCCGCTGCCTGCGCGGCCATGTTGGCGATCAGCGCATCGTGGTGTGCAGGCCAGGGGTGCTCGACACGCGCGGCAGCGAGGAAGGTCACCGGCACCACGTCGGTGCCCTGATGCAGCGCCTGGAAGAAGGCATGCTGGACGCTGGTGCCAACGCCACCCCAGACCACCGGGGCGCTCGGGTACTCCAGCGTGTTGCCTTCGACATCCACCGACTTGCCATTGGACTCCATCTCCAGTTGCTGCAGGTACTCCGGCAAGCGCGCCAGGCGCTCGTCGTACACCACCACGGCATGGGTCGGATGGCCGTAGCCGCAACGCTGCAGCAGTTCGATCAGCGCCAGCAGGAAGCCGACGTTGCGGGCCCAGGGGGTCGTCAGCACATGCTGGTCGATCGCATGGGCACCGGCCAGCAGATCGCGGAAGCGCTCGATGCCAAAAGCGTAGACCAACGGGAAGCCGATCGCGCTCCAGACCGAATAGCGTCCGCCAACCGCCTCGTCGAAAGCGAGGATATGCGCCTCGGGCACACCGACCGCACGCGCTGCAGCGGGTTTGGCGGTGACCGCGACCAGGCGCTGCTCGATCTCGTGCTGGCTGAGTCCATGAGCACGCATCCACGCCATCGCGCTTTCAGCGTTCATCCGGGTTTCCTGGGTGCCGAAACTTTTGGATGCCAGCACAAAGGCGCTGCGGCGTGGATCGAGTTGCCGCAACACGGCGTCCAGCGCGTTGCCGTCGACATTGGCGACGAAGCGCAGGCGCCGCTGCGGCAAGGCGGTGGTCGCGAGCGCGTCGTAGACCAGGCGCGGGCCAAGGTCGGAACCGCCGATGCCGAGATTGACCAGGGTGTCGATCCCCGAATCCGCAAGTTGGTCGGCCAGTGCCGCCATCCGTCGTTGCGCGCGCTGGATGTCCTCATGGCGTTCGCGCAGCGGCGCAGCGACTGCGGCGTCAGCTGGCGTTCGCAGCAAGGTATGCAGCGCGGCACGGCCTTCCGACGTGTTGACCATGCCACCGTCGAACAACTGCTGCAGGGCGGCGCGCAATTGCATGCGCTCCGCAATCGCTGCGGCATCGGCGACCAGATTGTCGGTCAGCGCCTGCTTGGACAGGTCCATCCAGCAACCCGGTAGTTCGAATGCGTAACGCCGCGCGCGGTCCGGGTCGGACGCGAACAACACGCGCAGATCGATGCCGGCGCCTTCGGCATGCGCGCGCAATCGGGTTACCAGTTCGCTGCGAAGCTGGGAAAATTCCGACAAGGTGCGTCTCCGGGGCAGGACTGGAGGGACCAGTCTGGTCGGAACGCGGGCAAAAAAAAACCCTCACCAGATCGGCGAGGGTTTAATCGGAGTGACGATTACCTCAACGCGCCCTGCGTACCCTGACGGATGATGTTGCTAACCTGTCAGAGTGGTTGCAAAAGTACCACAGCTTGTTGCAAGAATCCATACACTGTTGCGTGTTGTTCAGGAGTCTGCAACGCCGGTCAGGAAACCGTGAAACGCAGGTTGTCGATCAGCCGGGCGCGACCGAGCCACGCCGCTGCCAGAGCCACCAACTCGCGCTCGCCGGCAGCAGGCGGCTGCAACGACTCGGCACTTCGAACTTCGACGTAATCCGGACGGAAACCCTCCGCCTCGAGCACCGCGCGCGCCACGGCGGTATGCGCACCAATGTCACCGTTGGCGACCACACCCGCCGCCACCTCCTTCAGTGCCCGATAAATGGCACCCGCGCGAAGCCGCTCCTGCGGACTGAGGTACTGATTGCGCGAACTCAGCGCCAGGCCATCGGCATCGCGCGCGGTCGGCGCGCCGACGATCTCGATCGGAAATCCGAGGTCCACGGTCATCCGCCGGATCAGCAACAATTGCTGGTAGTCCTTCTCGCCGAACACAGCCACGTCCGGTTCCACATGATTGAACAGCCGCGCCACGACCGTCGCCACGCCGCGGAAATGGCCGGGCCGCGCTGCGCCACAGAGGATGCCCGACAAACTCGGCACGTCGACCCAGGCTTCGGTCTCGCCGAATGGATAGATCGAGGCGATGGTCGGCGTGAACAGCACATCGGCGCCAGCCGCCTGCAGGAAGCCGGCATCGCGTTCCAGCGTGCGCGGATAGGCAGCGTAGTCCTCGCTCGGCCCGAACTGGGTCGGATTGACGAACACGCTGGCGACCACCTTGTCCGCCAGCCCGCGCGCGCGCTCGATCAGCGAAATATGCCCCTCGTGCAAATTGCCCATGGTCGGCACGAAGGCGATCCGGAGCCGCTGGATGCGCCACTCGCGCAACAGTTCGCGCATGGCGACGGGTTCGTTGAAACGGCGCATGGGTGATCCTTGGTGTTGGTTGTTGGTGTCGGTGTTGGAAAGAGCAGACACGCAATAATCCTCTACGCTCAGCCAGGGCAGAATTGAAGCTGCCGCTTGCCACTCACGGACGCGCTTCAACCAACACCAGCAACCGACACCAACACCGCCTCTAGAAGCTGTGTTCAGGCGTCGGAAAACGCCGCGCACGGACATCTTCGGCGTAGCGCTGGATCGCGGCGGCGACGTTGCCGGTCTCGATCAGGAAATCCTTGGTGAAGCGCACGCGCTTGCCGGGCGTGATGCCGAGCAGGTCGTAGCTGACCAGAATCTGGCCGTCGCAGTCGACGCCGGCGCCGATGCCGATGGTCGGGATGTCGATCGAGCCCGTGATCTCCGCAGCGAGCGTCGCCGGCACGCATTCGAGCACCAGTGCCTCGGCGCCGGCGGCGACCACGGCGTGCGCCTGCTCGATCATCTTTTCCTGCGCCGCCTGCTCGCGCCCTTGCACACGAAATCCGCCAAGGCGCAGCACCGATTGCGGCGTCAGTCCGAGGTGCGCGCACACCGGCACCTCGCGCTCAGTCAGGAAACGAATGACTTCCAGCACGCATTCCTGGCCGCCCTCGAGCTTGACCATCGCCGCGCCGGCATCGACCAGCAGCCGCTTGGCCGTTTGCAGGGCCTGCTTCGGTGTCGCGTAGCTGAGGAACGGCATGTCGGCCATCAACAATGCGTGCGACAGCCCGCGGCGCACTGCCGCGCAGTGGTAGACGAGATGGTCGACGGTGACCGGCAGCGTGGTCGAATGACCCTGCACGACCATGCCGAGCGAGTCGCCAACCAGCACGACGTCGACGCCGGCTGCATCCAGCACATGCGCGAAGCTGGCGTCATAGCCGGTCAGGGCAACGATCGGCAACCCCTCGTGCTTCATGCGACGCAGGGTCGGTACGGTGACCGCCTTCTGGCTGGGCGTGTGGGCGGCAGTAGCGTACATGAGGGCCTTCAGGATTCAGTGGGAATTGCGGCCGCCGCGCCGGGCAACCGCCAACACAGACTAGCGAATTCCGGTTTGAGCAATGTCTTCACGGCGCCATGACCGGGAATCACCAGGTCCGGCGCGATCTCGACCAGCGGCAGCAGGACGAACGCGCGCTGGTGCAGGCGCGGGTGCGGGAGTTGCAGCCCGGGCTCGTCGATTCCTGCATCGCCGTGCAGCAGCAGGTCGAGATCCAGCGTGCGCGGACCGTTGCGGCGGCCGCTGCTGCGATCGCGGCCATGGCGGCGCTCGATATCCAGCAGTTGCTCAAGCAGTCGCTGCGGTGTCAGCGCGGTATCGATCGCGGCAACCGCGTTGATGAAATCGTCCTGGTCCGGATCGCCCCACGGCAGTGAGCGATAGCACGCCGAGCGCGCCTGCAGTCGCGAATCCGGCAACGCCGCAAGCGCCATCATGGCGCGCTCGATCTGCTGCTCGGGACCGCCCAGATTGCTGCCGAGCCCGACATAGGCACGGGCAACCTCGGTTCCCGCGGTCATTCCACCACCGGCGCCTCGCCACCGCTGCGACGGCGGCGGCGACGGCGCTTCCTGGCCGGGGGCGCGGCGTCGGTTGCCGGCATTGCGCCCATCGTCGGCCCGGCCGGCGCGGCGCGGAACAATGCGTCGAACTCATCCTCGTGACAGGTCTGGGCGCGCTCCCAGCGCTGCGCCTGATCAGCCAGATGCGGATCCACCGCAGCGCGCAGCAGCAGGAAATCGAAAGCGGCGCGAAAGCGCGGATGGCGCATCAAGCGGCGCGCGCGACTCGGCGAATTGGTGGCGAGGCGCGGCTGCAGCTCCCAGATCTCACGAGTGATGATCGAGAAGCGCTTCGGCAAGGCAACCCGCTCGATGGTGTCACGGAAGACGCTCTCGGCCGCATCGGCCAACGCACCCTCGGCGTGCACGTCGATGTCCGCGCAAGCCATCTGGAACGGTTCCCACAGGAACGCCGCGAACAGGAAAGCCGGCGTGATCGGCTTGCCCTCGATGACGCGCGCATCGGTGCTGCGCAGCGCGGCCCGGATCAGTGCACCCGCATAAGGCTCACCGGTGTCGGAATTGATGCTGACATAGGGAAACAGGTGTTCAAACAGATGCAGGCGCAGCAGTTGCTCGTAACTCTTCTCGGCGTGACCGTAAAGGAACAGCTTCTGCAGGTCATCAAACAGGCGTGCTGGCGGGATGCCATCGAGCAGGCCGGCCAGGCGTCCGATCGGCGCCTCGGTCGATGGCGCCAGCGTAAAGCCGAGTTTCGCCGCAAGTCGCGCGGCCCGCAGCATGCGCACCGGGTCCTCGCGATAGCGCTGTTCGGGATCGCCGATCAGGCGCAGCTGGCGCTTGGCCAGGTCCTCGAGGCCGCCCACGTAGTCGCGCACCGCGAAGTCGTCGATGCTGTAGTAGAGCGCGTTGACAGTGAAATCGCGGCGGCGCGCGTCCTCCTCGAGGGTGCCGAAGACGTTGTCGCGCAGGATCAGGCCCTCGGCCTCGACCTCCCGATCCGGGTGGAACTCGTCGGCGCCCACACCGCCGTCACCACGAAAAGTGGTGACTTCGATGATTTCCTGACCAAAGCGCACGTGCGCGATGACGAATCGCCGACCGATCAGCCGGCAGGTCCGGAACGCCTTGCGAATCTCTTCCGGATGGGCATCGGTGGCGACATCGTAATCTTTCGGTTCGCCGCCAAGCAGCAGGTCGCGCACCGCGCCACCGACCAGGTGCGCCTGGAAACCGGCCTCGCGCAGTCCGTACAGCACACGTACGGCAGCCGAGCTGATGCGCTTGCGCGAGATCGAGTGCTGAGGCCGCTCGAGCACTATCGGCGATTGCGACGCCGCGGCAGCGGCGGCTGGGTTGGTACTACTGCGATCCTTGTCTCTCATCTACGGTCCATGTATCGGTTCAGTTGCGGAAGCTGCCGGCGGCAATCTGCGGTCGGCCAAGTTGTTCCGGGTTGTGGCGCGCTGTTCGCACCGCTATTATCTCGAAGTTCTGCAACGCTCCCTTCGTCTAGCGGTCAGGACGTGGCCCTCTCAAGGCTAAAACACGAGTTCGATTCTCGTAGGGAGCGCCATTTTTCCGGTCTTGCGCGCCAATGCCATTTGTTGTCATCGAAAACTGCATAAAGTGCAAGTACACCGACTGCGTCGAAGTGTGCCCAGTCGACTGCTTCCATGAAGGCCCGAACTTTCTGGCGATCGATCCCGACGAGTGCATCGATTGCACCTTGTGCGAGCCAGAATGCCCGGCCAGTGCCATCTTCCCCGAAGACGACGTGCCCAAGGGCCAGGAACACTTCATCGAGCTGAATCGAGAGCTCGCGCGCGGCTGGCCGACGATTACGACACGCAAGGACGCACCGGCTGACGCCAAGTCCTGGGACGGCGTCAGCAACAAGCTGCCCCTGCTCGAACGCTGAGCCGACTCGCGGTCGTTTACAGGCGTCAGCTTCAACGCAGGCGCGCTTCAACCACGCCCAACACAGTCATCGCCGACTCGTCGACGCGCACCTTGCCGTCCGCGTCGACGATGGTCACGGTACTGGCGTCGCCCTGCCCAGCTACCCGCACCGTCATCGTCAGCGGCGCCGGGTTACTGCTGAATATCCGCTTGAAAAAGCCGGGCTTGGGTTTGTCCGAGTTCAGTTCCACCTCGTAGCCGAGCCCGGTCTCGTCATTCGCAAGCAGCTTGCAGCAGTCGCTGCGCTGCAGGGCAATCCCGACCCGTCGCCACGTGCTCGCGGGCTCGTCGGCAATCGACAGCACTGCACTGGCCGCCCGCGGCAAGTCGCCGCGCGTCGCCGCGACCGTGTTGCCGAGCGCCGGGGGAGTCAACTCGACATTGGTTGCCAACCCGGCAACCGCGGGAATCTGCAGGGCCGGGTTGGCCGCCGGCTTGATCAGCCCGGATGGAACTTCCAGCGGCGCAGTCTCCTTCGCCCCCTCGTAAACGATCGGCCGATTGATGAACGACCCGCCACAACCGAACTGCAGGCCGAGCGCGAGCCCGAACAGCACCTTTCCAACCGTCGTCATGCGCACGCGAGACATTCGGTAATCCGTTCCTTCCAGTATTCCAGGGTTGCGTCGTGGAACCGGCCTCAAGCCGCCAGCGCCGCGGCGAGCGTCACCCGTGCATGACGCAGTGCGTCCATCAGGACGGGACGATGCACGTCCGACAACGGCAGCAGCGGCAATCTCGGCAACTCGTTCATCCATCCCATCATCGCCAATCCGGCCTTGACCGGAATCGGGTTGGGCTCTGTCGCCGTCGCCGCATACAGGGGCGCAAGCATAGCGTCGATTTCCCGCGCTGCCTGCATCTGTCCATTGTGAACGGCACGACAGAGTTCAGCCATCAGTTCAGGAACCAGGTTGGCCACCACCGAGATGACGCCGTCGGCACCCGCCGACAATGCCCTCAGCGCAGTCGCATCATCGCCGCTGAGGACGCTGAACCCGGACGACTTCAAAGCGAGCAATGCCAGCATGCGCGCAGGATCAGCGACCGCTTCCTTGACTCCGACGATGCGCGGATGCGCCGCCAGCACGGCGACGCTCTCCGGCGAGAGATCGACGCCGGTGCGACCCGGGACATTGTAGAGGATGACCGGCAGCGCTCCATCGTCGGCCATGGCCAGGAAATGCGCAACCATGCCGGCTTGCGTCGGACGCGAGTAAAACGGTGTCACCGCAAGCGCGGCGTCGGCGCCGAGTGTCTGCGCCAGACGCGCCAGACGTACCGCCTTGGCGGTGGCCGGCGATCCGGTCCCGGCAATCACCGGCACGCGCCGGTCAGCGCGGCGTACCGCGATTTCGAGCAGCGCAGCGAGCTCGAATTCTTCGAGCGCACCGGATTCGCCAGTCGATCCGCCGACGACCAGACCGTTGCTGCCCTGCGCCAGGTGCCAGTCCACCAGTGCCTCGAACGCCACCAGATCGAGCGCGCCCCCATGCTGGAACGGCGTGGCCAGCGCCGGGATGCTGCCTGCAATATGCACTGGGAGTCTGCCCCTGATCGAAAACTTCCCGATCTTACTTGCGACATTTCCGAGCTGACAAGTATCCTGTCGGGCTGCCCTGGTCAGCTTTCGGGCAGTTCGAAATCCCGCATTGCCCGTCCTGACTGCCGTGTCCGACCCGAATCCCCGACATTCCGTACCCGAGAATCACCTGCTGGTCTCCGCAATCGCGCCCAATTCGGTGGCATTGCTGACCGTCATCGGCAAGCGTGTTCTCGATGCCGGATGCAATCTGCTGGAGGCGCGCGTGGCGCTGCTCGGGCAGGAAGTTTCAGTGTTGCTGCTGGCATCCGGCGCCTGGGACGCGATCGCCAAGTGCGAGAACGCGCTGGCGAAAATCCAGCGCGACGACCAGATGGTGCTGACCATGCGCCGCACCAGCTCGCGCGAGCTCACCGGCACCAGCCTGCCCTATACGGTCGAAGTGATCGCGGCGGACCGGCCCGGCATTCTCTATCAACTGGCCGAGTTCTTCTCGCGCCGCGGCATCACCGTCGAGGCGCTGAGTTCGTCGCGCTATCGCGCCGCGCAGACCGGCGCCGAAATGTTCTCAGCGCAGATTTCCATCGGCATCCCGGCGTCCGCGCACATCTCCAGCCTGCGCGAGGATTTTCTCGAGTTCTGTGACACACTGAACCTCGATGCCATCCTGGAACCGTTGAAGGGCTGAGGCAAGCGGGGCACGGGATCATGCCGCGGGCAAGACTGACGGCAGCGAGCCCGACAGCTTTTGATCTGGTGGGTCCAGACTTGTCTGGACGCTGTCGCCCTTGAGGTCCCAGGAGCGTCCAGACAAGTCTGGACCCACAAGAGCACACTTCGTGCGAGCCGTTCC
>JAIMJQ010000128.1 GCA_020693165.1 Xanthomonas sp. | reverse complement strand
TTGACCATCGCCAGGATTTCACCGGTCGGCACGTCCATGACCACCACGGAACCGCCGCCAGCCTGGTGCTCGAGGATCGCCGCCTTGAGCTCGCGATAGGCGAGATACTGGATGCGGCGGTCGATCGAGAGCACCAGGTCCTTGCCCGGCTGCTCGGCTTCGAGCAGATCGACGTCCTCGACCCGATGCCCGCGGCGATCCTGCAGCACGCGCTTGCTGCCTTCCTTGCCGGCGAGCCAGTCCTCGAAGGCAAGCTCCAGTCCTTCCTGGCCGTGGTCGTCGATATCGGTGTAGCCGATGACGTGGGCGAGCGCCTCACCGGCCGGGTAGTAGCGCCGGAACTCGCGCTGCGCATGTACGCCGGGGATGCCAAGATCGGTGACTTCGGCCGCTTCGTCCGGGCTGATGTGGCGCTTGAGGTAAACGAACTCCTTGTCTGCGCGCTGCACCAGGCGCTGCATCAACGGCTCCTCGCCAATGCCGAGCGCCGCCGCCAGTTCCGGAATGCGCTCGCGACCTTCGCCGAGCACGTCCGCCGGCTCGGCCCACAACGAGGCAACCGGCGTCGACACCGCCAGCGGCTCGCCGTTGCGGTCGGTAATCATGCCGCGGTACGCCGGAATCGACACATTGCGCAGGTGGCGAGCGTCGCCCTGGCGCTGGTAGAAGTCCTTGCCGAGAATCTGCACGGCCAGCGCCTTGCCGATCAGCCCGGTGGTCGCCAACGCCAGCACCATGATGACGACGTGCAGTCGCAGCCGGTAATTGGGGGGGCGCAGTCGGGGCTTCATTGCGCGATCACCACGATGTCCTGGGGCGCCGGAAAGCTCATCCCGAGCTCGCGCGTCGCCACCTGCTCGACGCGGTTGGCGTCGGCCCAGGTCGACTGCTCCAGTTGCAGCTGGCCCCACTCGATGTTGAGCTCGTCGCGCTCGGCGTTGAGGCGCTCCAGTGCAAAGAACAATTGGCGGTTCTGGTGGCGGGCATAGACCAGCGCGATGGCGCTGCCGATCACTGCTGCCAGCATCAGTGCGAACAACACGCGAGCGAGGCTCATGGCAGGCGCTCCGCCACGCGCAACACGGCGCTGCGCGAGCGCGGGTTGCGCGCCACTTCCTCACTGCTGGCGCGCTGCTTGCCGAGATCGCGCATGGTCGGTGCCGCCGCCAGGGTCGGCGGCAGCCGACGCGAACCTTGCGGCGCGCGCGAGCGCTGCGCGATGAACTGCTTGACCAACCGGTCTTCCAGCGAGTGAAAGCTGATCGCCACCAGTCGACCCTGCGCAGCGAGCAAAAAATGCGCGGCGTCCATGCCGCGCTCAATAGCCCGTAGCTCAGCGTTGACGGCGATCCGAATCGCCTGGAATGCCCGGGTAGCCGGGTGGATGCCGTCGTGGCTGCGAGGCAGCACGCCGGCGATGAAATCGGCCAGTTCGACCGTACGCGTGAACGCCTCGACGCTGCGGCGGGCGACGATGGCGCGGGCGATGCGGCGCGAGTGCTTCTCGTCGCCATACTGGTAGAGGACGTCGGCCAGCTCGGCCTCGGGAACCTCGGCGAGCCACTGCGCGGCGCTGACACCCGAATCCGGATCCATGCGCATGTCGAGCGGCCCGTCGCGCAGAAAACTGAAGCCGCGCTCGGCCTGGTCCAGCTGTGGCGATGACACCCCGAAGTCGAACAGGATGCCGTCGACGCTGGCTGCCGGCAGTTCGCTCGCGAGATCCCCGAAATTGCCGCGGCGCATTTCGAAGCGATGGTCGGCGGCAGCCAGTTGCGCGCCCGCGGCCACCGCTTCCGGATCGCGATCGAATGCCACCAGCCGCCCCTCCTCGCCCAGGCTCGCCAGCACCGCCCTGCTATGACCGCCGCGACCGAAAGTGGCGTCGACGTAACGCCCTTCGGGTCGCACGCTCAGACCCCGCAACACCGCATCCAGCATCACCGGCTGGTGGCCGGTGCCTGGAACTGCCGCCGTTTCGACTTGCCGCCGCGCCATCTTCGGTCACCCTCAGAAGCGCAGCTGACGCATGTCGTCGCTGATGTCCTTGTCGTCGATCGGGAGCTCCAGCCGCGCCCGCTGCGCCGCCTCGCTCCACAGCTCGAACTTGGCGCCGATACCGAGCAGCACGCCCTGCTTCTGCAAGGCCGCAACCTGACGCGCCGTGTGCGGCAGCAGGATGCGACCATTGCCATCGAGCTCGACCCGAGCCGCGGCACCCACCAGCTTGCGCTGCAGGTCGCGGTGCGCGGTGTTGAAGCTCGACAACTGCATCACCTGGTCGCGCATCCGCTCCCATTCCGGCAGCGGAAACAGCCACAGGCACTCACGCTCGAACGGGTTGTAGGTGACCACGAGGCGGTTGGCGCACAGGGCCGACAGCTGCTCACGGTACGACGTCGGGATGGCAAGCCGCCCCTTGTCGTCGATCGCCACCGTGGACTCCCCGTAGAACACCCGCCACTTCTCCCCACAAAAAACCATATTTCACCAAGTGTTGCCACTCTACGGCCCACATCGTGACCGGTCAAGGAAAAGACCTTGCAGGACAATGACTTAACGAACGTGAAGTGAATTCTAGGAGTCAACGGTAAGTGCTTGAATTGGCGAGAGACACAGGAGTTCACGCCGGCGTAACCAGCGCAACCAATGGAAAACTGGGCGACGAATGGTAGGGCGTGCCGGGCGGCACTTCGGGCGGGATGCGGGCAAGCGGCGTTGGCTGCAAAAGAGCGGCGCGCAAGCGGCAACGGCGTTTGATTGGGTGGGTTCGAACCTTGTTCGTACGCTTTCCGCAGCAGTCCGGCAAAAGCGTCCGGACAAGGTCCGGACCCGCAAATGCTGCCGCGTCGCGCACGGCACCCTTGGAGGAGCACCGCGGAACTGTCACTGAAAACCGAAAACCGATTCCGAAAACCGGCTCTCAGCTCCCCTTCCACGAATCCACGTACCCGCCCCACTCGACCGTCTCGGCGATCTCGCTGACGATGAGTTCGTCGCGGGTGTCGATCATCACTGCGTACTCGTCGGTAGCGTCCTTGGTCTGCTTGAACGCGCGCGTCAGCGCCTTCGGATGCGGGCCGTGGGTAAAGCCGCACGGGTGCAGCGTGATCATTCCGGGGTGGATGTTGTCGCGACTGAAGAATTCGCCGCGGTGGTAGAAGATCACTTCGTCGTAATCGTCGTTGTTGTGGAAGAACGGGATCTTCAGCGCGCCGGGATCGGTCTCGAACGGCCGCGGCACGAAGGTACAGACGACGAAGCGGTTGGCGACGAAGGTGGTATGCGCCGACGGCGGCAGGTGGTAACGGTGGCTCATCAACGGCCGGATGTCCTTGACGTTGATACGCACCGGAAACAGATCGCCATGCCAGCCGACCGCATCGAGCGGATTGAACGGGAAGGTGATCGTGGTCAACGCATTGCGACGCTTGACCACGACACGCCATTCGCCCTGCACCTGGCGCTTGAACAGCGGGTCGATCTGCGGCGCATCCAGCATCGCCTGGTCGAAGATCGCATGCGGCCCGACCAGACCCTTGTCCGGCAGCATGTAGCTGGAGTTGGTCGCTTCGATCAGCATCAGGTCGAGCGGACTGGTGACTTCCAGCCGCCAGGTGGTCGAACGCGGCAGCACGATGTAGTCGCCGGCTTCGATCGCCAGGTGGCCGTAGTCGCAGAACAGGTGGCCGGAACCGTTGTGCACGAAGACCAGTTCGTCGCCATCGGCATTGCGCACCAGATGATCCATCGACGTCGAGCAGCGCCAGGCACGCAGCCGACAGTGCGCATTGAGCATCAACTCATGCGCGCGCCACGGCGAGTCGCCGTGCCCCGGGAACTTGTTGGTGTCGAAGGCACGCGGACGCAGCGGACCATCGAAGCTGGACCACGCCGTCGGCGGGTTGGCGTGATGCATGTGGCAGGCCGGGCCGAAGAAACCCTCCTTGCCGATCTCGCGCTCGTAGGTGCCCTCGGGCAGGTCGCAATGCGCCTGGCGCGAGGCCTTGCCTTCGACTTTCGATACGCCGATCCATTTCTTGGACATGTCAGTTGCTCTTGTTGAGGCAGGTCACGGGGCACGGGGTACGGGGTACGGGGTA
>JAIMJQ010000034.1:28963-30639 GCA_020693165.1 Xanthomonas sp. | reverse complement strand
GCTCGCAATGACAAGGTTCATGGTTCGTGTGTGGCTTCGAACCGAAGCGGGTTGCTTGCAATGACGAATCGACGATTTACGATATCGGTTCATGGAAAGCCGACCTTGCTCGGCTGCACGGTCGGATCGTGCCGCTGCCTCAGCCCGCCAGCAACACCGCCTCACCCTCGGCGATTCCGGTGCCGTCCTGGTTCGACGAGCGCGTTGTCAGGGTGATGATGCGTTTTTCGGCGCGCCAGTCGATCACTTCGACTTCGGCGGTCAGGACATCGCCGGGGCGCAACGGATACAGGAACTTGAGCGACTGCTTGAGGTAGACCGCGCCGGGTCCGGGCAGATGCATGCCGAGCACCGCGGAGATCAATCCTGAGCTGAACACGCCATGGGCGATGCGGCCCTTGAAACGGGTCAACGCGGCGTATTCTTCGTCGATGTGGACCGGATTGAAATCGCCGGTGATGGCGGCCATGCGCAGGATGTCGTCGTCACTGATCAGGCGTGACAGCGCGGCCTTTTCGCCGATCGAGAAGTCGTGGCGGGGTGGGTAACGGGTCACGCGCGCTTCCTTTCCAACTATTTCGCCTGCGCAAAGACTGCGCGCAAAGCGCCTGGCGCCGCATGATCAAGCTCAAGGCGCGGGCCGCTACTACGGCGTCGCCGTGTTGACCGGTACGCCCGTCTGTTCGGTGCTCAGCGCGATGAGCTTGGCCCGCGCGGCGGCATCGCCAGCTTGTGCATGCGGCGTGCCGCGTTTCGCGCCGACATAGAACGCACCGGCTTCCAGCGTCGGCGCGGTGATCAGGCTCATCACGGCCATGCGGCCTTCGTCCACGCTGGTGCGCGGTTGCAGGTCGAGCTTCTTGATCATCGTCGTGTCCATCATCGTCGCCGGATGCAGCGCGATCATGGTGATGCCGTCGGCGGAAAAGTCTGCGGCCAGCTCCGCGGTCATCGACACCTGCGCCAGCTTGCTCTGCCCGTAGCCACGCGCATGCGCGCCCGGCTGTTCGAGGTTGACGTCGTCGAAGTCGATCGGATCGGCACTGATCGACGCGACGTTGATGATCCGCGACGGCGCCGCGGCCTCGAGCGCGGGGCGCAGTCGATGGATCAGCACCCAGCCGGCGAGGTAGTTGACCGCCCACTGCAGTTCGAAGCCGTCGGCGCTGGTTTCGCGCGGGTGGTCGTCGAGAAAGGCAATGCCGGCATTGTTGACCAGCAGGTCGAGCTTCGGATAGTCCTTCGCGATGGTGTCGGCGAAGGCGCGTACCGCCTCCAGCGAAGCAAAGTCGGCGCCGACGAAACTCGCCGACCCGACGCCGGCCCGGGTGATCTCATCGACCAGCGCCTGGCCGCGCTCCGCGTTGCGGCCATGCACGATGACGTGCGCGCCGTCCGCGGCCAGCGCCCGCGCCAGCTCGCGGCCGAGGCCGTCGGTGGAGCCGGTGACCAGCACGGTCTTGCCGTTGTAGGACAGCGGTACCGCGACTGTCTCGGAACGAACCGGGTGCGGCATCGCCAGTAGCGTTGCGGCGACGAAAGCAAGCGCGAGGAACCATCGCATGGCAGCGACTCCATTGACAGTGACACTGAGCATAGACCGCCGCTGCTTGGGTGGGCCAGGATTCATCCGGACGCTCCTCAGCCGTTGCTCTGGTGGGCCAGGATTCATCCGG
>JAIMJQ010000034.1:0-28940 GCA_020693165.1 Xanthomonas sp. | reverse complement strand
TGGGTCCGGATTCATCCGGACGCTTTCCCCCGCTCCAGCGAAAAGCGTCCAGACAAGTCTGGACCCACCACAGCCGACAATCGCGGCTCGTGCTCGCCGCAACTACCCGATGAACGCGCGGACGCGCGCGCACCGCGCTACGCCTCACTCCGGCACTGCCAGCGCCAGCGTCTCCTTCACTTCCTCCATCACCGCGTAGCTGCGCGAGCCGGATACATGCGGCAGCGTCAGCAGGGTCTCGCCGAGCAGCCGGCGGTAGGCGCCCATGTCGGCGACGCGCGCCTTGATCAGGTAGTCGAAATCGCCGGACACCAGGTGGCATTCGAGCACCTGCGGCAATTCCACCACCGCCGCCTTGAACGCCTGGAACACATCTTTGCTGGTGCGCACCAGGCGGATCTCGACGAACACCAGCAGGTCGGCGCCGAGGCGCGCGGGATTGAGGCGCGCGTGGTAGCCGGTAATGAAGCCTTCGTCTTCGAGCTTCTTGACGCGTTCGAGGCACGGTGTCGGCGACAGGCCGACGCGCCTGGCGAGTTCCACATTGGCCATCCGACCATCCTGCTGGAGTTCGCGCAGGATCCGCCGGTCGATCCTATCCAATTGATTTTTGGGGATTTTGTGTTGACGCATGGAGTTTCATGCTCTGGCGGGGCTCACGGTCAGCAGATTATCCTGATCTGCCTGGAACTAGAGAGGAAAACTTCATCAATGGATCAATAAACTGCTCGACTATCCTGTCGGAGTCCACGCAGGCAGCCATTTGCACTGCTGCGGCGCAGCATGACAGGCCCACCCCAACGAATGAGGCGAGGCGACCATGTTGATCGGCGTACCCAAGGAAATCAAAAACCACGAATACCGCGTCGGCATGGTGCCGGCTTCGGTGCGCGAACTCGTCCAGCACGGCCACCAGGTGGTCGTCGAGACGCTCGCCGGCAGCGGCATCGGCTTCTCCGACGCTGACTACGTGGCCGCTGGCGCCAAGGTGCTCGGCAGCGCCGAAGAGGTGTTCGCGCAGTCCGAGATGATCGTCAAGGTCAAGGAACCGCAGGCCGTCGAGCGCGCCCGTCTGCGCGAGGGCCAGGTGCTGTTCACCTACCTGCACCTGGCGCCGGATCTGCCGCAGACCGAGGACCTGATCAAGTCGGGCGCGACCTGCATCGCCTACGAAACCGTGACCGCGAACAACGGCGGCCTGCCGCTTTTGGCGCCGATGTCCGAAGTCGCCGGCCGCATGTCGATCCAGGCCGGCGCGACCGCATTGCAGAAGGCAAACGGTGGCCGCGGCATGCTGCTCGGCGGCGTTCCCGGCGTGGCGCCAGCCAAGGTGGTGATCCTCGGCGGCGGCGTGGTCGGCGCGAATGCCGCGCTGATGGCGGTGGGCATGGGCGCCCGCGTAATCGTGCTCGACCGCAATGTCGACGTGCTGCGTCGTCTGGTCGCGCAGTTCGGCACCCGCATCGAGCCGGTGTTCTCCAGCCACGACGCGGTCGAATCCGCGGTGCTGACCGCTGACCTCGTGATCGGCGGCGTGCTGATCCCGGGCGCCGCGGCACCCAAGCTGGTCAGCGCCGCGATGGTCAAGCGCATGAAGCCGGGCGCTGCCGTGGTCGACGTCGCCATCGACCAGGGCGGTTGCTTCGAGACCGCGCACGCGACCACCCACACCGATCCGACCTACATCGTCGACGACGTTGTCCACTACTGCGTCGCCAACATGCCGGGCGCCGTGCCGCGCACGTCCACCTTCGCGCTCAACAACGCCACCTTGCCGTTCATCCTCGAACTGGCGACCAAGGGCGCGCGCCGCGCGATGGCCGAGAACATCCACCTGTTGCGCGGCCTCAACGTGCACGCCGGCAAGGTCACCTACCAGCCGGTCGCCGAAGGCTTCGGCTTCGAGTACGTGCCGGCCGAGAAGGCGTTGGGTTTGTAGATGGCGTTCACTGCGGCGCCGCCGGCAAGGCGGTGCCGCATGCCCTGGAGTAGGTCACGTTGCCCGCAGGGCTACGTGACTTGCGGGCTCGCGATCGATGCGGTTCGCTGGGCTTGCCGCATCCTGTGCTCCGCTATTCTCGAAGCTCCCCGGCACCTCGTGCCTGCCATACCGGAGCCCGCCTGATGTCGTGCCACGATCTGCACCTGCGTCGATGCGGGATGCTCGCCATGCTGGCGCTGCTGGTGTTGGCCTCGCCCGTATCGGCCGCCACTATCTTTGTCGCAAAGCTTAATTTCGATACCCAGGAAGGCGATTTGCGACAGGCCTTCGAGGAGTTCGGAGAGGTCTCCAGCGTCAAGATCATCATTGATCGCGATACCCAAAGGTCCAAGGGCTTCGGCTTTGTCGAGATGCCCAACGCCGAGGAAGCGCAGGCGGCAATCAGCAGTCTGAACGAGTCGGAACTCGACGGCCGTACCATCGTGGTCAAGCTGGACGGACCTGGCGAAGCCAGTGGGTCGTCCCGCCCGGCAGGTGGCGGTGGCGGATATGGCGGCGGGAGTGGGCCGGGCGGATATGGCGGCAGTAGGGAGTCTGGCGGATACGGCGGCGGTGGGAGGCCTGCGACTCAAGCGCCGACGCCAGCGGCAAAGCCTGCCGCACCTCCGCTGGCGCCGCCAGCCGCGACTCCCCCAACACCGCCAACGCCCGCACCTGACCCGGTGGTCGCGCCGACGCAGCCGACTCCGCAAGTCGCGGTCGCCGACGACGCCGGCGATGAGACGCCGGATGCCGAATCGGAAGCGATGGAAAGCACGCCCGATTCCGCCGACGAGTCGGAAGTGTCCTTCGGTGACGAAGAAGACGACGTCATCGATGACGAGGAAGAGGCCGAGGATGACGGCGCGATGGCGGATCAGGAATCCGGCGAAGACACGACCGATGACGCCGCCGAGGTCTCCGAGGATGATTCCGGGCAGTCGTCGGGCGCCGACGACGCGACGGACACCGAAGCCGGGGACGAGATCGAGGACGATCAGTTCGAGAACAGTTCCGAATCCGATGAGCCCGAGGACACGGTCGAGCCGTCTGACGAAGACTCGGTCGATGCAGACGACGAAAACGGGCTGGCGGGTCGCTGACCAACCCGCGCAAAGCGTATTCCGGGTGGATCCCGCACACGCTTCACCGTGCGGAAGCCACCGATGCGCGTTGCGGCCACTTTGACACCGATCAGTTAAAGTAAGAAAATTGCGCTTACTTCAATTTGGGGTGGCGATCATGGCTGTCACGCTTACCGAAAAGGGGCAGATCACCATCCCGCTGGCTGTGCGCAAGCGGTTGGGGCTCAAACCTGGGATGCGCCTGGTGTTCGATGAGACCGTGCCGTATCTGAAGGCGGTCCGCGAAGTGGACATTGAGCAAATGCGCAGCGCCCTCGGGTGTTTGCTGAATGACGGGACCGCAGACGCGCAGCGCTTGACCAGCGCGGCGATGATCGAACTGCTGCGCGGCCCGGTTGATCCATGATCACGGCCGTCGACACCTCGGTCATCCTGGCGATTTTCAAGGGCGAGCCCGGTGCCGAGGTTTGGCTGAGTTGCCTGGCAGCGGCGGCCCGCAACGGCCCGCTGGTCATCTCGGAAGTGGTTTTCGCCGAGTTGGCCGCGTTTTTTGTTCGACCGGGCGACCTCGAGCGCCAACTCGAAAACCTGGCCATCGACTTGCTGCCTTCGTCGCGGGCGACGCTGTTCAAGGCCGGGCAGATATTCTCCGCCTACCGCCAGCAGGGAGGCGCGCGTACCACGATGGTCCCGGATTTCCTGATTGGCGCCCATGCGCTGATTCAAGCGGATCAACTTGCGAGCGTCGACCGCGGCTATCTGCGGCAATACTTCACTGGATTGCAGGTGCAATCCGGCTAGGTGGTGCGGGTGGCGCAATCAAATTGGCGGATTCGGACAACCGGGAGCGTCGAACCCCAGTCCGGCGCGGAGTCTTGCTGCAGCCAATCCGAGGGCACCAGGACCTCGTTGTTCACGCCTCAGCGCTCCAACTCCGCAAACAGCGCAATCTCGGCCTGCACGCGGGGGTCGTCGCGCACTTTCGCGTACCACGGTCCTTTGCTCATCTCGAATGCCGACACCCAGCCTGCGCCGGTTGACTCGCGCATCCTGGCCAGCGCCGGCAGCAACAGGTCGACGCGATCGAGAAGGGCGCACGCGCGGATGCTCTGCTCCAATGCCCAGCCGCTCTGCAGCGAGCTCTTCGCCGTGGACGGCAGCTCGACGGCGCGCGCCAACCAGGCGAGTGCGTCCGCTTCGTCACCGACAACGGCCAGGTTGTGGGCGGCCTGCACGAACCACAGGTCCCGGTTGGCGATGTCTGGATGCGCATCGACGTAGCGCGCGATGTCGCTGACCGACGCGCGCAACAGCGCCTTGCCGACCTGCTGGACGCTGCCTTCGAGCAGGTGCGCGACGCCGAGTTCGTCGCCGACGACCTTCAGGTTCTCCGGATGGCGGGCGTATTTCTCCATCAACGAGCGCGAGATCACCTTTAGGTCGCGGATCTTCGACAGATTGGTCAGGATCAGGTCCTGCATGCCGGAGACGAAATCGGGCTGGCGGGTCGCTGAGCAGACGGGCGCACCCTCCAACGGCCCGAATGCCGTGGCTTGGCGGAGGTCCGCGCGCATGAATGGCCGCGGTTGCTTCTCGTCGCACCCTCGTCGAACACCCAGGCGAAGACCAGCGCCGGGATGAAGGCGATCGCCAGCACGAGAATCACGACGCGCAGGCTTCGCGCCCCGTCACTCGCGCACGTTGACCGAGTACTTGTCGCCAATCGCCGCCAGCGCCGCCGGCCGGTAGCGCGCGAGCAGCGCGAGCGCGATTGCGGTGATCTGGACGTCCGGCTCCGCGCCGCGTTGCTCGGGCAGGAAATGGGTCTGGAAGGCGAACAGCGCAGCGCGCGTCGGTGCATCGAGCACGCCGCTTGCGGCGGTGCCGTAGCCATAGGCGGACAACGCCTCCTGCAGCAGCGACAACGACAGCGGCATCGTCTCCAGACGTTCGACGAAGCGAGCCACATCGGCGGCGTCGTACCAGGCGCCAATGCCCGCCTCATGCAGTCGCTGCCACGGAAAGCGCGGCCCGGGATCGACCTTTCGATCCGGTGCGATGTCCGAATGGCCGACGATGCCGGTGGGATCGATCTCCGGGTGGCGCGACAGCACGTCGCGTGCCAGTCGGATCAGCGCTTCGATCTGTGCCGGAGGGTATTCGGGATACGCACAATCCGCGCCTTCCATCCTTGGCGCGGCGGGCAGGCTTGTGACAGCGACGGGTTGGCAGATCGGCTCGTAAACGATCTCGATGCCGATCGACGTGTCGTTCAGCGCGGTTCGTCCCTGCCAGTGGCTGACGCCGGCGTGCCACGCGCGGCGGCTTTCGTCGACCAGTCGATAGACCTGAGGCTCGGCTGCGGGTGCGCCATGTGCGGTCAACAGGAAATGCGCGCTCACCGGCGCCGGAGCGCTGGAATGGGTCAGATGATGCAGCGAACGCTGGAAATTCCCGTCGGTGTAATGCAGCACCAGGAAGCGAACGCGACCGTCCTCGTTGGGCGATGGATGGTCGATCACCCGCAAGTTGCCTGCGCATCCCGTCAGCGCGACTGCAACCCACGCAAGCGCGATGCGCCTCGGCGTGCTCATCACGGCGCGGTCGCGGCTGGCAGTTGCAGCGCATGGAGCGCCGCCAGCGCCTGCTCGATCGAGACCACGTCACCCTTGATGTTGGCGTGCGCCGAGGACACTTCGGAGAATTGGTAGCGCAGATTCGCCTGCACGGCCGGGGCGGCGCGCAGGGCCGCGGCGGTCTCCTCGATCACTCCCGATTCGAGGTCGAGCGCGCAGTTCGGCATGAAGCCGGTGATCTGCTGCGCCTCGTTGCGCAGGTCGCTGCAGCCGGCGCGCAGCGCCTTCTGCACCGCCAGCGGGATGGCCCTGCGCACGCTGTGCCGGTAGGCGGAGGCGTTGAGCAATTCCATGACATTGCGGGCGGAATCGAAGGCGAAGTACTTCGCAGCACTGCTGGCGACGTCGCGCGGGAGCAGTCCGGTGTCGCCGGAGGAAACAATCTCGTCCCAGGTAGCGCGTGACGATGGCTGGTAATTGATCTCCGACGCCCGATATGCCGCCACGACCAGTTCCTTCGCGTCGGCCTGCGGGTCGGCGAGCAGGGCGTCCGTCCGTTGCACGCTGTCGAGCACGGCGCCGTAGTAGGCAACCATCGCCATCCGTGAGGTCAGGTCCTGCTCCAGGTCCGCGGTCAGGCGCGCGGCATAGGCGCGTCCCAGCCGTTCATCCGCGAGCGCCTCATTCCAGTTGGCGACCTGGATACCGACGAACACGCCGATCACCACGATCAGGAAGTCGATGCCGACGGCAGTCCACTCCTGTTTGCGAACGTGCTCGATGACGCGGCGCAGGATCATTTTGCGCTCTCCCTGCTGGTCATGGCGTGGACGACCAGCCCGCGCGCTGCTGGACCTTCTTGAAGCGGGGATCGCTGCGCATCGCCTGCGATTGAAACCCTCGGGTGTCAGCTCGAAAACCCACGAGAACACCCAGCGTGGCGACGAGGCCGATCACCAGCACCACCATCACCACCAGCAGTTTCATCACCCAGCCCGTCGCGCCGAATACCGGCAGCAAGGTGGCTGCCACCTGCACCAGCAGCCACGCGCCGACCAGATACAACCCGGCCATACGGATGACGTTGCGGCGTTTGAGTTCGGCGAGCAGTTTCATGGGGTCATGCCAGCAGTACGACATCGGAATAGACCTGCAGACCGGCATCCTGGGTCAGCAGGCGCAGTGGTTCGCTCAGCGCCTGGGCGATCAGCATGCGGTCGAAGGGATCGCGGTGATGCGCTGCGAGGCTGTCGACGGCGGCGGCGTGCGCCGGACTTATGGCGAGGAGCGAAAACCCTGCAGCCTGGAACTCCTGGAGCGCTTCCTGGCCCGATATCGACATGTGGGCCGGCTTCAGAGCGTGCTTGATGCTGATTTCCCAGATGCTGGCTGCGCTGACGAACACCGCATCGGCCGCCAGGATCAGCTCGGTAGCGCGTGCGGGCATCCTGGGATGCGCTGTCACTGCCCATAGCGCGATGTGGGTGTCGAGCAGAAGACGCATTCAGGATTCGCTTGCAAACATCGCTGCAATGTCGTCGTTGTCATCGTCGATGCTGTCCGGAACGATGAAACGACCTTTCGCCAGGCCCAATCGGACCTTGGGCTGGGCATCGACCGGCACCAGGCGCGCCGCCGGCTTGCCGTTGCGGGCAATCAGAATCTCGGATTCACTGCCGGATTCAACCGCCTCAACCAGCTTCGAAAGCTGGTTTCTGGCTTCAAGCATGTTGTAACTGGGCATGCCTGCGCCCCGTTTTGGCTAAGATTGGCTAAGGTATCACGTCGCAACCCGCGCAAGGCGCATTCCGGGTGGATCCCTCAGCCATCCTTGCGGATCGTCATTCGCAGCGATAGTCGCCACCCGTTTCCCTGCGGCAATGCTCCGGTGCGCCAAACTCGTCCCAAAAGGCGGCGATGCCGGTCTTGCGCAGGAATTCGGGGAAGGCCGGCGACGCCCAGGCTTCGGGATAGAGGCGGGTGCCCAGCACTTCGCCAAGAAAAAGGGCTTCGTTCGAGGTCACGCGATCGGCAAACAACGCAAGGCCGCGCTCGACCTGGCCGATCCGGATCAGGGTCAACGGCACCAGTGCGTTGACTCGCGGGGGCGTACTCGTCAGATAGTCGTCGATGATCCGCAGCGACTGCGTCACGGCGTCGGCATCGCCCACGCGGGCCGCCGCGAATGTCGCCGCCGCCTCGGGCACGAGACCCGCGGTGAAGGTCGTGTTGGTGTCCAGGGTCTGCGCGCGGGCTTCCGCCAGATCGCCGCGCTTCAGCGCGATCCAGGACAGCGTGATGCTCGGCCAGCGCAATCCCACCTCGCGCGCCCGTTCGATCATCCGCTGCGCCGCCTGCAGATCACCCGCAGACACCAGCAGCCTGGAGCGCCAGCCCAGCGCATTGGGCAGCAGCGGATCGATCTGCAGGGTGCGGTCCAATCCGCGCTCGCAGGGTGCAATGTGGCCGGTCAGGCAATGCATCAATGCGTGCCAGAAATTGGTGGTGGCGTCCGCGGGATCGAGTTCCAGCGCGCGCTGGAGTTCGGCCCGGGCGAGGCTGTAGCGACGATCGGATTGATGCACCGTGCCGAGCAGTGCGTGTGGCTCCGCGAGCTTCGGGTTCAGGCGCAGCGCCTGCTCGGCCGACTCGGTGGCATCCGCCGCGAACGCGTCGTAGCGCTCGGGCGCCGCGGTGGTGGCCGACACGTAGTACAGCGTGGCCAGGCGCGAGTGGGCGCGGGCAAACTGCGGATCCAGTTCCAGCGCCTGCAGCAGGGAAGCGATGGCGCCCTCGTAGCGAGTGACATCGCGCTGGTTGAAGACCTCGGTCGCGCGCAGGTACAGCGCGTAGGCATCCGGATCGCGGGTGCCGACATCGACCAGCCGGTCCTGCTGGCCGGCATCCAGCGCAACCTTCAACTCGCTGGTGACCTGCTGCGCGATCGTCTCCTGCAGCGCAAAGATGTCGGCATCGGTGCCGTCGAAGGTGTCGGCCCACATCTCGACGCCATCGCTGACGCGCAGCAGCTTGGCGCTGATGCGCAATCGCTCGCCCTGCTTGCGTACCGAGCCTTCGAGTACATGGGCCACGCCCAGCGTGCTGCCGATCGCCGCCAGCGACTCGTTGCGGCCCTTGAAGTAGAACGACGAGGTGCGCCCGGCGACCTTGAGGTCGTCGACCTTCGCGAGGGCATTCAGGATCTCCTCGGCCACGCCGTCGGAGAAATACTCGTTGTCCTGGTCCGCGCTCATGTTGGCGAAGGCGAGCACGGCGATGGATTTCGGGTCGGCCGGCGCCGGCAGGTCTTGCGCGGCTGTTGCAGCGGGTGCGGAGTCCGCAGGATCAGTCGCGACCGCCGCCGGCGGGCTCGCTGCGTTGGCCACGTCGACCCGCCCCGGCGCCAGCACGAACTTGTTGAGCGCGAAGTAGCCGAGCGCCAGCGCCATCACGACGATGATCATCCGATCCATGCGCCGCGCGGTTTGCGGGGCGATCGACTGCGTTGCGGCGACTTCGCCATCGCGCTTCAGGCCGTCCGGGGTCAGCTCGTAGATCCACGAAAACACCAACGCCGCCAGAAAGCCGAACGCCAGTAGCCCGACCAGCACCTTCATCACCCACCCGGGCGCGTCGAACACCGGCAGCAGGGTGGCGGCCACCTGCACCAGCAGCCACGCGCCGACCAGATACAGCCCGGCCATGCGGATGACGTTGCGGCGCTTGAGTTCGGCGAGCAGTTTCATCCCAGCACCCGCAGGCCGCGAACGGCGGCGAAATCGCGGTCGTGGGTCACCAGCGCATCGGCGTTGATCGCCAGGGCGCTGGCAAGTTGAATCGCATCGGGAAGTTTCAAGCCATACTGGCCGCGCAGTCGCGCCGCGCTTTCGGCGATGTCGCTGTTGAAGTCGACCACCTGCCATGCCTCCAGAACCGAACGGTAGCGTTTGGCCAGCGCCTCCTCGCCGGCCTTCAGCGGGCCGGTCAGCACTTCGGCGATGGTGATCGTGGTCACCGCCAGCAGCAAATCGCCCTTCGCGTGTCGCCGAAACATCGGTGCGAAGTGCGCGGCAAAGCGCTCGTTGGCTTCCAGCGTGTAGATGATGGGCGCGCTGTCCACCAACAGCAGCGTCCCCGCCGGCAACGCGGCGGCGTTCAGCGCTTCCATTCGTCGCGCAGGTCGGCGATGGTCTTGCGGCTGTCCGCCCCCCACAACGTGCGGCCACTTCCCGCCAGTCCCAGCAGCGATGCCGGCCGGGCCCGCTTGATCGCGGCAGCAGGCACCACTGCGGCAATCTCGCGACCATGGCGCGTGATCACGGTGGTCTGGCCCGCCGCCGCCGCCGCGAGAATGGCAGGAAGCTGCTGGCGCGCTTCCTCGGCGCCTTTCGTGTCGGGTTTGCCCAGTGTTTTCATGGGCAAAACAGTACGGTCTGTACGGAAGCTTGTCAATCGGGCGAGACGGTGGCGGCACGCCGATGCTCAGTGCCGATGCTCAGGGCGCGCCGCAACTCCACGACGGCTTGTTGCGACAGGCAGCGCTGTTCGGCCCGTGCTGCAGCGCTCACGCCCTGATAGACGTCATCGGGAAGATCACGAATCTGCAATATCGGCATGGGTGCAATCCGCGTGAAATGCGCATGCGACCAGCGTGCCGTGGCAGGTGGGGGGATGCAATCGGCTGAGGGCTCGCCGGATCAATCGCACTCGAAATCGCTCTCGCCCAGCGCCCGGCACTGCGGCGGGAAGCCGTGCGCCTGCCAATAGCCCAGCACGCCGTTGTTCTGCAGCGTGCGTTTGAAGCCGGGCGAGTTGCGCCAGGTCGGCTGGCTCAACTCCCAGGCGAGGAGCGAATCGTTGGTGCCGCCGTCATCCGCATCCGCGGCGCGCTCGAAATCCCCCGCCCACAAGTAGGCGATCGGCTTGGTCAAGCCGAGGCCCGACTTTGCCTTGATGATGCCGGAGTCGGGCCTTTCGATGAGCCCTGCGGCGTTCGGGCGCGGGGTTCCAGGATCGACCAGCGCCGCGATCATGACCTCGCCGAGTTCCGTCGAAACCTGCAGTTTGTCCAGCAGCAAGCGCGCCGCCAGGGTATCGCCGCGGGCGACCATCGCCGGAACAAAGTCGATCGCCCGATTGGCGATGAAGCCGGAAGCGACGCCCTGCTCGAACAGCGAAAGGGCCTGTTGCGCATCTCCGGCAAACAGCAGCGCCCGCGCTTTCCAGCGCATGCAGTTGCGGTAGGCGGGATCGAAGCGCAGGCAGCTATCGAGATCCGCCAGGGCGCGGTCGAAGAACCCCAGGTTGAGCCAGATGATGCTGCGCCACAGATACGCCGTCGCGTTCCTGGGATCGGCGGCGATGGCCTTGCCCGACAACTCCAGCGCACTCGCCCAGTCCGGGGTTTTCTGGTTCTGCTCCGCCATCGACAGTGCCGCCCAGGCCATCGACAGCGTCGGATCGAGCTTGAGCGCGCGTTCGGCGGCTGGCCGCACCATCGCGTTATAGTCGCGGTCGTCGATGCCCCAGCTTTCGACGACGGACGTCACCGCCGCCAGGCCTTCCCAGCCGCGCGCGAAGCTGGGGTCGAGTTCGACCGCACGCTCGAACAGGCGCACCGACTCCGGCAACTCGCTGCGCGCGATGAACAGTTCGCGCGCCTTCAGGTACAGATCGTAGGCCTGCAGGTTCTCGGTGTCGGCGCGGACCACCACCGTCACCGTCGCCTTCTCGCCGAGCGTCTCGCGCAGTGCGGCTACGATGGCATTGGCGATTTCGTCCTGGATCGCGAAGATGTCGGTCAGTTCGCGGTCGAAGGTCTCCGACCACAGGTGGCGGTCGCTGCCGGTGTCGATCAGCTGCGCGGTGATGCGTACGCGGTTGCCGGACTTGCGCACGCTGCCTTCGAGGATATGCGCCACCTTGAGTTCGCCGGCGATTTCCGCGGCGCTCAGCCCGCGCCCCTTGTAGGCGAACGACGAGGTGCGCGAGGCCACGCTCAAGCCGTCCACGCGCACCAGCACGTTGAGCAACTCCTCCGAGATGCCGTCGGAAAAGTACTCGTTGTCCTTGTCCGCGCTCATGTTGACGAACGGCAGCACGGCAATCGAGTTGGGGTCGATGGCTGCGGACGGCGCAGGCGGATCGGTCGCAGCGCTGGGCGCCGGCGCAGCAATCGGTTCCGCGGCGACCGGCGCAGTTGCGGCCGGCGTTTGCGCCCGCGGCCACCAGCGATCCGCGGCTATGACTGCGATCAGCGCGATCAGGCCAGCGAAGATCAGTCGATCCATGCGCCGAGCGGTGCGCGCCGTAATCGACTGCTCCGGCGTGACCTCGCCATCGCGCTTCAATCCGTCCGGCGTCAGTTCGTACAGCCACGAGAACACCATGGCCGGAATGAAGCCGATCGCCAACAGCAGCACCACGCTGCGGGCGACCCATTCGGGCGCACCGAACATCGGCAGCACCGTGCCCGCCACCTGCACGGTCAGCCACGCCCCGACCAGGTACAACCCGGCCATGCGGATGACGTTGCGGCGTTTGAGTTCGGCGAGGACATTCATATCAGGATTGCCACATCCGGATGAACTGCCGACAGTGCACGATCGAAGGTGGCCAGCTTTGCCCCGTGTTTGCGCGCCAGTGCGGCGAGGTAGGCGTCGGTGACGTGCCGGTGTCCACGGATGGATTTCCACGGCAAATCCAGCGCATTCACATCGTCCGCGATGAACTGATGCCTTGGGTGTGCGCAAAGGCTGGCAAGCTCGGCCACCCCATCAGTGAGTGCGAGCGTGGGATTGATCTGCGCCAGGACCCGGACAAAGCCGGTCTGGGTGATCGGACAGGTGGCGAAGGACGTCGTCAGCGCGCAGAAGCAGGCTTCTGCTGCCAGCTTGCACTCGTGGTCCCGACTGCCCAACGCGATCAACACGTTGACGTCGAACAGGATCACGGCGCATCCATCAGCGTGGCCACTTCAGCGCTGGTAGTCGGTCGTCCTACGCTGAGCGTGAGCAGTCCGGTCTGTGTGCTGGGCGCCAGCGTGGACTCCTGTGTCGGCGCACTACTCGTTTGCAGTGCCAGATCGGTGAGCTCGGTAATGAGCTGGCCAAGGCTGATCGCCCGCTTTTCCGAGATAGCCTTGAGCTGCCGGTGTTTTGCTTCTGGCGAGTCGATGGTCGTTCGCATTGGCATCGCCCGCATCTGTCGCATCAGGTGCATCGTAGATCATTTCAGCGCGCCCTGTCTTTCAGCGCCGGATAGCGCGGATGCTCGTGCACCGAGTCGAGACCGGGCTGGATGGAAAGCGCAGGTAGCGGGCCGGGCGGGAGTCCCGGGCGCACGCTTTCGCTGCCCTTCCTGTTGCACAACAGTGGCCGGAGCGACTGCGGGAGTCCCTGCCGCACCGCTCCGGTGCGCATCTTCGCGCAAACAAACTGCGGGCTACCTGATAGGGGCGGGCTCTGCCCGCGATGCTGTGGCTGCGGCCCACGCAAAGCTCGCGGGCAGAGCCCGCTCCCACAGGTGACGCAAAATCAGCGCACTGGCTGCCGTGAATGTCGTTCAGGTTCAGGTTTTGCACCCTCCCCGATGCTCGGGCAGGGTCGGGCTGGGGTGACATCGCGGCCCCCCCTGTCACGTAGCCCGCTGGGCGGGCAAGGTGACCTACAACCCGCGCGCGCCAAATGCCTCAGTGCTGCGCCTCGATGCCGGCCATGTAGGCCCGATAGGACGGTGATTCGCCGAACACGCGGTCGTAATAGGGTCGGAACAGCGTCAGGTGCGCGTGCAACAGGCGTTCGCCTTTCCCGGCAAAGGGCGCAAGCAGTTGCCACCCCGCTTCGGCGTCGCCCAGCGCGCGCTGGGCGCCGGAGAGGCGTTCGGCGATCCACTCCCGCTCCTCCAGCGCTGCCGGCAGGTTTGCGTTGGCCCTGGCCTGCCAGTCCAGCGCCGCTTCACGATCGCCCGCCTGTGCGGCCAGCCAGGCAAGGCTGGCCTGCCACACCGAGGCTGAATAAAAGTCGTTCACCCGATGCAACTCCGCGTAGGCGCGTTGCGCCAGCGCATCGGCCTTGTCCGCGCGTCCTGCCAGGCGCAGGAGTTCGGCACTCGCGGCAGCACTCCTCGCGCCGAGCGTGTCCAGGGCAACCCGGCCTTGTTCGAGGGCGTTCACCGCGCCATCGACGTCATCGCGAAGGAAGCGCGTCAGCGCGACTTCGAGACTTGCGTTGATCGACGAGATACCACCGGCCCGTCGCCCCAGGGCCAGCAGCGGCTCCAGGTCCTGGTCATGCAGAGCTTTGACACGCGCGACGGTGTAGGCGAGGGTCAGTCCGTCCGGGAACTTGCGCTCGGCCAGTTCGGCGAAAGCCAGGCCCTCGGCGAAGCGTCCGGTGTTGATCAGGGCCTGCAGCACGTTGCCGTGGGCGATCGGCGATTCCGGATCCGCGACCAGGGCAGCGCGGGCGGCATCGAGCGATTCCTCCTGGCGGTCGAGCCGCTTGAGGCTGGCGGTGATGCCGCGCAAGACCGCTGGTTCGTTGGGCAACCGCAGGCGCGCCGATTCGAGGTGTTGCAGGGCGCGGACGTAGTCGCGGTCGACGTTGTAGCTCAGTTGTCCGCGGGCCAGTTCGGTTTCGGCGCGATCCGGCCAGCGCTCGCCGATGCGCGCGACCTGTTGCCGGGCCTGGGTCAGATAGCGTCCGTCCGGGTCCGAACGCAGCCAGTACATCCGGCCATAGGCCTCGGCCAGCATCACCTGCGCGGCGAGGAACTCCGGATCCAGCCGGACCGCTGGTTCGAGCAGATCGATGGCGTCGCGAAAGCCGTCGGCGAAACGCCAGGTCTTGTTGTTGTCGAGCGCCTTCAGGTACAGCTCGTAGGCGGCCTGGTTGTGCGTCGGCCGCTCGCCGAGGTCGGCCTGCAGTTGGGCGCTCAAGCTGAGCTTGAGTTGCTCGGCGATCGCCAGCGCAATCTCCGACTGGATCGCGAATACATCGTCCAGATTGCGGTCGTAGCTCTCCGCCCACAGGTGTGCGTCGGTGGCGGTCTCGATCAGCTGCACGGTGACCCGGATCTGGTCGCCGGCACGGCGCACGCTGCCTTCCAGCACATGGCTGACGCCCAGGCGCGCGCCGATCGCGCCGACCTCCAGCTTTTCTTCGGCGATGCGCTCCATCGACGTACGCGAGATCACCCGAAGCTCACCGATCCGCGCCAGCTTGGTCAGCACTTCCTCGTAGACGCCGCTGGCGAAGTAGGCGTTGTCCGGATCGGGGCTGAAGTTGTCGAACGGCAGCACGGCGATGCCGAGCGCGGCCGCAGCGGTTGGAGTTTCGGAACCCGGCGTGGCTGCGGGCGTTTGCGCGGTAGTTGCGTCCTGTCCGGTCACCATATCCGCCCGCGGCCACCAGCGATCCGCTGCGACGACCAGAATTACCGCTGCGAGCCCGGCCAGGATCAGCCAGTCCATGCGCTTTCCGGTTGTCGCGGCAAGTGCCGGGTCGGTAGTCACCCCGACGTCGCGCTTGAGGCCATCGGGCGTCAGCTCGTAGATCCAGGAGAACACCAGCGCCGGCAGGAAGCCTATCGCCAGCAGCACCACCAGCGCCTTCAGCACCCAGCCCGGAGTCTCGAAGATCGGCAGCAGCGTCTCGGCGACCTGGATGATCAGCCAGGCCCCGACGATGTACAGCCCGCCCATGCGGATGACGTTGCGGCGCTTGAGTTCGGCGAGCAGGCGCAAGGACAAGGATCTCGATCAGCGCCGAGGCAGATGCGTGCATGTTACCTTGTCGAGACAGCAGCAGCGGCGGGCGGCGGGCCGGGTTTCGCACCAATTGATGCGGATCGCCGACTTGCTGTCGGCGCTGTGGCTTTCGCGGGGGGGGGCATCAAAGCCAGAGCTGCCGAGTGAAACTCGGCGATCCAGAAGGCGTTCCGGATCGCATCGGTGGCATGTGCGATCCGATTGCGTTGACAATGGTATGCGACGCGTACCACAATCGCTGACATGATCCGCAGCTTCCGTTGCCTGGATACACAGCGTCTGTTCGAGACCGGCGCGAGTCGGCGATTCGCGGCGATCGGCAAGGTGGCGCTGCGCAAGCTGGACCAGTTGGACAACGTGACCCGATTGCAGTCGCTGGCGGTCCCGCCCGGGAACCGGCTGGAGGCGCTAGCTGGCGATCGTGTCGGGCAGTTCAGCATCCGCATCAACGAGCGCTGGCGGCTTTGCTTCCGGTGGTCCGATGAGGGCGCTGAGGACGTGGAGATCGTGGACTACCATTGAGGTCGCCAATGAATCGAATCACCACCCACCCTGGCGAAATGCTGCTGGAAGAGTTCATGCGCCCTCTGGCGTTGTCCGCGCGGGAACTGGCGAGAGCGCTGGACGTGCCGCACAACCGGATTTCCGAGCTTGCCGCCGGTCGCCGCGCGATGACTGCCGACACCGCTTTGCGGCTGGAACGCTACTTCGGCATGGAGGCGCGTTTCTGGATGAACCTGCAGGCCGCGTACGACCTTTCGGCTGCCCGCGCCGGGGCTGACTTCAAGCGCATCAATCCGCGCCAGGCGGCTTGAGTTCGCTGAATTGGCTTATTGCTGCGCTTCGATGCCATCCATGTAGGCCCGATAGGACGGCGACTCGCCGAACGCCTTGTCGTAATAGGGCTGGAACAGGGTTAAATGCGCGTTCAACAGCCGCTCGCCCTTCCCGGCAAATGGCGCAAGCAGCCGCCACGCCGCTTCGGGGCCGGGACACCAGCGTTGCCGAGTGAAGCTCGGCGATCCGGGAGCCCCGGGCGCGCGCGCGTCAGGGCTTCTCCACCCGGCATTCGCCCAACTCTTTCGCGCGCTTGATGAAGCTGGCGTCGAAGGTCTTCATCGATTCATGGCCCTGGCTGTGCGCCAGATGCATTGCGTCGGCAAAGTCCAGTCCGTGCTGGTGCCAGGCGATGGCCTGAGCAATTCGCGCGGCATCGGCGACATTGACGTTTGCCAGTCCGAGCAGGCGCCGGAACGCATCGCATACGTCATCAGGGGCGAGCTCATAAGCGGCGCGCAGCACCCATTCGGCCTCCAGCAGAACCGTGTCCGGTATGAAGATCGGTGCGCTCGAAAACAGTTTCAGGCTGGCCTTGTACTGGGCGGCGTCGTCGCCTGTCAGCAGGCGCACCAGCACATTGGTATCAACCGCGACCACGCCACTGTCTCTTGATCGCTGCATTCAGCGCGGCCTTGATCTCGGCATCGCTCCTCTTCGCCACCCGGGCCTTGAACATGCCCGCGACGTCGGCGAGCACGGTGCCGATGAACGGCGCCTTGGGCTTGAGCAGAATGCCGTCGCCGGTATCGATCACCATGAGATCCAGCCCCGCCTGCCAGCGATGGGTGGTGCGAATGGCCTTGGGGATGATGACCTGGCCCTTGCTCGACAGCCGGGTGGTTTCCATGGCCTGCACATTGAGTAAGACGAAGGTAAGATTACGCGACTGGTTCCGATTGGGTCAAGGCCGCCCGGAAACCGGCTGGACCCGCTGGCTGGCGATCGTGTCGGGCAGTTCAGCATTCGCATCAACGCATGCTGGCGGCCTGGCTTCCGGTGGTCGGCTCCGTGACCGTGCGCTCGTAGGCCGCCTTCAGGGCGAGGTAGCGCGGATGCGCGCGGATCGCGTCGAGGCCGGGGTGGATCGAGAGACGAAGATAGAAGTGCGGACCGAGCAGGTCGCGGATGGCTTCGAGGTGGTTCAGCGCGCGCTCCGCATCGCCTGCGCGGGCCAGCGCGACCGCAAGGGCGAGGCGCGCGTCGATGCTTGCATAGACATCCCGCGGCGAATTCTCAAGGTAGTCGCGCTCGGCGGCGAGCACGCCGTCGAGATCGCCGAGCAGGCCGGGCAAGTCCCAGGGAAAATAGTGCCCATTGTGTCTCCAGCCGCCCGGATAGGGGCGTGTCGAGGGCCTGCAGTCGCGCCTGGATCGCGCGCAGTGCAGCCTCGGCCTCTTCACGTTGACCGGACAGCAGCAGCGCCTCTGCCTGTGCCAGAGCTTGCGCTTCGGAATAGCCGGGCGGGCCATGCCAATCCTCCGGCCACAGCGCGGGTGACAAGGCATGCGCTATCCGCTGCGGGTCGCGGGTTGCCAACGCGGCGACAAAGGCATAGCCGGGGGTGACTTGCCTCGGCCCATCCACGGCGGCCCAGGCCGCTTCAGGATCGCCCCGGTAAAGCCCAAGTTCCATCCGGAATCTGCGCACCTCGTGGCCAACCCGCCAAGCCTGGTCCAACACGGCGGCGGCCTCGTCGAAACCGCCAAGCTGAGTGAGTGTCTGGCCCAAGGAACTCAACGCTGGCCCATAGACCGGATCAATTTCCAGCACCCGGCGCACGGCGCCCAGCGCCTCCTTGAGGCGGCCGTCGCGGCGCAGCACAAAGCTGCGTGCCATCCATGCCTCGGCATGCTCGGGAGAGCGTTCGAGCACGCGCGCCAGGTGTGCCTCGGCACGCGGATAATCCAGTTGCACCCAGTACGCGTAATAAGCCTCGGCCATCCAGGTCTCGGTCGCCTCGGGGGCGAGGCGCCGGGCTTCAGCCAGGGTCTCGGCCGCGGCCTCGCGCAGCCCAGCCTCGCCGAGTCCGTACCAGTAGCCCGCCATCTGCGCCCGCGCCTTGTGCGCCCAGGCATCGGCGAACTGCGGATCGAGCGCGATCGCCCGATCGAAGTTCTCCAGTACGATGTCGAGACGATCGGCTACGCCTCTCTGCGTTGGTGTCGACGAAGACGCGCACCTCAGCGCTCGTGCAGTTCGTCGCGGCCCCAGCGCGCATCGCTGCGCGCGCTTGTTGCGGCGGCCACAGCGTCGAGCGCATCCAGCGCCTCAAGGCGCCGGCGCTTGCTGTCGGCGTAGCGGATCAGGAAATCGCGCACCAGTGCATTCACCGATGTGCGGTCGCGCAACGCAGCCTCGCGCGCGCGCTGCAAGACGTCGTCATCGATGCTCAGAGTCAGATTGGACATCCTGATTCTCCAGCAAACACACGGGATACGTGTAACACGCATCTTATAGCGATTCCTCGGGATTGCCGATGCATCGCCGATGGGTCTGCCAAAGGGCGATTGAGTTCGGCGAGGAAGGACATCTCAGGGCGCATCCCCGGCGTCGATGCCGCATTCGAAATCGTCGTCGCCGAGTGGACGGCAGGTCGGCGGCCAGCCCTTCTCGCGCCAGTAGGCCACAAAGCCATAGCGCAGCAAGTTGGCCTTGACGTGTGGGTCGCGCAGCATCAGCTGGCCGTCCCCGGGACTGGAGTTCAGGTAGGCAAAGTAGAAGCCCTGCATGGTCGCCCCGTTTTGCTCCATGTAGTGGTCATAACCAGCGACGTCCCGTCGGGCGACCAGGTAGTACACCGGTTCACCGGTTGGCGCCTGGGCGAGCGCTTCGCGTAGCGTGTCCGCATCCAGGTCCTGTTCCCGCAGCGCCCACGGCAGCAGGGTTTGCGCGAAGGCGGCGTCCTCCACCCCCCGCGCCAACAGATCAGCCAACGCCGCGCGTGCTTCATCGGCGCGACCCCGGACCAGGGCATAGTCGAGCATGCCGAACTTGACGGTGGTGCCGTTGGGCATCAGCGCAGCCATCTTGTCCAATGCGGCCTCGACCAGGTCTCTGCGATCGAGCTGAACTGCAGCGTCATAAATCCTGAACCAGCCGATGCCGAAATACGGGTCGAGCTCGACCAACTGCTGTGCCGATTGCATCGAGTCCTCGACGCGTCCCACCTGATAGAGCAGTTCGGCATGGTCCTCGCGCACGTCGGGGTAGCCCGGATCGATCTGCATCGCACGCAAATAGCGGCGCTCGGCTTCGACAAAGCGAAACTGCTTGCGCGCGACGTTGCCGAGGGCATGGTTGACCGCAGCCGATTCGGGTTCGATGGCGGCCGCGCGCTCGGCCGCTGCGGCCTGCTGGACGATCAGTGTGTTGCGATCGTCGAGGCTGAGATTCTCGATGTACCAATAGCCGACGTCGAAGCTCAGCGACAACGACGACCAGCCCGCCGCGAAGCCGGGCTCGAGCGCGACCGCAGCCTGGAACTCGTTGATAGCGGTCGGGATGTCGCGGCGCGCGCGCAGCAGGGCGCGGCCCTTGAGGTAATGATCGTACGCCGCAGGATCGATCGAGCTGCGCGCCGCCGGTGCGACCAGCAACAGCGACTCCTGCAACGCCGAGCCGACCCGCTGGGCAAGGTCGTCTTGCAGCGCGAAGACGTTTTCCAGCTTGCGGTCGTAGGTTTCCGACCAGACATGGAAGCCGTCATCGTCGCGGATCAATTGCGCGGTCACCCGGATCGCGTCGCCATCGCGGCGCACGCTGCCTTCGACCAGATGGCTGACGCCGAGTTTGGCGCCGATCTCGCGCACGTCGCCACCCTTGCCCTTGAACGCGAACACCGACGTGCGCGCGGCGACCTTCAGCCCGGGAATCTTCGCCAGCACGTTCAGCAGTTCCTCGGTCATGCCGTCGGAGAAATACTCCTGCTCGGGGTCATTGCTGATGTTGACGAAGGGCAGGACCGCGACCGAACGTTCGGCCGGCTCTGTCGTGGACGCATCCGCCGTCGGTAGCGATGGTGCATCCAGCGCCAAGCCCGGCGCCGTCGCCGTCGCGACGTCCTGCGGCGCCGCAGGCTGGCTGGGCCACCAGCGATCCGCTGCAATCACCAGCAGCAGGAGCAGCACGCCGCGAGCGTCAACTGATCCATCCGCTGCGCCGTTTGCGGCGCGATCGAACGCGCCGGATCGACCTCGGCATCGCGCTTGAGCCCGTCCGGCGTCAATTCGTAAACCCACGAGAACACCAGCGCCGGCAGCAATCCAAGCGCCAGCACCACCACCAGTGCCTGCAGCACCCAGTCCGGCGTGTGGAAGATCGGCAGCAGCGTCTCGGCAATCTGGATCAGCAACCACGCGCCGACCAGATACAACCCGGCCATGCGGATCACGTTGCGGCGCTTGAGTTCGGCGAGCAGGCGCAAGGGCGGGATCTCGATCAGCGCCGAAGCGGTTGCGCGGATGTTACCTTGTTGGGCGGGAAGGACGATCGCACACCAGGCTTGTTCGCGGGCAGGGCAACGCCCGCGTAACTATTCGGCGAACCCATCGCGATACCGTTCGTCCTGAGCGTTTCCCCCGTGCCGTTCCGGGGGAAACAGTCGATGGACGAACGGTGGCTCGGGCCGGATCTCCGCGCTTCCGCGTCGGGCCCGTAGAGACGTGAAAGCCCACCCTGCGGGCAACGTGACCTACAAATCTCGCGGGTTGAAATGGCTTATCGTTGCGTCTCGATACCAGCCATGTAGGCCCGATACGACGGCGATTCGCCAAATACGCGGTCGTAAAAGGGTCGGAACAGGGACAGGTGTTCCGGGGGGAGTCGGTAGTAGTTTCCGACGAAAGGCTGCAGCAGGAGCCAGGCCGCCTCCGGATCGCCCAGCGCGCGCTGGGCGCCGGAGAGCCCTTCGGCGGCCCAGTACTGCTCTTCCCGTGATGTCGGCGGGTTTGCGTTGATTCCGGCCTGCAACTGCAGCGACGCGTCGCGCTCACCCGCCTCGACGGCCAGCCAGGCCAGGTTGGCCTGGCCGACCGTCGGCGCGTAGATGTCTTCCACTTGCCGCAGGCTTGCGTAGGCGGCTCGTGCCAGCGTGTCGGCCTCGTCGGTGCGTCCGGCCAAGCGCAACAGCTCGGCACTGGCGGCGGCGCGCCTGGCCTGGATCGAATTCCTCGACGCCCCGGCGGTGTCGATGGCGGCCAGGGCGCCGTCGACGTCGTCGCGCAGGAAGCGTGCCATGGCGATGTCGAATCCGGCACCAATGGACACGTTGTCCCCGAAGCGTCGCCCCAGGGCCAGCAGCGGCTCGAGGTCCTGGTCATTGAAGGCCCTGATCCGGGCCATCGAAATGGCGACGTCCGCTTCGTCCGGGAACTTGCGCTCGGCCATCTCGCCGAAGGCCAGGGCCTCGGCGTAGCGTCGGGTATGGGTCAGCGCCTGCAGCACCTCTGCGTGCAGCACCGGGGCCTCCGGATCTGCCGCCAGGGCGAGGCGGGCGGCGGCGAGATACTCCTCACTGCGACCGAGCCGTTTGAGGCTGGCGGAGATGCCGATCAGCACTTCCGGGTGATTCGGCAGGCGCAGGCGCACCGCCTCGAACGCCTGCAGTGTGCGGTCATAGTCGCGGTCGATGTTGTAGCTCAGTTGGGCGCGGGCGAGTTCGGTCTCGGCGCGATCCGGCCAGCGCTCGCCGATATGCGCGACCCGCTCCCGGGCCAGGGCCAGATAGCGTCCGTCCGGGTCCGCGCGCAGCCAGTACATGCGTCCATAGGCTTCCGCCAGCAGCACCTGCGCGGCGAGGAAGTCCGGATCCAGCCGGACCGCCGGTTCGAGCAGGTCGATGGCATCGCGAAAGCCTTCCGCGAAGCGCCAGGTCCGGTTGTTGTCGAGCGCCTTCAGATACAGTTCGTAGGCGGCCTGGTTCTGCGTCGGCCGCTCGCCGAGGTCGGACTGCAACTGCGCGCTCAGGCTGAGCTTGAGTTGCTCGGCGATCGCCAGCGCGATCTCCGACTGAATGGCGAATACATCGTCGAGATCGCGGTCGTAGCTTTCCGCCCACAGGTGCGCGTCGGTGGCAGCCTCGATCAGCTGCACGGTGACCCGCACCTGGTCGCCGGCACGGCGCACGCTGCCTTCGAGCACATGGCTGACGCCCAGGCGCGCGCCGATCGCGCCGACCTCCAGATCTTCCTTGGCGATGCGCTCCATCGAGGTGCGCGAGATCACCCTGAGCTCGGCGATCCGCGACAACTTGGTCAGCACTTCCTCGTAGACGCCGCTGGCGAAATAGGCGTTGTCCGGATCGGGACTAAAGTTGTCGAAAGGCAGCACGGCGATGCCGAGTGCGACGGTCGCGGCGGGCGCTTCGGAATCCGGCGCGGGCATTTGCGCGGTACTTGCGTCCTGCCCGGTCGCCAGATCCGCGCGCGGCCAGTAGCGGTCCGCCGCGACGACCAGAATGACCGCTGCGAGCCCGGCCATGATCAGCCGGTCCATGCGCTTTCCGGTGGTCGCGGCAATCGCAGGGTCCGTGGTCACGCCGACGTCGCGCTTGAGTCCGTCGGGCGTCAGCTCGTAGATCCACGAAAACACCAGCGCCGGCAGCAGGCCGATCGCCAGCAACACCACCAGCGCCTTAAGCACCCAGCTTGGAGTTTCGAAGATCGGCAGCAGCGTCTCGGCGATCTGGATCAGCAACCACGCGCCGACCAGATACAGCCCGGCCATGCGGATGACATTGCGGCGCTTGAGTTCGGCGAGCAGCTTCATGATCTTTCTCCTGCCGAAGTGCGTCCTGCGTTACTCAAGCGATGTTTTGCGAACGGCTGGTGGGTCGCTGACACGGTAGCTACGGATACACTGCTTTTGCGCAGTAGCGCACACCTGCCAGACCTTGATAATCCGCGTCCTGCGTCCACAAGGTGGCGCCGAACTCCTGCGCCATGCTGTACATCGCCGCGTCCGCCATTGCCAGCTTGAACCGGTTTGCGACCCCGGATGCGGCAATAGCGCGGGCATCGGTGAAATCCAGCACGCGCCCCCGCCGCATCACGTCGAGGCTTTGCGCGACCAGGGCTGACGGCAGGGCGCGGCAAAGAATCTTGTGGACTTCATACAGCGCGATGGTGGGCACCAACAGACTGTGGCGATCTTCAATGGCATCGGCGAACAGATCTGCACGCGGTGAATCTTGCAGATACTCAATCCAGCCAGAGGAATCAACGAGGTTCATCAGAACTCTCGATCAGGTTCTTTCTCAGGCTCGATGTTGCCCAGATCGAAGTCCTTGAGCATGCCTCGAAAAGCGCTCATCGGTTGCTCTGGCTTGATCACCAGCTCGCCCTCCCGAAGCTCGAAGTGGATGTGTGAGCCCGGTTTGATGCCTAGCTTGGCGCGCATGGCGGCGGGCAAAGTGACCTGCCCTTTGCTGGAAACGACCGCCTCAACGGATCGCATGGCTTGCTCCTTTGCCCGAGATGGGTGAAGAGCTGCAAAAGTAAAGCAAAAGTGCAAGTAAAGCAAAGGCGCAAGTCAAGCAACGCTTCCGGTAAAGCGAACTGACCTCCGCAGCCGTGCCCAACGTCCGGCAAACACTGTTGGGCAACGCTGCGCTTAGCCCAACCTGCGTTCAAGGAATTGCCCATCCGGAGTTTTGCTGTGCTCCCCTGCGAACCGACAGTTTCATGGCTGCGCCATGGCGTCTCTCTGATTCCCTCATGCCGTGAAGTACCTCTCTTCCACGATCTTGCCTTCGCGCACCGCGAACACGGCGATCTGGCTGTGCGGCGTGCGCTGGCCGGCATGAACGATCAGCATGTCGGCGAACAGCGCGAAGTGATCGCCGGTGACATACGGGCCATCCAGGCTCAGATCCTCGATGCCGTGGGTGCTGAACCAGTTTAAGCACCTTGCGCGGACTGACTCGATGCCACGGCACACCGAAGCGGTCCCGTCAGCACGCGCGCGCGGCTCGATGCTGACCACGTCCTCGGCCCAGTAGGTTTCACCGGCAGCGCGGTAGTCCCCGGCCAACCACAGCGCGGTGTAGCCGGCGGCAACCTCGATGGTGGTCGGTCGCCGCTCGCTCATGATTTCGGCGCACCTATTCGAAGCCGTTGGCGAAGATGGGGTCGGCGCCGCCCACAGGCGGTGGCAAGCTGACCAGATCAATCCAGGCGGCGTCCTCACCACCAGTGTCCGACTGATCCTTCTCATAAGACCAGACGAAGGTATGGTTACCTGCCGTGGTCGGCACGGTGATTTGCTGCCAGGCGAACTCCCCGGAGATTCCCGGGTTGCTGACACTGTCGCAACTGTTGCCAATGTTTTGCCGCGCGCCGTCCACCAGGAAGCGGAAGCAATCGAACGAGGCTTCCGATGAGACGCGAGCGAAGAAACTCACGTTGCCGGCGCTGAAATTGCCGCTGATCTGAATGCGCGCGTTGCTGTTGTTGCCCATCCCTTGAGGCGATCGCAGGCTGCAAGTGCCCTCCTGTACGCTGTCGGTACTCACCACCCACGCTTGGCTACCATCGGCCGGCGTGGAATAACCGGCGGGGAATTGGCAATTCGGTGGAAATACCTCGCCGGGAGCAATGGTGACTGTCAGCGTGCTGGTGCCCAAGGTTGCACCGTTGGTTGGGCTGCTCAGGGTCACCGCGAAGGTCTCGGCGCCCTCCGGCAGCCCGTCGTCGATGATCGGCACCGAAATGGTCTTCGGCGCGGTGTCGCCCGCCGCCCAGTTCAGCGTGCCCGAGCTGGCAGTGTAATCGCCCGGGGCAATCGCCGTGCCATTGCTGGTCGCAAAGTTGACGGCCACGGCACCATCGCTGCCGCCGCTGCGCGTAACCGTGAACTGCGCTGTGGCGCCTTCAGTCACGGTTTGCGTGGGGCTCGTGAATCCCAAGGTACCCGCACCGGCGCCAACGGCGGTGAAACAGCCCAAGGCGACATTGTTGATGACGCGTGGTGTCAGCAAGGTGCGGTGCGCGGTGGCGAACACCTCCTTCGATTCGCAGTTGGGCAAGCCGCTCAGGTGGCAATAACTCATCAGCGTGCCTTGCACATTCGGCACGCCATTGACGGTGCTGGTGGCCGGACAAATCGAAGGGCCGGAATAACATCCATCCTCGGTGTTGAAACATTGATCGATGGTGTTGGTGCTTTGCCCGCCTGCGCCAGTCGTCGCATTGGAGCAATGGGCGTGATCCGCGCCAAAATTGTGTCCCAGTTCGTGGGCAATGACCAAAAGGTCATCCACGGCTGTCGCGCCGGGAAACTTGAATACCTGCGAAACGCTGTAATGTCCTCCGTTTGCATTCCTGCTTTGGCAATAATTGGCACCCGCACCCAACACCCAGGCGACGCCCGCGGCGCCAAACGGGTCGGGCGCCTTGCCGGATATAAACATCGCGAAAGCACGGGAAACGCCGGTTTGCGTGTTTTGCCATAGCGTGCCAAATTCGGTCAACTGCCCGGAAGTGCTGGTTTGCACGTAGCTATCGGGCATGTTGGAAGGGCGTAAAATCGTCGTGCCTTGCACCATGCGCAAGTCCAGATCGCGCTCGTACACCACATTGAGGGCCACAAATAATTGAGCAAAATAGTTGCTGGCGTTTGTCGTGCTATCGGCAAATTTCAGTTGCAACAACTCGTTGTCGGTATCGATCGCCACCACGGCAGAACGGGTTGCGCCGTCCGGAATCCGTACGGATTCCGGATTTGCAATGGCGGGACGGTGTTCGCTGATCCTTGTCGATTTCCAACCAGGTCGGTCGTTATCGCAGGCGAATATCGTGGGTTTGCCGTTTTTGTCCTGCTGTGTTTCCTGCAACTGGAAGCTGAGTTCAGTGCCGAAATAAGTGCCGCTGATTGCCAGGGTGCGACCATCGTCGGCCAACAACACGCCTGCCGCGCTCTTGCCATCGGGCGCCACGGACAGACCCAAACGCGGCGCATTGGGCAGCGAACTGTCAGCGATGAAATGCAACCAGTTGCTGCGCGGCAGTTCGCGATAGCCGTCTTTGTCCACCAGCAGAATCCTGGCGTCCGGCGCGTACACATCGATGCGTTTCATGCGCACGGACCCACTGCGATCTTTGCCCAACGGCAAGTTTTCGAAGGTCAAAGTCTGTTCGACTGCGGTTTGTCGGACTTTCGCCAGTTCCGTGGCGCTCAGCTTTGCCTCAGCGGCAGCGAGCGCGGGGAGCAACAATCCAAGCATCGACAACGTGGCGACGCGCATCAGTCCTGATCGAACGCCGATAACCGTCTGATGATTTGCTGATCGTTTGCTGCTGTTGGCCATTCGCAATGCTCCTCGGCTTCAGATGTTGACCACATGAAGCATGCGTGCGACGCGGCCGAAGGACGACGCCTGCAGCGTCAATTCATCGTCAAATCTCTGGCGGAGTTCGAGGCTCAGGCGCGGTTGGGACACGACAGCAGATCCGGCCAGCCGTACTTGTCCCAGGCCGCGCGCAGGCCGATGCGCTCGGCGAAGGGCAGGAATCCGGGATGCGCACGGGTACGGCGGATCGGCTCGACATCGGCCCAGAGCGACATCACGCAGTACAAATTGGCCGGAGTGATCTGGGTGCCGAGGGTCTTGAACACCATCTTGGCGTAACCCATCCAGATCGCCGGGGCGACGATGCTGGTGTCGCAGGGGTCTGGCAGGGTGGCGTGGAGGTAGTCGAGCATGGTGCAGTAAACCGTTCGATACACTGCGCGCCCGCTGCAAACCCCCCGGGCGGCTACCCGCCAGTAGGTATCGAGTGCCGAACCGGCCAGCGGTTTCGTGCCCGCCGGCGGAAAGATCACGGTGTTCATCAGCAGCCGCGTCTGCCAATACTGCTCTACCGCGAATTTGTGGTTCCCCGAGGCCGCCGTGGCCACCGCCAGCCACATCGAGGGCAAGCCCAGGTCGACCATGCGGTGGCCGGCGGCAATGGCCTTGCCGATATCGCCCAGGTTGAGATGGGCGACCGAGAGCATCGCGAAGTGGCGGCCGTTGAATGGATCGAGGTCGATTGCGGTCTCGATATACGGCAGGGCCTCACGGGTGCGGCCGATGTAGAGCAGGAACGAACCCAGTCTGAGCACGACGTCGGGATTGTCAGGCTCCAGCCGAAAGGCTTCATGGGCAAGGTCGAGCGCGCCGACTGGATCGTTCTCGGTCCAGCGATGGATGCCCAGCATGGCGCGCGCATGGCCCTGCTGCGGATCGAGCGCGATCGCCTTCGCAGCGCACTCGGCCATTCGCGCCGATTTTGCGACCCGGTCCAGACAGGGCGTGTAGACCGCGGTGTAGGCGTAGGCTTCGGCCAAGGCGGTCCAGCAGGCCGCGAACTGCGGGTCGATCTGCAACGATCGTTCGAGCAGCTCCACCGCCTTGGCCAACACCCCGTCGCCGATCGCGCGCCCGGTCAACGCCCGGCCCTGCAGATAGAGTTCGTAGGCTGCCCTGCTGGTGGTCGTGCGCCGAAGACCAGGCGCCTGCATCTTGCGCCCCAGCGCCTCGCCAAGCTCGCGGGTAACCTCGCCGGCGATCTCCGCCTGCAGCGCGAAAAGGTCGTCGCTGGCACCGCGATAGCTGTGCGACCAGTGCTCGAATCCCGATGCGCCATCGACCAGACCGACGTGAATGCGCAGCTCATCCTGCTGCCGCTGGATCGAGCCCTCCAGCAAATACGAGACATGCAGCGCCTGCGCGATCTGCGGTAGCGGTCGCGCCATCTTGCCGGCCATCAGCGACGAGGCCCGTCCGGCGACCAGCAACTGCGGCGCTTTGCCCAGGCTGGTGACCAACTCGTCGAACAGACCCTGCCCGATAGGCCCCAGCTCCTCGTCGGCCTCCGAGCATTGGAACGGCAGCACCGCGATGCGCACGCGTCGATCGCTGTCGGGCAAAGCGGCCGACGTGTCGCGCAAGCGCCAGGCAGCTCGGAGCTGGTCTTCCGCAAGGCTGTCACCGCAGCGTCGGCAGTCGGCCAGGACCTGGTCCACGGCATGCCGCAGGCGCTGTTCGACCTCTGCGCGCTGTCCAGCCAGCCATTGATTGAAGGGTTCACCCAGATCGAGTCGGTCCAGCAGCGCCTTGCCGCCGATGGCCAACAGCAGCTCGCTCGCGCTGGTCGCCGTTCCGTCGCGTAGCGCCTGCTCCAATTCGGCGAGGTCGGTTCGCACGGCCGCGGCGTTGATCGCCACCCGCTCGCGCGTGACCTCAAGAAAGTCTTCACGGACAGGTGCGAGCAGCTTGTTCAGCCCAAGCAGGCTCTGCCGCAGGCTTGCACGCGCATGGGCGCTGAACTTCCCCCGCCACAGCAGCTGGCTGAGCTGATCCCGATCGATGGCCACACCGGGGGCGAGACAAAGCATGGCAAGCAAGGCCTGCGTGCGTTTGCTGTTGAGGGCAATTTCGGTGCCGTCGGGCGCGAGCAGCCGGAAGTTTCCGAACAGGGTCGCCCGCAGCCGATCGGGCGAGACTGGAACCACGCGACCGTCCCGCATCTAAGCCTGCTCCGACGGCCAAAGTGCGACCGCGCTTGCAAGCACGCATTGCGCACGCACGCAAAATTTCACCCGATTCGTACCAATCCTCATCGGCGATCAACCGGCGAAGCGAAAAGCGTCCGGACAAGGTCCGGACCCAGTGCGCCCGCAAGCGCACTCACACAGCACGGTGGAAGTCC
>JAIMJQ010000149.1 GCA_020693165.1 Xanthomonas sp. | reverse complement strand
GCGGTGCAGCCGCTGCCAATTCTCGACAAAGCGATCGGCGCGCATGGTCGGGTTGGTGCGGATTTCGGCCTCAAGCTGCATTGCGCGAATGGCATTGGCCGTGCGCCCGCTTGCGGCCTGCCCGACAAGGTCGGGCTGGCTGCGGAACGCTGCCGAGAGGTCGCTGCCCGCCTCGGGCCGGATGTCGTTCAATCCGGCGAACGCTTTCTCCCGCGCAGCAATCTGATGCGGCATGGGTTCCAGGCCCTTGGCGGCGGTGCGCTCGATGTCCGCCACGGCACGGGCGTAGCGTTCGACCCCACGCGCAATGTCGCGCGTCCCGGCTTTTGGCTTTTGCTCAACGACAATGTCACGCTGCGGTTCAGGCGCTGGCCTGAAGCTGGCGAAAATGCTCCTCGCCTTTTCCGGCACGATCTTGCGGACGATCTCCGTCACCCGCTCGCGGAATGAAATGCCGCGCCGCTCAGCAAAGGCGTGGGCCGGATCAAAGTCCCGCTCGCGGGCATAATCCAGCGCCATATCCTTGGTCCGTTCACGAGACAGGCTGCGGGCCAGCTTGCCAGCATCGGCAAAATCATCTTGGCCATAGTGCAGCGATACCGAATCATGGTGGCGGGACAGCGCCACATAGCTGCCGTGCTGGTCCATTCCCGGCGTCGCCAGAACGTAAGCCCGGTCCACGGTGACGCCCTGCGATTTGTGGATGGTCGCGGCATAACCGTGGTCGATATGGGCATAGTCCTTGATGTCGAATGCGACCCGACGACCATCGTCCAGCGTTACGGCCATGCCCTGGCTGCTGACTGATTGCAGCGTGCCGAGACTGCCGTTCTTGACGCCAAGGTCGCGGTCGTTGCGAAGAAACATCACGCGGTCGCCTTCGGCAAAGCTGCGCTCGCCGCGTTCCACCTGCATCGCGATATCTGAGCCGAGTTCGCCATTGGCGCGCAGCCGGTCGCGCGCCGCCATGTTGAGTTCGCGCACCTCGTCGTTGGTGTGGGTCAGGATGATGCGGCTGTCGCCAGGCGCGGCAATGCGCTCGGCATCCCAGGTGTTGATTTCCACTGAGAGTTGACCCTGGGT
>JAIMJQ010000033.1 GCA_020693165.1 Xanthomonas sp. | reverse complement strand
TGGCCCGTGTACAGCTTTTACCAAAAGCGGGTTGCTCGCAATGACGGGCTTCAAGGGGGCCGGGCAGTTTGGGTGAAACTGCAGACTCTCCATCATCGCTGCACAATCAGGTTCTAGCCTGTGCAGCAAGACTGGAACCGGAAGCCTGCAGATGCGCGCCCAACTGAAACTCGCTGCCCTCGCACTGCTGTCAATTGTTGCCCTGTCGCCGCGCCTCGCAATCGCGCAGGGCGGCCCGCCGCCGCTGCCGCCGCTCGGCCCGCCGCCGGTTCCGGTCGAGAACCCGCAGACGCCATCCAAGGTTGCGCTGGGTCAGGTGCTGTTCTGGGACGAGCAGTTGTCGATGACCGGCACCGCCGCCTGCGGTACCTGCCACATGCCACGCGCTGGCGGCAATGAACCGCGCACGCTGCAGCCGAACAGCGCCAGTGTGCACCCCGGCGCCGATCTGCTGTTCGGCAGTGCCGACGACATCGTCGGGTCGATCGGTGTGCCCGCCCATGACGCGGCTGGGTTGTACCAGCGCAGCGCGCTGTTCGGGATGGCGCCCCAGGTCGGCACCCGGCAGTCGCAGTCGGCGATCAACTCGGCCTATCCACCGACGCTGTTCTGGGACGGGCGTGCCGCCGGCAGCTTCATCGATCCCGATACGCAGTTGCAAGTCATCGCCAACGGCGGCGCGCTGGAAAACCAGGCGCTGGGTCCGGTGCTGAACGGCGTCGAGATGGCCCATTCCGGGCGCACGCTCGCCGACGTGGCCGCGCGCATCGCCAGCGTGCGCCCGCTGCGACTGTCGCCGAGCATTCCAACGGCCCTGCAGAGCTGGATCGCCAACCGGAACTACCCGGATCTGTTCGCCGAGGTGTTCGGCAGCGCCGAGATCAGCTCCGCCCGGATCGCGTTGGCGATCGCCAGCTACCAGCGCTCGCTGGTCGCCAACCAGACCCCGCATGACCTGCAGACAGCCGGCCAGCCGGCGATGACCCAGGCCGAACTTGCGGGTCGTCAGGCCTTCCTCCAGGCCGGCTGCGCGCGCTGCCACGGCGGTCCGCTGCTCAGCGACAACAACTTCCACTATATCGGCGTGCGCCCGCAGACCGCCGACCCCGGTCGCTTTGCGGTGACCGCCAACAATGCCGACCGTGGCCGCATGCGCACGCCACCATTGCGCAACGTCGAACTGTCGCCGCCGTACATGGCCGACGGTCGCTTGCGCACGCTCGAGGAAGTCGTCGACTTCTACAACCGCGGCGGCGACTTCACTGCGCCGAACAAGGATCCGCGCATCATCCCGCTCGGGCTGACGCCGCAGCAACGCACGGCCATCGTCACCTTCCTCAGGCGCCCGCTCACCGATGCGCGCGCGCAGAACGAAACCGGCCCCTTCGAGCGCCCGATGCTGTTCAGCGAGTCGCCCTACCTGCCGCAACCGGCGAGCGCCGGCACTCCGGGTCTCGGCGGCAATACGCCCAGACTGATCGCGATCGAAGCACCGATCGCAGGGGCCCACGAGTTCACCATCGGCATCGACCATGGCCGCACCCTGGCGCCTGCCCGTGCGTTGCTGGCGTTGACTGATCCCGTCAGCGTCAGCTCGCCGCTGCTGCAGCAGCAGAACTTCAGTCTGGACAGCAGCGGCAGCGCTTCGATGCACCTCGACCTGCCCAATGGCGCCAACCTTGCGGGACAAACGCTGTACCTGCGCGTGTTCGTCGAGGACGCGGATGCGGCCGCTGGCTGGTCCGCAACCAACAGCGTCCGTTTTCAGTTGCTGGAAGTCAGCGATGCCGTGTTCGGACACGGTTTCGAGGACTGACTTGCGACAAAAAGGCCCGGATAGGCCGGTCTATCGCGAAGCGAATCGCCGGCGGCGACTTGCGGCAAGCACCCGGTCAACGCGCTGATGCGCGTACACCGGGCTGCTAGACGAGGCACTGGCGGGCGGTGGACGCACACAGCGATCCACCGGAGTGGTTCAGTGCCCCGCCCCGACCTGCGCATCCGGTTTGACGGCCAGAATCGCCGCCATGAACTGTGCCTGGATGCGCGCCAGCGCTTCGGGTGTGTGACCCTCGAAGCGCAACACCAGCACCGGTGTGGTATTCGACGCACGCACCAGGCCGAAGCCATCGTCGTACTCGGCGCGCAAGCCGTCGATGGTGATGACCTCGAGCGCACCCTCGAAGGTCGCCGTCTGCCGCAACTTCTCGACCAGCGCGTGATGCTCGCCCTCGGCGCACGGGATGTTCAGCTCCGGCGTGCTGAAGCTGGTCGGCAGCGCGTCGAGCACGGCGCTCGGATCAGCCGAGCGGCTCAAGATCTCCAGCAGGCGCCCGGCCGTATAGGTGGCATCGTCGAAGCCGTACCAGCGCTCGGAAAAGAAAATGTGGCCGCTCATCTCGCCGGCCAGTGGCGCACCGGTCTCCTTGAGCCTGGCCTTGATCAGCGAATGCCCGGTCTTGTACATCTCCGGGATGCCGCCGGCGTCGCGGATCGCCATCGGCAATCGCTGACTGCATTTGACATCGAAGATGATGCGCCCGCCCGGTACCCGCAACAGTACGTCGCGCGCAAACAGCATGATCTGGCGATCCGGGAAAATGTTGTTGCCCTGGCGCGTGATCACCCCAAGGCGATCGCCGTCGCCATCGAAAGCCAGGCCCAGGTCCGCATTCTGCCCCTTGACGGCCGCAATCAGGTCGACCAGATTTTCCGGCTTGGATGGATCTGGATGATGATTGGGGAATTCGCCGTCGACTTCTGAATACAGCTCGCTGACTTCGCAGCCGAGCGCGCGCAGGATGCCTGGAGCGGATGCGCCGGGAATGCCGTTGCCGGAATCGACGACGATCTTCAGCGGCCGGGCGAGCTTGATGTCGCCAACGATGCGCGCAGTGTACTCGGCAAGCACATCGAGCTTGGTATGACCGCCCTGCCCGCTGGCGTAGTCCTCGGCCTCGATGCGTGTGCGCAGCCCCTGGATATCGTCGCCGTAGATCGCCTTGCCGGCCAGCACCATCTTGAAGCCGTTGTAATCCTTGGGGTTGTGGCTGCCGGTGACCTGGATGCCACTGCGACAACCGATGTCGCCGCGGGTGGCGGCCACGTAGTAAAGCATCGGCGTGGTCACCGCGCCGAGTTCGATGACATCGATGCCGCTGGCGCACAAGCCCTTGATCAGCGCGGCGCTGAGCGCCGGGCCGGACAGGCGCCCATCGCGCCCGATCGCCACGGCGCGCTCGCCGAGCTTGAGCGCTTCGGTGCCGAAAGCGCGCCCGAGATGCTCGGCAAAAACTTCGTCGATGGTCCGGCCGACCACGCCGCGGATGTCGTAAGCCTTGAAGATGGAAGCCGTGACGTGCATGGGAATCCCTTTTTTGAGCGTATTCGATGGGTACCGATATTAGCTTTCGAGCCGCTTGATCACTCGCGGTTCGATCTCCAGATCGACGCCGAAGCGTAAGCGCACGTCGCCTTGAATGCGTTGAGCGAGCGCAAGGATCTGGCGGCCGCTGGCCTGGCCGTGATTGACCAGCACCAGTGCGTGTTGCTGGTGCACACCGGCGTCGCCGTCGCGGAAGCCTTTCCAGCCACAATGTTCGATAAGCCAGCCAGCGGCTAGTTTGCTCAGCCCGGCTACAGCGGGATACACCGGCAACCCCGGGTGTTCCGCCTTCAACTGCACCGCCTGCCTGGCCGGCAGCAGCGGGTTCTTGAAGAAACTGCCGGCATTCCCGAGTTGCGCCGGATCCGGCAACTTGCGTCGGCGGATCGCCGACACTGCGTGATAGACGTCGACCGGTGTCGGCGACGGGATGCTCATCGACTGCAGTTCCTCGCGGATGCCCGCGTAGTCGAGCGACAGCTCCGGCGTGGCGGACAGCGCAAATTCGACCGCGACGACCAGATGGCGCTCGCCGTCGTGCTTGAAACGCGAGTCGCGATAGCTGAAACCGCAATCGGCTGATTCGATGCGGACAAAGCGGCGCCCGGCACGATCGTAAGCCTCGACTGCGGTAACGAAGCGCTCCAGTTCGACGCCATAGGCACCGATGTTCTGGATCGGCGCAGCGCCCACATGGCCCGGGATCAGCGCCAGATTCTCAAGGCCGAAAGCGCCGTGATCCAGCGTCGCGCCGACGAATTCATGCCAGCTCTCGCCCGCCGCCGCGCGCACGCGGAGCAGGCCATCCCCGCCCTGCCCCAGCCACTCGATCCCGCGCAATTGCGGCTGCAGGACCACAGCGTCGAGGTCCTCGACGATCAGCACGTTGCTTCCGCCGCCGAGCACTTCGACGCGCAGACCCTCGCGATCAGCGTACTCGAGCGCCGCAACCAGGCCATCGCGCGTTTCGACCCGCGCCAGCGCACGCGCACGCGCGGCCACGCCAAAGCTGTTGAGTGGGCGCAGGTCGGCGTTGCTGGTGACAGTGAAAGGTAGCGTCATTGTATTTGCAAGACATTCCAAGGCGTTGATTTCAGGTCGTGCTTCCCGCGGCTGACCGGAGTCGTCATTGCGAGCAACCCGCTTCGGTTCGAAGCCGCACACGAACCATGAACCTTGTCATTGCGAGGAGCGCAGCGACGAAGCAATCCAGCGACGGTTGCCTTGACGCCGTCAAGTCGCTGGATTGCCGCGGCATGCGCCCGATATCGAGGGAAGATCAAGCCTTCTCGCCGCGCATGCCTCGCAATGACGAATCAATAACTTACGACATGGGTTCATGGAAAGGCATGCGCCGCGGCCAACTTCACGAAGGCGACGAACTTCAGCGCATGCCGCGGCAATCCAGTGACTTTTGCTCGGAAGAAAGCAAAGTTCCTGGATTGCCGCAGTCGCCAAGGCTCCTTCGCAATGACGATACCCGGAAGTGCGCGCGATCCCCTGCTATCCGCGCCCACGCAACGCCTCGACGCATTCACCGATCAATCCCGGTCCGCGGTAGATCATGCCGCTGTAGAACTGCACCAGTTGCGCGCCGTTGTCGAATTTGGTCGCCGCGTCAGCGCCGCTCAGGATGCCGCCGACGCCGATGATCGGCATGCGCTCACCCAGTCGCTCATGCATGCCGCGCAGCACCTCGGTGGAGCGCGCCATCAGCGGCCTTCCGGACAATCCGCCCGCTTCGCTCGCCAAAGGGTGGCCGGCGACGACATGGCGATCGACTGTAGTGTTGGTGCAGATCAGCCCGTCGATGCCCGAGGCCAGCAGCACCTCGGCGATGCCGTCCATCTCGGTCGGCGCCAGGTCCGGCGCAATCTTCAGCAGCATCGGCTTGCGCTTGCCATGCTCGCCGGCGAGGCGCTCGCGGGCCTCGCACAGCGTGCCGATGAAACGCGCCAGCGCGCGCTCTTCCTGCAGGTCGCGCAGGCCCACGGTATTGGGCGACGAGATGTTGATGGTGACGTAGGTTGCCAGCGGATAGACGCGTTCCAGGCACGAGAGGTAGTCGTCAACCGCGTGCTCGTTCGGCGTGTCCTTGTTGCGCCCGATGTTGATGCCGAGCACGCCCTGGAAGCGGCTGCATTCGATGTTGCGCACCAGTGCGTCGACGCCGCGGTTGTTGAAGCCCAGACGGTTGATCACGGCTTGCCGGTCGGGCAGTCGGAACATCCGCGGTTTCGGATTGCCCGGCTGCGGCCGCGGCGTGATCGTGCCGACTTCGATGAAGCCGAAGCCCAGCGAACCGAGCGCGTCGATATGCGCCGCGTTCTTGTCGAGACCGGCAGCGAGCCCGACCGGATTCGGAAAATCGATACCGAACACGCGCGTCGGCAATGGCTTGGGCCGAGTCGCCAGCAGCGGATTCATGCCACTGCGATAGGCCAGCTCGATGGACTTCAGACCGAGGTCGTGCGCGCGCTCGGCCTCGAAGGCGAACAACAGTGGCTGCGCGAGGCGATAGATCGACATCAGCGGTCGCAGGCGTTCAAGGGTTTGGCATAGACCTCGAACCACAGGTCCTGTCGCCTGGGCACGCCAAAGCGCTCGTCGCCATAGGGGAATGGCGCACGCTCACCGGTCGCGGCGTAGCCACGGCGCCGGTAGAAGTCAATCAGCTCGGTGCGTGTCCAGATCACCGTCATGCGCACGCTGCGAACGCCCCAGTCGCACGCCATGCGCTCGCACTCGTGCAAGATCGCATCGCCAATGCCCTGCCCCTGCAACCCGGGCCGCACGGCGAACATGCCGAAGTAGGCGGCATTGCGCTGCCGTTCAAGGTTGGCGCAACCGAGCAGTTCACCATCGCGCTCGGCGAGCACGATCACCGAGCCGTCCTTGTCGATCGTCGCCCGCACGCCGTCGCGGTCGGTGCGCTGGCCATCGAGCAGATCCGCCTCGGTGGTCCAGCCCTTGCGACTGGCATCGCCGCGATAGGCAGACTCGACCAGTTCGAGAACTGCATCGATGTCGTCGTGGGTGGCGGGGCGGAAGGCGATCGGGCCGGATTGCGTGTTCATGCCTGGTGGGCTTAGGGAAGAGGGAAAAAGGAAGAGGGAAAAAGGAAAAAGGGACAAGCCAAGGCCCGCACAGACGGGCTTGCCGGCTTCGCTTTCCCCTTTTTCCTTTTTCCTGCACTACGCGCCGCCTCCCAGCACCGGATACCTCGTCGCCACATACTCCTCGATCATCCCGACAAACTCCTCGGTGATGCGCTCGCCACGCAGCGTTGCCACTTTGGCGCCGTCGATGAAGACCGGGGCAGTCGGGCTTTCGCCGGTGCCGGGCAGGCTGATGCCGATATTCGCGTATTTGCTTTCGCCGGGGCCGTTGACGATGCAGCCCATCACCGCCAGCGTCAGATTCTCGACGCCGCGATAGCGCAGACGCCAGTCCGGCATGCGCTCGCGCACATGATCCTGGACGGTCTTTGCCAGTTCCTGGAAGAACACGCTGGTGGTGCGGCCGCAGCCTGGGCACGCGGTGACCATCGGAGTGAACGCGCGCAAGCCCAGCGTCTGCAGCAGTTCCTGGGCGACGATCACTTCAGTCGTGCGACTCTCGCCGGGCTCCGGCGTCAACGAGATGCGGATGGTGTCGCCGATCCCTTCCTGCAGCAGCACGGCGAGGGCCGCGGTGGAGGCGACGATGCCCTTGCTGCCCATGCCGGCCTCGGTCAGACCCAGGTGCAGGGGATAGTCGCTGCGTCGCGCCAGCTCTCGATAAACCGCAATCAGCTCCTGGACGCCGCTGACCTTGCACGAAACGATGATGCGGTTCGCCGCCAGGCCGATCTCCACCGCCCTGGCGGCGCTCAGCAGCGCCGACTGGATCAACGCCTCGCGTCCGACCGCTGGCGCATCGAGCGGCTCGGCGGAACTGGCATTGGCATCCATCAACCGCGTCAGCAGGGCCTGGTCGAGGCTGCCCCAGTTGGCACCGATGCGCACCGGCTTGTCGTAACGGACGGCCTGCTCGACGATGGTCGCAAACTGGATGTCGCGCTTGTTGCCGAAGCCGACATTGCCGGGATTGATCCGGTACTTGGCCAATGCCTGCGCGCAGTCCGGATGGCGCGTCAGCAGCAGATGGCCGTTGTAGTGGAAATCGCCGATCAGCGGCACCGCCACCGACATCCGATCGAGCTTGTCGCGGATGCGCGGAACTGCCGCGGCCGCCTCCTCGGTATTGACGGTAATCCGCACCAGTTCCGAACCGGCGCGCCACAACTGCGCCACCTGGCGCGTGGTGGCATCGATGTCGGCGGTGTCGGTGTTGGTCATCGATTGCACCACGACCGGTGCGCCGCCGCCGACCCGCGTCGAGCCGATCTGGACGCCGACGGTACGGTGGCGGGGCTGGGGGCCGTAATTGGGATTGTGGTCGGTCATGATGGATGTTGGAAATGCAAAGGCGGGGCTGGGGAAGCAAGAGCGGGGCTGGAGACTGGGGGCTGGGGGCTGGGGCGCTCGATCGTGAACATGCTGGGAGCCAGGAGACTGCTTCGTGCTCGGGTCCATGAAATCACTGGAGGCAATCGGAAGTTCGCCTCAGCCCCCAGCCCCGCTCTTGCTTTCCCCAGCCCCGCTCCTTCTCCCACCCCTCACACCGTCGACCAGATCTCGTCGAGTTCGGTCGCCGGCGGTGCCTCCGGCGCCGCCAGCGTCCGCTCCTGAATGGGCACGTTGCCATAGCGGAACTGCTTGTAGGCTCCGGTATTTTCCAGCAGATCGAGTGCGTCCAGCGGCTCCGAAAGCACGCGCGCCTCCATTCCGGTCGGATCCGGCAGGCGCAACAGTTCCAGGCCACCGGTGGAATCGAGAATCGACGGCGCCAACAAGGTCGGGTGCTGGTTGCCGTCGATCGCCAGCGGCGCCAACAACAGGCCACGCAGGATGACGCGGCTGGTCTGCGCCTCGCCGGTCGCGCGCACGGCGATCGCCTCGACGCGCCGGCTCAGCAACTGCACGCCGGCTTCCAGACTGTCGTTGTTGCCACCCTTGAGCCAGCGCAGCACGCCCACCAGCCAGTCGGGCTGATCGTCTTCGTCGGCAGCGGGCGTCGACAGTGCCACCAACTCACCGACCTTGGCCTTGAGTCCCTCGGCGTTTTCCCAGAACAGTCGATAGCCACCCAGGCTCTGATCGACGACGCGCACGCGCAGCAGCGGCGGCACCGCGGATTCCGCGCTGGTTTGCGCCCACGCCGCCGAGCGTTCGCGATCGCTGACGGTAACGCCGCCACCGATTTCGGAAACGAATTCGTTGAAATCCTTGCTCTCGGCAGCGAGGTAATGCACCGCGTGCAGGCCGATGCAGGTGTTCATCACATGATTGGCCGGCAACCGCGGGTGACCGCGCTCGCCGCTGAAACTCCACGCGACGCAGAGTTTCTCGACCACCTCGCCAGAAACTTCCGGCCCCTGCCCGAGGCGGCCGCGCACCGCCAGCGGCGCATCGACTGCCGGCAACACGCGCATCTGGTTTTTCAGCGACTGCACCAGTCCAGTGCATTCGAGGCGCCAATACGGGCCATCGACCTCGGCGCGCGGCGACATCGGCGGCGAGTCCGAGCGCGGATCGATGACGAACGATCCGGAGGTACCGCTGAGGTCGACCCGGCAATGCGTCGACCAGATCTTGGCCGCCGCCTCGACGTCGACGATCTCCTTCTGCGTCAGCCGGTACGGATTGCCGATGAAGGTCAACAGCGCTTGCAGGTAAACGCTCTCCGAGGTCAGCGTGATGCCGGACACCTGCGGGTCGGTGATCGCCTTGTCCGCCAACTGCGCTTCGAACGCAAAGCCGGCGAGCCGGTGCAGCAGCCCCCATACGCCGCCCGGGATTTCGCTGTAGGCGATGTAGCACTTGCTCAGCAGTTGCGAGCAATGGGTGAGTCCGCGCACCAGCGCAAGCGCCGTGCTGCGACCGCGCAAAAACGGCACGCTGCCGCGCGGCGCGCAATAGTCGTGGACGCAAATGGCGTAGCCGACCGCCAGCTCGCGGTGGAAATCGCGCATCACCGCACCGATCTGGCGCTTCTGCAGCGGCAGCGGCAACGGCTGGCCGAGCACATGGCGCTCCATGCTGGAGATGACAACCGCCACCGGATGGCGCATCTGTTCGAGGATGTCGATGCGCTGGTTGGGCTCGACGTCGAGCTGGTTGAGTTCCTTCAGCCCGTTGTAAAGCAGGCGTGCGGTGGCGCCACTGTTGGCCATCGGCAACGCCTCGATCCACAGCTTGACCGCCTTGCCGGTGGACGGAAACGCATCACGGCCGGGTCGCTCGCGCCGCGGGAGCGCTCCCCTGAGCAACTCGAACGCGCTGTCTGCCATCGGTCAATCTCCCTGCCACCGGACTTCCAATCATAACTCGCCGGAGTTCGCGACCGAAGTTTTTGCCGCCGATGCGCAAACCCCGATTGCGGTTGACCCACCTGCATACCTACACTCCGCCCCCGGGGATCAGCCACAGGCGGAGCAGCGATGTCGGACGTCGTCGAAATCGCGATCGTGGGCTCGGGACCGGGGGGCATCAGTGCTGCCGCTCGCGCTGCCGAACTCAAGGTGTCGCACGTGTTGCTTGAGGCTGCACCGCACCTTTCGAACACGATTTACCGGTACCAGAAGGGCAAGCACGTGATGGCCGAGCCCGAGGCTCTGCCGTTGCGCTCGCCGCTGACCTTCAGCGCCGGCAGCCGCGAATCCATCCTCGGTGCCTGGGACGAGGGCGTCGCCAAGCTCGCCGTCAACGTGCGCCACGGCGCCGAGATCACCGCGATCAAGAAGCTCGATGATCACTTCGAGCTCAGCATCGGCCGCAACGAGAAGGTGCTCGCCCGCAACGTCGTGCTCGGGGTTGGCCTGCAGGGCAACATCCGCAAGCTCGGCGTGCCCGGCGACGATGCGCCGTTCGTACAGTACACGCTCGATGATCCCGACGAATACGAAGGCGAGACCATCATCGTCGTCGGTGCCGGCGACGCCGCGATCGAGAACGCCGTGGCGCTGGCGAAACAGAACCAGGTCGTCATCGTAAACCGCCGCGAGGAATTCGCGCGCGCCAAGGAAGGCAATCTGCGCGCGATCAGCAAGGCGATCGAGGACGGCGTCATCGAGTGCTACTTCGGCAGCGCACCGGAGCGAGTCGACAAGCTCTCGGTCGGTCGCAAACCAGGACGGCTGATCCTGAACACGCCCAAGGGCCGCGCCCAGGTGCTGTGCGACCGCATCATCGGTCGACTCGGCGCCAATCCGCCGCGCGCCTTTGTCGAAGCCTGCGGCGTGGTTTTTCCGAACGCCGATCCATCGGCGGTACCGGCAATCAGCGAGAAGTACGAGAGCAACGTGCCCGGCCTCTACATCGTCGGCGCGCTAGGCGGCTATCCGCTGATCAAGCAGGCGATGAACCAGGGCTATGAAGTGGTCGAGTACATTCTCGGTCGCAGCGTCGAGCCCGCCGACGAGCCGTTGTTGCGCGCCAAGTTCCAGCGCATGCCCGGCTTCAAGTCGGTCTCCGCTGCGCTGGAGCAGGTGCAGAAGTCGGTAGCGCTGCTGGCGACGATCACGCCGCTGCAACTGCGCGAGTTCATGATCGACTCGGACATCCGCACGCCGAAAGCTGGCGAAGTCCTGTTCAAGCGCAACGACTACACCAACAGCTTCTATTGCGTCGTCGAGGGACAGGTGGAAATCCTGGTCGACGAGGCCGCAGGAAAGCGGGTTGCGCTCGGCGCCGGCGAGTTCTTCGGCGAAATGAGCCTGATTTCCGGACGGCGGCGCAGCGCCACGGTCTACGCCGGCGCCAATTGCGTGCTGATCGAGACCCCGCGGCGTTCGATGACCAAGCTGATCAACTCGGTCGACGCGGTCAAGAAACTGGTCGATCGCACCTTCGTCGAACGCGCCATTCGCGCCCGCTTCGGCGACGAAGCCACCGCCGCGCAGATCAAGGAAGTGGTGTCCGGCGCCTCGCTGCAGCGCTTCAAGGCGGGCGAGACCTTGTTCCGCGAAGGCGACGACGGCGACTGCCTGCATCTCGTGCGGTTTGGCTCGCTGACCATTTCGCGCTCGATCGGCGGCCGCGACATCGTGCTGTCCTATGTGCCGGCCGGCAACTACGTCGGCGAGATGGCGATCATCGGCGGCAGCAAGCGTTCGGCGACGGCGAAGGCAGCGGTCGCGACCGAAACCATTCGCGTCGAACGCGACGCCTTCCGCAAACTGCTCGGGCAGAACCCGCTGCTGCGCGCGAAGCTGGCGCAGGAGGTCAAGCAGCGCACCGCCGAGAACATCACCATGCAGGCCGCCGCATCCGGCGGCGACATCATCTCCTTCCTGGTCGGACAAGGCCTCGGCGAGGCCACCGATGTCCTGCTGATCGATGAATCGCTGTGCGTGCGCTGCGACAACTGCGAGAAGGCCTGCGCCGAAACCCACGGCGGCACCTCGCGATTGGACCGCGAAGCCGGGCCGACCTTCGCCAACGTGCACGTGCCGACCTCGTGCCGCCACTGCGAGCATCCGCACTGCATGAAGGACTGCCCCGCCGACGCCATCCATCGCGCGCCCAACGGCGAGGTCTACATCGCCGACAACTGCATCGGTTGCGGCAACTGCGAGCGCAACTGCCCGTACGGGGTGATCCACATGTCGGCGAAGCCGAAGAAGAAGCCGGGCCTGCTGCAATGGCTGCTGCTCGGCGCCGGGCCCGGTCCCGGCGAGTCGCCATACGACCCCGACAGCCACGAGAAAAAGGCGGTCAAGTGCGATATGTGCAAGGACATCAAGGGCGGGGCTTCTTGCGTCCGCGCCTGCCCGACCGGGGCAGCGATCCGCATCAGCCCTGAACAATTGCCTGAATACGCATTTGCCCGGGGGCCGTAACGATGCATGACTCGATCCTCGATTACCGCGGCTACCGCTACCTCTGGATAGCGCTGATCCTGTCGATCGGTTCGATCGTCGCCTACCTCTGGCACGATCCGATCGGCGTGCCCAATGGGGGCTCATGGCTCGGCTACACGCTCGGCACCATCGGCGCGCTGCTGATCCTGTGGCTGCTCTGGTTCGGCATTCGCAAGCGCCGCTATTCCGGCGGCAGCGGCACCGCGCGCGGCTGGTTGTCGGCGCACGTGTACCTCGGCACCACGCTGATCCTGATCGCTTTCCTGCATGCGGGCTTCCAGGTCGGCTGGAACATCCACACGCTCGCCCTGGTGCTGATGCTGCTGGTGATCTTCAGCGGCTTCTTCGGCGTTTACGCGTACCTTCGCTATCCGTCGATGATGACGCGCAACCGCGCCGACAGCACCCGCGACGCGATGCTCGCCGAGATTCGCGAACTGGACCAGCAGACGCTGCAGATCGCCGACAAGGTCGACAAGAGTATCCACGACGCCATCCTGAGCTCGATCCAGCACACCCAGCTTGGGGGTGGCGTCTGGTCGCAGTTGCGGGCACGTGACGATTCCGGCCTGGCGCTGGCGAAACTCAAGGACGCTGTGCTCAAGTCGGATTCCGGGTCGCAGTCATCGAAGTCCGGTCAGACCATGGTGATGATGGTCGACTTCCTTGCCAATCAGGCCACCGATGCCCAATCCGAGAACCTGCGGCGACTGATCGACCTGGTCTCGCGCAAACGCGCGCTGGCCACGCGGGTCGCCCGCGACATCCAGTTGCAGGCGCTGATGGAAATCTGGCTGTACATTCATGTGCCGCTGTCGCTGGGACTGCTCGGCGCGCTGACGGCGCATGTGCTGGCGGTGTTTTTTTACTGGTGATGAAGCGGGAAAAGGGGAAAGGGAAAATGGAAAAGGGAAAGGCAGCAGCATCGCTTTGGCGCGCGCACCGCTTTTCGCACTTCCTTTTTCCTTTTTCCTTTTTCCTTTTGCCCCTTCCCCGCCCTGACTCGGCCGAGGATCGCTCCCCATGAAATGGTTCATTCGCCGCGTCATCAAGAAGGGCAAGGGCAGCCTCCAGTTCGAGGAGGAGATTCATTTCGGTGAAACCCTGACCATTGGCCGTGCCGCCAACCAGGCGATCTTCATCAATGACCTGCGCGCAGCGCTCGAACATGCCCGGGTGGTCGCGCTCGGCAATGGCCGCTATCGCGTGGAGTCACTGGTCGCCGCCGGCATCCGCATCGACGGTCGCTTCGAACACGCGGCAACCGCCACCGCGGGCAGCACCGTCGAAGTCGGCAATGTCCGCATCACGCTCACCGATCCGCCGGCCGAGTTCGAGGCCGCCGTGGAAGTGGGGCTGATCGACAAGGCTGAAGTCGCTGCCCGCGAACAGTCCGAAGCGCTGCCGCAGTCACTGGCCGAAGCCGGCCTCGGCAAGCGTCGCCTGGCCTGGACGCTGCTGCTGCTGACCCTGGCACTGGGCCTGCTGTTGCCGGTCGCCGCTCATTTCGTGCCAACCTTCCGCGCGCTAACCAAGGACGTTCCCGGACTCGGCTTGAACGTCTGGGATTCCGGTCCGCTGGCTGCGGCGCACCACACGATGACCAACGACTGCCAGAGTTGCCACGGCGAGCCATTCAACGTGGTCGCGGACGAAAAGTGCATGGTCTGCCACGCCGGCACGGCCGCGCACGCCGATCCGGTCAAATATCCGCTGCCGGAAATTGCCGAGGCGCGCTGCGCGCATTGTCACCGCGACCATAACGGCGATGCCGGCCTGGTGCGCGCCGACCAGGAGCTTTGCAGTGACTGCCACCGCAATCTCACTGAGCGCGTCAATGGCGACACGCAACTGATCGACGTGTCCGACTTCGGCAGCAACCACCCGCAGTTCAAGATTCTGCTGCCGGCATGGGACGCCCAGGGCAAGTACCAACCCGAACGCGTCAGCATGGACCAGATGCCGCTGACCGAGCGTTCGGGACTCAAGTTCCCGCACGCCAAGCACCTCAGCAAGGAAGGCCTGAAGACCAGCGACGGCGTGCGCGTGCTCGATTGCGCCGATTGCCACAAGTCCGAGCCGGGCGGCGCACTGATCGCGCCGATCAACTTCGAACTGCATTGCCAGTCCTGCCACCGCCTCGACTTCGACCTGCGCATGCCCGATCGGCAGGCGCCGCACGGCAATGCCGCCGAAGTGCAATACATGCTCGGCGAGTTCTATTCCAAGGTTGCCCTCGAGGGCGGCTACGACGATGTGCAGGCCCCGGTGATCGTGCGCCAGCGGCGGCGCCCGGGTGCGCCAGCACCGACCGCGACCGAGCAACGTGAAGCGCTGGCCTGGGCCCAGAGCAAAGCCCTGCAAACCACCGATACGCTGTTCAACTCGCGCGCCTGCGGAGTCTGCCACTCGGTCTCGAAAGACCCCGCGGCGACCCAGGCTGGATGGATGGTGGCACCGGTGCGCGTCGCCGGCGTCTGGTTCGAGAAAGCCAGTTTCACCCACGCCAAGCATGCAACGATGACCTGCATCGACTGCCATACGGCGCAGTTGTCGCAGAGCAGCGCCGACCTGCTGATCCCCGGCATCGGCGCCGTCGGCCCGAAGACGGAGGATCGGCCCTACGCCTGCCGCGACTGCCATGGCGGCGAGAAGGACACCAGGCTTCTGGGCAGTACCTGCATCGACTGCCATGGCTTCCATCAGGCCGACTTCCCGCTGCATCCCGGGAAGTAGCCCGGTGCATCCCGGGAAGTAGCCCGCTGCATCCCGGGAAGTAGCCCGGTGCAAGCGCGAAAGCGCGTTCACCGGGCGCTTGCCGCAAGACCCTGCCGATGAATCGCTGCGCGATAGACCGGCCTACCCGAGGCCGCGCAGCACGCAAAAAGGGGGCGATCCTGCGATCGCCCCCTCCGACTTTCAGATCGACAACAGGGAACTTACCGATTAAGCGCACCGAAACGTGCGCGACAACCGCGGTCAACCCACAGGCCGCGACGCGGCGTGTAACCCCAGGACACGCCCTCGACGCAGGCGTTGCGCGAGTACTGCTCGATCAGGAACGGCGCCCCGAAGCGGGCATTCCAGCTGCACAGCGCGTAGGTGCCGTCGAGACTGGAACAATCCACGGTGAACGCATTGTAGCGGTCAGCCGCATAGAAGCCGGCGCTCGGGCGATAGGCCTCGGCGAAGACGCCGCCGCAGCCGCGATCGACCCAGATCACGCCGGGCTTCTGGCCCCAGGTGCGGCCCTCGACGCACAGGCTGCTGCGCGGAAGCTGGCGCATCAACTCGACCTGACCGCGAAAGGCCACGTTGCACTCACGATAGCCGCGCACGCTCTGGCAAGTAACTTCCGGGAGCTGACCGACGATCGGCGCCGATTCGACGAACCCGGCGCGGCAACCACCCTGCACCCAGATCACGCCCGGGCGATGCCCCCAATTGCGGCCCTCAACGCAGCGGGTGTTGGAAATCTGCCGGTCGATCACCGGCGGATTGCGGAAACCAGTGGCGCACTCGCGGTAGCGGCCGTCCTTCGACTCGCACACGACGGCCTGCCCACGTCCCGGCCACTGCGCGGTGTAACCCGGCGTCTGCCATTGCACGGCAGGCGGATCGCCGGCGTAGGTATTGCCGTCGACGCGATCTCGCAGCGACTGCGTCATGTCCTGGGTAATCTGCGCATAGCTCCAGCCACGCGGAATCTGTTCGAGGTAGAACTCGAGCTGGTCTTCCGGCAGCGGACGCCCTCCCGACAATTCGGCGTATTGCTTTTCCAGCACCCGCACCTGCTCCGGCTGCGTCAGCTTGCGCAGATCTTCGGGCGCGTAAGCCTTTTCGCCGACCTTCTCGCCCGCCGCCTGGCTGAATGCCAAAGGCGCCGCCGCGAGGCCCAGCAACAACAGGGAGAGCGCCAGCGCCCTCGACGATACCGCTGCAATTTTCATGACCTTCTCCTGAAGCTGCGCGCCGCGGACAGCAGCACGACCAGTTGATTTTAGCCCGTCCTGCACGCCGGCATCCGTGTGCCTGCGAACATTGCATCTATTTGTACCCAAACAACCTGAATCCAAGGTTATGATCCGGATGCCGCGCAGGCTTCTGGGGAACCGGTCGGCGCACCAACTTCGGGGAGGACGCTCGATGGCATTCAGACGCGTGCACGGCTTGGCGTTGGGGTTGGCGATAGGCCTCCTCAGCGGTTGTGGCGGCGGTAGCGGCCCGGATTCGACCGGGTCGGCACCTCCCCCCGCCACTGCGCCGGCGCAAGGCTGCACCGGCAGTTGCGCCACAGCGGCGTCCCTGCTGACCGTAGCGGATGTTCAAACGGTGATCGCCCAGGCGGTTGCCGAAGCGCAGGCCAACAGCCTTCCCGCCACGATCGCCGTGGTCGATCGCGTCGGCAATGTGCTCGGCGTCTACCGCATGACCGGCGCCAATCCGGTCGTGGCCATCCGCTCCGAGCGCGATGTCGACGGCGGCCTGGAAAAGCTCATCGTGCCCTCGGAACTGGCGGCCATCGCCAAGGCGATCACCGGCGCTTACCTCTCCAGCGAAGGCAACGCCTTCACCACCCGAACGGCCAGCCAGATCGTGCAACAGGCGTTCAATCCGGGCGAAAACGGCGCGCCGTCCGGCCCCCTGTTCGGCGTGCAGTTTTCGCAATTGGCGTGCTCGGATTTCATGGCCCGTTTCGACAGCGGCCAAGCGCCCGGCCCCGGCCCGAAGCGCTCGCCACTGGGCCTGTCGGCCGATCCCGGCGGCTTCCCGCTGTACAAGGATGGCGTACCGGTCGGTGGAATCGGCGTTGCTGCCGATCCCGATTACACCCTGGATGCGCGCATCCTCGACCGCGATCGCGACCTCGACGAGATGATCGCGCTGGCCGGCACCTTCAACTACGGCGCACCCGCCAACCGTCGCGCCGATGTGATCACCGCCGACGGCAAGACCTTCCGCTACAGCGATGTCGAATATGCCGACCTGGCGCGTACGCCCGGCAACGCGCCGGCGCTGTCGACGCTGCCTGCCACCAGCGGCGGCTTCATCGAGGTCAAGGCCTATGCGGATGCGCAGGCTCGCGCCGGCACTGCCTTCGGGACGCCGCAATCGGGTATCCGCGCAGCCGGCTCCGAACTCTCCGACCTCGATGCCTTCATCGTCGTCGATGCCGCCAACCAGAACCGCTACCCAGCGCGCGCCGGCAGCGAGACCAGCGGCGCGATCAGCGCCAGCGAGGCGCAAACAGTGCTGCGCGAGGCGATCAAGGTCGCCAACCGCCAGCGCGCCCAGATTCGCCAACCGTTCGGCACGCAATCGCGCGTCAGTGTCTCGGTGATCGACAGCAGCGGCCAGGTTCTGGCCCTGGCGCGTACCCGTGATGCCCCGGTGTTCGGCCTCGACGTGGCGCTGCAAAAGGCGCGCACCGCGTTGTTCTTCTCCAGCGCCACTGCCGCCGCCGACCTGAACAGCCTGCCGAATCCGAGCTATTTCGGCGACACCGTGAATCTCGCCGTCAGCCCACCGGAAGTGCGCTTCACCACCGGCAGCGCCAGTTCGCTGAGCACGACGGTGGCGCGCACGCGCGCGTTCCTCGGGGTACCCACTGCGCTCGGCGACGGCGCCATCGCCTTCGGCGCGCGCTCGATCGGAAACCTCGCGCGGCCGTTCTTCCCGGACGGCATCCGCGGCACCGACCCCGGTCCGTTCAGCAACCCGTTCGACTCCTGGAGTCCGTTCGATGTCGGCCTGCAGCTCGATCTGTCGTACTCGGCGATCGCGATGCATGTACTGCACTATCTGAGCCAATCGGGCTTCCGCCTGTTCCTGGATGGCACCGAGCTACCCGCCAACATCCCCGACATCGGCTTCAACTGCACCGGCGTACCGAGCCTCGCCAATGGCATCCAGATCTTTCCCGGTGGCATGCCGATCTATCGCGGCGACCGCCTGGTCGGCGCGATCGGCGTCTCCGGCGACGGCGTCGATCAGGACGACATGGTCGCTTTCCTCGGACTGCACAACGCCTCGGTCGCTTTGAATGGATCGATCACCAACGCGCCACCGGCGATCCGCGCGGATCGGCAGGTCCCGCGCAATTCCCGGTTGCGCTACGTGCAATGCCCGCAAGCGCCATTCATCGACTCCACCGAACAAGACGTGTGCGAGGGCAAGTGACATGAGCCTCTGTCTCTCCGCCGCACTGGCGACCCTGCTGTGCCCGGCCGCGTTGCCTGCCAATTCGCTGACGTCGATGCAGCCGGCAGTGGGCAGCATGCTGCCGGCCTATCTGTACGATCCCGACCAGGTCGGCCATGTCCGCCGTCGCCCGGGGCATCCGCCTCCGGGTCCGCGCGGCCGGGCGGACCAGAATCCCGACAACGTCGATCCGGCGCCGGTCGACGCCGTCGGCGAGTTCGTCCCGGTGCCGGACCGCTGGCGCCTGATGGAGGCACTGGGCTTCAAGCACCCCTGGTACGACCCCTACAACCAGAACATCTGGAAGGGCGACAAGCCGATCCACGACGATTGGTTCCTGAGCCTGCTGGCGGTGTCCGACACGCTGCTCGAGCCGCGTTCGCTGCCGACGCCGGTCGGCCCGGTATCGAGCGCCAATCCGGGTGCGGTCGATATCTTCTCCGGCTTCGACCAGACGATCTTTTCGCAGACCGTGCTGGCCGGCCTCGTCTATTACAAGGGCAACACCACATTCAAGCCGCCCGAGTACGAATACCGGCTGACGCTGGCGATGAATTACAACCGCGTCGAAGTCGACGACGTGCGCGCGCTGACCATTGATCCGCGCAAGGGCACCACCCGCGACGATGGCTTCCTGGCATTGCAGGAGGTATTTGCCGACATCCACCTGCGCGACGTTTCGCCGCGCTACGACTTCGATGCGATTCGCGTTGGCATCCAGCCTTTCTCGTCGGACTTCCGCGGTTTCCTGTTCCAGGACCTGCAGTTCGGCGTGCGCCTGTTCGGCAACCGCGACAACAACCACCGCCAGTACAATCTGGCGTGGTTCCGGCGCGTCGAGAAGGATCTCAACTCCGGCCTCAACGATGTCGCCGAAGGCCTGCGCGACGACGATGTCTTCATCGCCAATTACTACTGGCAGGATCTGTTCGGCCTGCTCGGATTCACTTCGCAGGGCACCATCGTCTACAACCGCAATCGCGAGGACGAGCTGTTCTTTGATTCGAACGGATTCCTGCAGCGACCGGCGTCGCTCGGCACCGAGCGCACGCGCGAATACGATGTCGTCTACCTCGGCTACAACGGCGACGGCCGCCTCGGCGCCTACAACCTTTCAACGTCGGCCTACTATGCGTTTGGCGACAACGACAACACCTTCACCGGCCGCGACAGTGACATTCGCGCCGGCTTCTTTGCGGCCGAACTGTCGCGCGATTTCGACTGGATCAGGCCGCGACTTTCCATCGCCTACGCCAGCGGCGACGACGATCCCTTCGACGACCGCAGCAACGGCTACGACGCCATCTTCGAGAACCCGATCTTCGCCGGCGCCGACACCAGCTACTGGATCCGACAGAACATTCCGCTGATCGGCGGCGGCGGCGTTGCACTGGCCGCGCGCAACGGCATCCTGCCGTCGCTGCGCCCGTCCAAGGAGCAGGGTCAGTCGAACTTCGAAAATCCCGGGCTGCAACTGGTGGGCGTGGGTGCCGATTTCGACCTGACGCCGGAATCGCGGGTGTCGGTGAACCTGAACCAGCTCTGGTTCGACGATACCGCGGTGCTCGAAGTCGCGCGCAACCAGGCGCCGATCGATCGCTCGATCGGCACCGATCTGTCGGTCGCATGGACCTGGCGGCCGTTCATGACGCAGAACATCGTGGTGCGACTGTCGGGCGCACTGCTGGAACCCGGCAGCGGCCTCGAAGACCTGTACGGAGAGCGCGATCCGTTCTACACCGTGCTCGGCAATGTGATTCTGACGTACTGAAACGAGGCACTCATGAAGCTCACGACGATCCCTGCCCTGCTGGCCGCAATCTGCGCGACCGGTGTGTCGTTGTCGGCCTACGCTGCCGGCGGTGAGAAGCCGGTCGAACGCACTTACGTCACCGCGCCGTACGCACCGAAGAACCAGTCCTGGGAACAGGCGGATGCCAAAAGCGCCGGTTGCCTGAGTTGCCACGGACCGGTCGACCAGAAGACCATGCACGCTTCTGACGCAGTGGTGCTCGGTTGCGTCGATTGCCACGGCGGCGACCCAACGGTGATGGGCCCGAAGGATGGCGCCGGGCAGGTTGATTCGGCGCCGGCCCACGGCAACGACGGCGGCGACGATCATGCCCACGGCAGTCATTCCTACGCACCCGACTACATGGCTGCAATGGAACAGGCGCATGTGTTGCCGCGCTATCCGCACAGCTGGCATTACCCGCGCTCGGCCAATCCGGAGCGCAGTTACACCTTGTTGAACAAGGAAGCGCCTGAGTTCACGCGCTTCGTCAACCCCAGCGATCTGCGCATCGCTCACGAGGCCTGCGGCGCCTGCCACATGCCGATCATCGAAGCCGCGAAGCGCTCGATCATGGCCACCAGCCCGATGCTCTGGGGCGGCGGCGCGTACAACAACGGCATCCTGCCCTACAAGCGCTACATCCTCGGCGAGGGCTACGAACGCGACGGCACCGCGGCGATCATCAAGGCGCTGCAGCCGGTGACGCCGGACATGGCGGTCAAGGGTGCACTCGAGCAACTGGTGCCGCTGCCGGCGTGGGAAGTGATTCCGCCGGGCGACGTGTTCCGCGTGTTCGAACGCGGCGGTCGAAACATCAACAGCACATTCCCGGAAACCGGCCTGCCGAACTCGCTCGGCCAGATCCAGCGCCTCGAAGAACCGGGCCGACCGGACTTCAAGCAGTCCAATCGCGGCCCCGGCACCGGCCAGCGCATCGCCGTGCCGGTCATCAACATCACCAAGACGCGCCTGAACGACCCCAACATGTGGTTCATGGGCACCAACGACCAACCCGGCGACTTCCGCCAGTCCGGTTGCAGCGCCTGCCACGTGCCCTACGCCAACGATCGCGATCCACGCCATTCCGGCAAATATGCGCAGTTCGGCCACATGGGCCACAGCCAGCAGTCCGACCCGACCATTCCCAAGGACCGCCCCGGCCACCCGCTCAAGCACGCGTTCACGCGCTCGATTCCGACCAGCCAGTGCATGAACTGCCACATGCACCAGCCGAACATGTTCATCAACACCTTCATGGGTTACACCATGTGGGATTACGAGTCGGATGCGCCGTTCATGTGGCCGGAGAAGCAGCAGTACCCAAGCCACGACGAGATGCGCAAGGCGCTCGACCGCAATCCGGAAGAGGCGGTGATCCGCGGCAAGTGGGCAGACCTCGAGTTCGTCAAGGACGTGTCGCTGCTGAACCCGCAATTGAAGGACACCCAGTTCGCCGACTATCACGGCCACGGCTGGAACTTCCGCGCGATCTTCAAGCGCGACCGCAAGGGCAACCTGCTCGACGCCGAAGGCAAGCAGGTGTCCGACGAGGACCCGAAGAAGTTCGAGAAGGCGGTGCACATGTCGAGCATCCATGTCGATCTCGGCTTCCATTGCGTCGACTGTCATTTCGCGCAGGACATGCACGGCAACGGCCATATCGTCGGCGAGGTCGCTGCCGGCGTGGAGATCCAGTGCCAGGATTGCCATGGCACGCCCGACGCGCTGCCGACCCTGATCACCTCCGGGCCGATGGCCAGCAAGCAGGGCCGCAACCTTGCCGATCTGCGCAACCCGGACGGCCAGAAACGCTTCGAGTGGATCGACGGCAAGCTGATCCAGCGCTCGATCATGCAGAGCGGATTGCAGTGGGAGATGTCGATGGTCAAGGACGTCTCCGACCCGGCGAGCCCGGCTTACAATGCCAAGGCGGACCGCGCCCACACCATGCGCGCCGACCCCACCAACCAGACCTACGGCAATGACGTTCCGGCGTCCGAATACGCCCACGGCGCCGACAAGATGCTGTGCTACAGCTGCCACACCAGTTGGACCACCAGCTGCGGCGGCTGCCACCTGCCGATCCAGGCCAACTGGAAGACCGACCGCCACCACTACGAAGGCGGCGAGACCCGCAACTACGCCACCTACAACCCGCAGGTCGCGCGCGACGACGTGTTCATGCTCGCCAAACACGGCGAGGTCAAGGGCTACAAGTACGCGCCGATGCGCTCATCGAGCGCGCTGATCCTGTCCTCGACCAACTCCAACCGCGAGCGCATCTACATCCAGCAGCCGCCGATTTCTGCCTCTGGTTACAGCTCGCAGGCGCTGGCGCCGCACTACCCGCATACCGAGCGGCGCACCGAGACCAAGACCTGCACGGATTGCCACCTGTCGCAGCAAGGCGACAACAACGCAATCATGGCGCAGCTGCTCGGCCAGGGCACCAAGTTCATGGACTTCCTCGGCTTCAATGCCTGGGTCGGTGGCGAGGGCGAGATTTCTGCCATTCGCGTGACCGAATGGGAGGAACCGCAAGCGGTGGTCGGCAGCTACCTGCACCGCTACGCCTACCCGGACTGGTACAAGGCGCATGAAGACAATGGGCGCCAGCTGAAGGAGGCCTACGAGCACAGCGCCGGCGTCGCCAACTGCATCCAGTTGCGCGGCGAGTACGTTTACGTCGCCGAGGGCAGCAAGGGCTTCCGCGTTTACGACGCTGCCAGCATCGCCAACAAGGGCGTCAGCCAGCGCATCATCACCGCGCCATTCTCGCCGCTCGGCCACGACACCCGCGTCAAGAGCACGAATGCAACCTGCGTGAGCCTGGCAACGACGCAGCCGGTGCAACCCTCGCGCAACCAGGGCGACCTGATGCGCAAGGTCAATCTGGAGCAGCCGGCGCACCCGATCTACCGCTACGCGTTCGTCACCGACGCGGTCGAAGGCCTGATCGTGGTCGACATCGATACGCTGTACGACGGGGAGCCGCGCAACAACTTCCTCGAGCGTGCGCTGACCTGGAACGACGGCGGGGTGCTGAACGGCGCACGCCATCTGACCATCGCCGGCTACTGGTTCTACTTCGCCACGCCGAAGGGCATCGTCATCGTCAACATGAACGATCCGCTGAAGCCGCAGTACGTGCGCACCGTCGAGATGCCGGATGTACGCGGCAGCCAGCAGCAGTTCCGCTACCTGTTCGTCACCACGGCTCGCGGCCTGGAAGTCGTCGACATCACCCATCCGGACAAGGCCTATGCGGTCGCCGATGCCTACGTGCCGATCAGGGACGCGCACAAGATCCACGTCGCGCGCACCTACGCCTATGTCGCTGCAGGCGCCGAGGGACTGGTGATCGTCGATGTCACCAAGCCGGTCAAACCGGTGCTGTACCAGCGCTTCGACGGCGGCGGCGCGATCTCCGATTCGCGCGACGTCACGGTGGCGTCGACCAATGCCTCGCTGTACGCGTACATCGCCGATGGCCGCAATGGCTTGCACGTGGTGCAGCTGACCGGCCCGGACATCCAGCCGAAGTTCTACGGCTACAGCCCGGAGCCGAAACCCAAGCTGATCGCCAGCCATGCGACCGGCAAGGCGGCGCTGTCGCTGTCGCGGGCACTGGAACGTGATCGCGCCGTCGACGAGACCGGCGGGCAGATCGCGGTGCTCGGTCGCGTCGGCTCGCGCCCGCTGAACGAAGCCGAGCAGCGCGCGTTCTTCCTCGACGACAACGGCAATCCGTGGTTCGTGACCGATGAGGTCGACGGCCCGCGCGGCATCACCTCGCCGGTGCTGCCGTGGAAGAACAACCGGATCTGGGAGCAACAGCAGCCGGCAACGACACCGGCGACGGCGCCGCATTGAGGGACGGGTGCGAGCAGGCTCTCACCGAACATCGCATAAGACATTGATTGGTAACGGCGTGGAGCTCTCGTGGGTTTGGACTTGTCCGAACGCTGTTGCGGTTGTTGTTCGCCGTGGTGCGACCCGGGTTTGCCGCACACCGGAGCCAAAAGCCAAAGCAGAAGCGTTCGGACAAGTCCGAACCCACGCAAAGCCGCGGCCCGCCGCTGAGTGCTTCCAGGCTGCCGATTAGAGCGACTGGCCCCGTCCAGTTCGTTGCGCGAACAAGCGCAGCGACCGCGTCGACTGGTACTCTCGTGCCGCTCCTGAACTGGCCTGAGACTGAATCGATGCCGGAAACCCACGCTTTACCCTGGCCAAGTCGCTTCCTGATCCTCGCCTGCCTGTTTGGCGCCAGCGGCGTCGCCCTGGCTGCGATTGGCGCCCACGCGCTGGCTGACATCCTGGTCGGCAAGGCGGCACTGCGCTTCGACACGGCGCTGCGGATGCACCTGATCCACGCGCCGGCGTTGCTGGCGCTCGCCGCGAGCGCGTCGCTTGCCAGCCGTCGTTGGTGGCTCGCCGCCTGCAGTCTGATGGCGCTCGGAACCCTGGTTTTCTGCGGCGGTCTTTACCTCGCAGCCATCGGTGGCAGCACCGCCCTGCTGCCGATCGTCCCCACCGGCGGCAGCGCCTTGATCCTGTCCTGGCTGGTTGCGGCGATCGCGTTCGCGATCGGACCGCGACTGTCGATGGACCGACCGACGTAGCTCCTGAGTAGAAGCATTTATCCGCAAAGGACAAAACGTAGTCCGCGATCGCCCCCAGTTCGATGCGCCAACAAGCGCGCCGACCGGGGCGGCCAAGACGTCTGCAACAGCGCCGACTCCAGGTCATGACCACGCCCGTTGACAACGTAACCGCCCCGCGCGTCGCCATTCCGCTGCTCAGCTTGGGCCAGGGACTGCTGCTGACCGGCAGCGCCATGCTGGTCAGCGTCAACGGCCTCGCTGGCTTCCTGCTTGCGCCCGACCCGCGTCTTTCGACATTGCCGGTGACCTGTTTCGTGCTCGGCGGCGCGCTGTCGACGCTGCCGATCTCGCTGCTGATGCAACGCCGTGGACGCGCGTCCGGCTTCGCGCTGGGCTGCGTCGCCGCGATCATCGGCGCCTTGCTGACCGCTTTGGGCGTGGCTGCGGGATCATTCTGGCTGCTGTGCACCGGCACTTTCGTATTCGGCGTCTACAACGCCGCCGGACAGTACCTGCGCTTCGCCGCCGTCGACTTCAGCGCGCCCGGCGGGCAGGCACGCGCCATCAGTCTGGTGCTCGCCGGCGGCTTGCTGGGAGCATTTCTCGGCCCGGCACTCAGTCGATTGACCATCGACGCCCTGCCCGATCGTTTTCTCGCGACCTATCTCGGCCTGATCGTACTGTCCGTGCTGGTGTTTGCGGTGACCCGCGTGTTGCGATTTCCGCCACTGCCGCCGCGGCGCCCGCCGACGCCAGTCGCTGCGCGTGGCAGCTTGTTTCGCCGGCCGGGCTTCTGGCTGGCAATCGCTGCCTCCTCCGGCGCTTGGGCCACGATGAACCTGTTGATGACGGCAACACCGCTGGCCATGCAGGCCTGCGCCTATCCCTTCGCCGATGCCGCCTGGGCGCTGCAGTGGCACATGGTCGGCATGTACGCCCCGATGCTGGTCAGCGGCCCGTTGATCGAGCGCATCGGCGCCCATGCGGCGATGGCCATCGGCGTGGCTCTGATCAGCCTGTGCGCAACGATCGCGCTGATCGGCACTTCAGTCGGCCACTTCGTGGTCGCGCTGACCTTGCTCGGCATCGGCTGGGCGCTGCTGTTCATTGGCGGCAGCACGCTGTTGACGCGCCAGTACCAGGATCACGAGAAGGGCCTCGCCCAGGGCGTCCACGACGCCCTGATGTTCGCCGCGATGGTGCTGTCATCGCTGCTGGCCGGGCGCGCCGTGACGCTGACCGGCTGGATCGAACTGCACAATGGCTGGCGCTGGCAGTGATGCTGGCACTGGCAGTACTGCTGCTGGTACTCGGCCCGCGCTCGCGCAGGGCTGTCACCGACTATGCCGAAACGCCCTGACGCGGCGCCACATCGGACAACAGCCGGCGGAGTTCCTTGCGCACCACTTCGTAGCACTCGCATGCGCGCGACTCCAGGCCGACGCGGTCGAGCACCGTGATATGGCCGCGGCGATAGCTGATGTACCCGGCCTGCTGCAGTTTTCCGGCGGCTTCGGTGATGCCCTCGCGACGCACGCCGAGCATGCTGGCCACCAGTTCCTGGGTCATTACCAGTTCGCGCGGCAGGCCGCGGTCGAGGGTCAGCAGCAGCCAGCGGCTGAGTTGCTGGTCTACCGAGTGGTGTCGATTGCAGGCTGCGGTCTGCGCCATCTGCGTGATCAGCGCCTGGGTGTAGCGCAGCAGCAGTCGCTGCAGCGGGCCGCCGCGATTGAACTCGTCCTTGAGCGTGCGCGCGTCCAGTCGATAGGCGTGTCCAGCGGTCTGCACCACCGCCGAGCTTGCCGTGCTGCCGCCACCCATGAACAGGGAAATGCCGACGATCCCTTCGTTGCCGACGCCTGCCGCCTCGGCCGAGGCGCCCGACACCATGACATAGTGCAGCGACACGATCGAGGTCGTCGGGAAATACGCGTGCTGCATCTCCACGCCAGGCTCGTAGAGCAACTTGCCGAGCGGCAGATGCACCGCCTCGAGGCGCTCCGAGATACGCTCGAATTCGGCGCTTGCCAGTGCGGCGAGCAGGTGGTTCTGCTTCGGGTCGTGAACGATCGGCAATGGATTCGGTCCGGAAGGTCGGTCAGCGAGCGAGGATTTCGACGCCGATGCCGCGATAGCCGACGAAGCGACAGGACTGATTGAACATCGGCTCGCCGCTGACGCGGAACTGCTGGACTTTGCCGTCGGGCCGGGTCCGGCTGAACACGAAATCGAGGAACGGCTGGCGCGCGGCGATGGTCGCCCGCAGTACCTCGCGTTCGGCTTCGTTCCAGCCGCCGGGGTTGCCCGCGACTTCTTCGGCGATCAACGGATCCACCTGGATTCCGAGCATTTCCAGCACCGGGCCGGAGACCTTGGTAAAACTGCCGTCCTCGTCCTGCTCCCAGTACCAATCGGAAGCGAGCTCGGTGAGGCCGCGATAGCGCGCCTCGCTCTCGCGCAGTTCGGCGGTGCGCTCGGCGACCAGCAGTTCCAGGTTCTGGTTGTACTGGGCAAGTTTCTTGTAGAGCAGGCGCACTTCGAGCATGTTGTGGATGCGCGTTCTGACCTCGACCAGATCGAACGGTTTGCTGATGAAATCCCTGGCGCCCGCTTCCAGCGCGCGCTGCTTGTGCCCCGGTTGCGCGGTCAGCACCATCACCGGCAGCCAGGCATCGACGACGCTGGTCTTCAGTCCCTCGATCACCTGGAAGCCGTCCATGCCGGGCATCTGCAAGTCGAGCAGGATCAGGTCGTAGCGGTGACGGCGGTGCAGCGTGCAGACCTCGCCCGAATCCTGCGTCGATGCCACGCAGGTGTAACCGGCGTCGGTCAGCAACTGTTCGAGCAACTGCACATTCGCTTCCTGATCATCGACGATGAGGATGCTGGCGGACAGGATTTCAGCGCGGCTCAAGGTCATGACGCCAGCTCGACGATCTCGGCGATCGACCTGTTCTCGACATGCTTCAGCGCCACATCCAGCGTGTCCATGAATTCGACGACCTTGATCGGCTTGGTGAGATAGCGGAAGAAACCGGCTTCGAGACCCTTCCTGATGTCGCGCGGCATCGCGTTGGCGCTCAGCGCGATGATCGGAATATGCGCAGTGGCGGGGTCTTCGAGTAACAGCTTGAGTGCCTTGATGCCGCTGATTCCGGGAAGGTTGATGTCCATCAGGATGACGTCGGGAAGCTCGGCTCGCGCCATCTCGACTCCGAGGTTGCCATCGCGAGCGCTCAGCAGGCGGATGTCCGGACGGCGCGCGATGAGGTCTTCGACCAGCATCAGATTGGCCGGGTTGTCTTCCACGTAGAGCAGGGTTCGCAGCCGCGCGTGGGGGCGCGCCTTGGCACGCGGCGCCGCAATGTCCGCCGGCTCGGATCGCTGCGATTGAGTGGCCAGACCGATCTCCACCCAGAAGGTGCTGCCCACTTCCGGCGTGCTGTCGACGCCAATGGTGCCGCCCATCAATTCGATCAGGCGCTTGGTCATCACCAGGCCGATTCCGGTGCCCTCCTCGACGTTGGACTCCTGCCCGAGTCGATTGAACGGCTGGAACAGTTGCGACAGCTTGTCCGCGGACAAACCCAGGCCGCTGTCTTCGATGCTGATGCGCAGACGCCCGGCAGCGACCGTCCGGCATTGCACTTCGACGGTTCCACCGGGCCGGTTGTATTTGATCGCATTCGACAGCAGGTTGATCAGCACCTGCTTGAGGCGCATGCGATCGGCATCGACGAAGCACGCCACTTCGAAATGCGGGAAGCTGATGCCGATGCTGCGCTTCTTCGCCTGCGGCTCGACCATGCTCTGGCATTCGAGCATGATTTCCGCCAGCGAGATCGGTTCCAGCGACAGCGACAGCTTGCCCGATTCGATCAGGGCCAGGTCGAGGATTTCGTTGATCAGTTCCAGCAGATACCAGCCGGCGCGCAGGATCTGGTCGACGCTGCGCTTCTGCGCCGGCGTCGGCAACGGCGATCCGGTCTCGATCAACTGGGCGAAGCCGAGGATCGCGCTCAGCGGCGTGCGCAGTTCATGGCTCATGCTCGACAGGAAGTCGGATTTCGCCTGATTGGCGCTCTCGGCGGCCCGGATCGCGTTGTTGAGTTCCAGTTCCACCCGCTTGCGCGCGGAATTGTCGGTGCCGATCAGCAGGTAGCCGATCAGGTGGTCGTAGTCGTCGCGCAACGCGGTGATCGACACCACCGCCGGAAAGCGACTGCCATCCTTGCAGATGTAGGTCAGCTCGTAGATGTCCTCGATGCCGCGCGAGGCCTTGAACGCCAGAGCCTGAAAACCGGGCTGGATGGTCGTCCCGAGCTCGACGCTGAGCGCCTGCGCGCGCGCCTCGACCTCGGCCGGATCGTGGATGTCGCTCGGATTGATGCGATTGACCACATCAATCGCGCGGTAGCCGAGCATGCGCTCGGCGCCGACGTTGAACAGCTGGATGATGCCGTGCTCGTCGGTGGCGATGATCGAGAAGTTGGCGCTGGTCAGAATCGCGTTCTGCAGCGCCCCGGCCTTGATCAGCGCTTCCTGGCGCTGCGCGCGGCTGGACTTGTTGACCAAAGTGAGCCTCGGTGCGGAACGATCGGTCTGGCAGTTTCACTGCTGCTCGTTTGCGCCGTCTGTGCGGTGGCGCGCTTAGCGAAGCGATCGGCAACCCTGGATCGCCGGGTTTGCAGCCGACTCGACCGGGCGCCGCTCAATCCTCCATGCCATTGGCAAACAAGGTGTCGCTGCCCGTCGGCGCCAGGCGGAAGGTGACGCCTTGCCCCTGCAGCGGATGCACGGGTCACCAGTTGACCCAGAGGCGCGCCCAGGCAGGCGGCTCCGCCACAGTCGACGCCCGGGTAGGCCTGCCCGTAGGCGACATACGAATCCTCGACCAGCACCCGGTACTCGCCGGGCACGATATCCGCCAGCGTGTAGCCGCCGGCAGTGCGTTGCAGCACCGCGTTGCTGCTCGCACCGTTCGGTCCGCGCAGCTGCATCTGCAGCGAGGCGTAGGTCGGCAATGGCGCGCCCTCGACGGTCAGACCTCCGCCGATGCGGCCGCTGCGCGCCAGTTCGAAGTCGAAGGTGAATTCGTCCTGCGCCGGCCGGATGCGATCGCGGTTGCCGACACCAATCAGCAAACTCGCGGAAGTCGACGGCAGCACCGCGAGCGCCTGCAAGCCGTGGAAATCGTCGCTGACGACCAGCGGCTGCGCGTCGGTGCACTCTGCATACACCGCGATGTCGACGTCTCCACGCGATCCGAGCGTCGACACCGCGATCGTCTCGCGTTGCGACGCCGCCACGCGCAACCAGAAGCCATCGCCGCTGGCGCCGGTAGCCGCCAGCTGCGTCGACAACGCCTTGCCGACAGCAAGATCCCACGGCGTCCGGCAACTCGACCCCAGGCTCTCGACCGCGGCCGCGCGCACCGCGAGCGCAGGCTGAAGATACGCATGCGGCAGGCTTGCCGCCGTTCCTTCCACTCGCAACTGGTTGTAGCGACTGGCGTTTGCGAGCAGCCCGCGCAACTGCAACAGCTTCTCGATGCCGCCGGCGTTGCCGCGCTGACGCGACCCATCGGCGATGCCCGCATCGACTTCGGCCTCGATGCGCTGCAAGCGCGAGGCGTCGATGTCGCGGCCAGCGAGTTGCGCGGCGTCGATCGCCAGCGCCAGCTCGTCGTGGAGCCGCTGCGCCAGTGCAGTCGAATCGGGCTCGGACTCGGCAGCGGCAACGGTTGCCGCCGCGAGGATCAGCAAGGCGGGCAGCAACAGACGCGAAAACATCGTTGGAGAGTGCACCGTCGAAATTGAGTGAGTATCGTCAGACCGGGCTGTTTGTAACTGATCGTTGTGGCGGAATTGCCGACCCATCGGAGGGATTCGGCTTGACGTGCGTTTTTGGTTTGCGTGCGGACGTGCGGCAACGTGACAATCACGATTTGGGCTTGGACTTACCTTGATGACGCCAAACCTGGCTCACGCCTTCAAACGTTGCCTGCGCCGACTTCCATCCATGCAGCAGCAGTTTGCGCCGGGGGGGGGCAACCAATCCA
>JAIMJQ010000032.1:13331-31689 GCA_020693165.1 Xanthomonas sp. | reverse complement strand
AAGAAAAGTCTGCGCCCGCCAAAGGCAAAGACCATCCAGGCACGTCGGCAGCCATCAAACGACAACTGGGCTAGGGTCCAGGCAAATCCGGGAAGCAACGAGGGCGCACTTCGAGGACCGCAAACGACGAAGGCACGAAGCGCGAGCCTCGTGCCTCCAATTTCGCATCCCACATGGAGCTTGATCGCAGCAGGGGATCAAGCTCCGGGCTGCAGGATTTCCTGGAAAGTGCGCTGCACCTCGGTCACCTTGGCGTGCCCGGCGATCCATTCGGCGACCTGCTCGTCCATCACGCGGGCGCGCAGGCCATTCATCAGGCGCTGGTCCTGCTGGTACATGGTCACCACTTCAGCCGGATCCTCGTAGGTCGAGGCGATTGCCGACAGCGCGGTGCGTACTCGACTTTCATCGAGGCGCAACCCATTTCGCTGCGCCAGCTCATTCAGCAGCAGGCCGGCCAGTACGCGCTGACGCGCCATCTCGCGCAGGCTCTCGACGGCGGGTTCGGGCGGCACCGGCTGACCGGCGCGCCGCGCGCGCTCGGTCATTTCGGCGACAGCCTGGCGCTGCATCGACTGGGCTTCGTTGGTCACCAGCGAATTCGGTACCGGGAGCGCATTGTACTTGGCCAGCAACTGCTCGACGACGGCGCCGCGCAGACGGGCCGACAGCGCCTGCCCGAGTTCACGCTCCAGATTCATGCGCACTTCGCGTCGGAAAGCTTCGACGCCGCCGGGAATGTTGAAGGACTGCGCGAAAGCGTCGTCGACGTCCGGCAGCACGCCTTCGTTGATCCGCGTCACATCGAGGTCGATCGTCGCGGTCTTGCCGGCAATCCGCGCATCGCGGTAGTCGACCGGGAAGGTCACTTCGATTTGCCGCGATTCGCCAGAACTCATTCCGACCAGGCCCGCCTCGATTTCCGGCATCACCGCCTTCTGGCCGATCGCGGTCAGACCGCGTTCCTTGCCGTCCTCGGGAATGCGTACGTCGCCAGCGCTGATCACGAACTCGAAGGCGACGAAATCGCCACTCACGGCCGCGCGTTCCACCGGACGGAAGCTCATGCGCTGGCGCCGCAGAGTATCGATCATGCGGTCGATGTCGGCGTCGGTCGCCTCGGCGACCTCGCGATTGATGACCAGATCGCTGACGTCGATGTCCGGAAACTCCGGGAGAATCTCGAACGTCGCGGTATAGGCGAACTCATCCGATTGATCGGCATCACGCGTTACCGCGGGCGCGTGCGCCGGCCGCAGGTTTTCCTGTTGCACCGCTTCAGCCAATGTCTCGCGGATCAGATTGTTGCTGACTTCGTCGCGCACCTGCTGGCCGAAGCGCTTCTCGATGACGACCGCCGGGACCTTGCCGTGGCGGAATCCGTTCATCGAAACCGTCTTGGTCAATTCGCGGATGCGCGCATGGATACCCTGCTGAAAGCGCTCACCCGGGACACTGATCTTCAGACGACGTCCGAAATCGTCCAGCTTCTCGACCGAAACCTGCATGAAACCTCCAGAAAATCAAAACCTTGAGCGGCAGCGTAGCGCCCGCCTGACAGAGCCTGGTGCGAAAGGAGAGACTCGAACTCTCACGGGTTACCCCACTGGATTCTAAGTCCAGCGCGTCTACCGGTTTCGCCACTTTCGCATGGCCGAATGCTGGCACAGGACAAGCGGTGAGTTGGTGGGCTGTCAGGGACTCGAACCCCGAACCTACTGATTAAGAGTCAGCTGCTCTACCATTGAGCTAACAGCCCACATGAAACGGTATCCGTCGGCAACGGTTGGGGTGGAAGACGGGGCTCGAACCCGCGACACTCGGAATCACAATCCGATGCTCTACCGACTGAGCTACATCCACCACCGTAAACCTGACACTAATTGGCGCGCCCGACAGGAATCGAACCTGCAACCGTCGGCTTAGAAGGCCGATGCTCTATCCGGTTGAGCTACGGGCGCAACGCTCCGAAGCCTGTCCCGCAATGAACGTCGCCCTCCCGCGAATGTTGCCGACTGCGGAAGATGGTCGGGGTAGGGGGATTCGAACCCACGACATCCAGCTCCCAAAGCTGGCGCGCTACCAGACTGCGCTATACCCCGCGAATTCATTGCGGCACCGCACCCGCGAACCGACACGATACGACTAGCACCCTGAACGGTCAAACCCATCGACCGCGCATTGCACCTGAAACACCAACGCCCGAAACCAGTTCGGGCGTCGAGCAAGCCTATGGCGCGCCCGGAAGGATTCGAACCTCCGACCACCTGGTTCGTAGCCAGGTACTCTATCCAACTGAGCTACGGGCGCGTAGAAAGGAAAGTATGTCGGGAGAAATCGCTGGCGTCAAGCCTGTGACGGGGGTGGTTCGCCGGTTTCCGCCGGCAGACTTCAGTGCGGCTCCGTCATTTGCGCGTCGAACTCGACGCGCGCTGCGCGCAATTCAGCTTCCAGCGATTCGTCAGCGGTGGCCTCGCAGGCCTCGTAGTCCACCGAGACGCGCTCCCGGCAATGCTCGATCGCCAGTCGATGGCGCGCCTGCGCGTCGTCGCGGGCGCGATCGAGGTAGGACTGCGCCTGCGCACGGCGAGCGCCCTGCTCACCCTCGGCGGCGTCTTCTTTCGTGGCTGCGGTGGCCGCTGCGGCAACGGCACCGCTCAGGTCCGGATCGGCATCCGCGGCGACCTCGCGCGCGACGGCAGATTGAGCGGGATTCCGTTCAGTTTCCTGGCCAGGCGGCAGATCCCCGGGAGCGCAGCCCAATCCCGAGAGCAGCGCAACGAGCAAGAGCACTGGGGCCATACGCATACACTGACTCCTGATCCGTAGCCGCGAACCTGCAGGCGGATCTTTCAGCCCGGGGTGTGTTGTGCGTGCAGTCAACGCTTCCATGCTTACGGCGCACTGATCGGAAGAGTCAACAGAAAGCGCATACCGGCTCCAGGCTCGCCGTTCGCCTCAATGCGACCGCCGAGCTTTGCCGTGACCAGATTGTAGACGATGTGCAGGCCGAGGCCGCTGCCGCCCTGGGAACGGCGGGTGGTGAAGAACGGCTCGAAAACGCGCGCGAGTTCGGCAGCATGGATACCGTGGCCGTCGTCCTCGAAACAGATGCGCACGCGGTCGCTGCCGAGGTGCTCGGCGCTCAGGCGCATGGTCCCGCCGCGGCTACCGTCGAAGGCATGCAGCAGCGCATTCTGGATCAGGTTGGTGATCACCTGACCGAGTGCGCCGGGGTAACTGTCGAGCTCGATGCGACCGGCGCATTCCAGTTCGAACCGGACCGGACGTCGTTTCCAGGTCAACTCCAGGCTGCTGACCACCGCGCGCAGGTTGTCGTGCAGGTCGAAACGGCGCCGGTCGTCGCTGCTGCGATCGACCGACACTTGTTTGAAACTGCGCACCAGATCCGAAGCACGGGTCAGGTTCTGGCCGATCATCGTCGAGGCTTCCTGCGCCTGCGCGATGAAAGCGTCAAGTTCGCTGCGCTGCAGTCGGCCGGATTGCAGCGCCCGTCGCAACTCGTCGTTGCGCTCGCTCAGGTAGGACGACGCGGTCAGCGCCACTCCGACCGGTGTGTTGATTTCGTGCGCCACGCCGGCCACCAGCTGGCCCAACGACGCCATTTTCTCGCGCGCGACCAGTTCGTCCTGCGCGCTGCGCAGGTGCGCCAGCGCGGTTTCGGCACTTTCCTTGGCGTGGGTCAGTTCGGCGGTGCGGCGCGCGACCAGTTGCTCCAGCTCCTGCGCCCGTCGCCGGATGCGCAGATTGTGCAGGCGTACGCCGGCGAACAGGCCCAGCGCCGACAATGCCAGCGCCAGCAGCTTGAACCACCACGTCTGCCAGTAGGCGGGAACGATCGTCACCGGGATGCCGAGTTCCTTCGCGCCGATGACGCCGGTGCGTCCGCTGCCGCGAATCCGCAAGGTGTAGGGCCCGGGACTCAGGCTGTTGTAACTGACCACGCGACGACTGGCGTCAGCGTCGATCCAGTCGCGGTCGAAGCCATCGAGGCGGTACTGGTAGCGGTTGCGCTCCGGCGCGGTGAAATCGAGCGCAGCGAACTCGACGCTGAAACCGCGCTGCTCCGGGGCCACCGAAAATCCCTGCTCGGGCGCGTCGAGGGGGATCAGCGCGCCGCCGACCTTGAGCTCGGTGATCGCCAGGGGTGGTTCGAACTGCCAGCGCTTGAAGCGCGCCGGATCCACCACCATCAACCCCTTGCTGCCGCCGAACAGCATCAATCCGTCGCCGGTGGCGGTGTAAGCGCGAAACCAGGCCGTACCAAGGTCGGCACCATCGGCGCGTCCCAGTTCGTAGAGGGAGTCGTTGCGCGGATCGTAGACATAGCGCTGGCTCCAGATCCGGCCCTCGCCATCTTCAAGCAGATTGGCGCCGAACGGCACCCCGACTTCACCGAGACGCGCGCTGATCGACTCGAAGGCCACCGACCCGGCGTCGAGCAGGTGAACGCGATGCAGTCCATTGGGCGTGTCGGCCCACAGCTGGCCACCGCGATCCAGCAGCAGACCGACGATCCCGGCCTTGATCGGTGCACTGCCATCGGCTGAACGCAGTCGCATCTGACGCAGCGTCGCGCTGTCCGCATCGACCGTGAACAGTCCCGCCGAACCGCCGACCCACAATCGGCCATCGGCGGACTGAACCAGCGCATTGACATCGGAGCGACCGCTGGAGGCATCGACGCTGGGTACCGGCGCGATGCGCGCGCTGGCAGCCGCACGCCGCGCCAACCCGGCGTCGGTCCCGATCCAGAGATCGTCGCCCTGCCCGACCAGCAGTCGCCGCACATAGACATCGGGCAGGCCGTCGTCCACTCCGAGCCGCTCGAAGTCCTCCGTCGCGGCATCGAATCGATGCAGGCCGTCACCGGTACCGACCCAGACGGTGCCGTCGCGCGCCTGCGCCAGGCTGGAAACGACGCCGCTGCCGAGCGCGCGCGGATTGCCGGCGTCGGCGCGAAAGCCGCGCACGAGGCCCTGCTGGCGGTCCCAGACATCGATGCCATTGCCGCGCGTACCGATCCAGATTCGTCCATCCGCGGCTTCCAGCACGCTGCTGACACTTGGAAAGCTCAGCGATCCGGGGCGCGAAGGACTGTGCCGCAGGATGCTGATGGCGTCGTTGGCCGGGTCGTGACGCTGCAGGCCGCCGCCATAGCCGCCAATCCAGACCTGGCCGGAGCGGTCGCGCAACATCGCGCGGACCTGATCGTGAGCGAGGCTGGAGGCGATCGCCGGATCGGGCCGGATGCGCCGCAGCAGGCTGAAATCCCGCGTATCGACGACGTCGATACCACCGAACGCGGCGATCCACAGCAGCCCGGGCCGAGGCTGCAGCAGCGCCAGCACTGCGGGCTGGATCGTACCGGGAACGGGCGTGATCGCGATGGGAATGCGGCGCAGCGAGCGCTGCGCCGGATCGATCGCGTAGCTGCCGCTGCGAGCGGTGCCGACGATCAACTCGCCGCTGTCCAGTTGCAGCAGGCTCTGCACCTGCTCTCCGGTCAGCGACTGGCCGTCGCTGGCCTGCAGCCCGATGCGCTCGAATCGCCCGGAGTCGCGTCGCCGCACGCTGAGCCCGTTCCAGCTGCCGATCCAGAGATCGCCGTCGGCGTCGACCAGCAGGGCGACGATGTGTTCGTCATCGGCCAGCGTATCCACGCCCAGTCGCCGGCGATGCTGCTGCAAGCGACGCGCCTTCGCGTCCCACTGATCGAGGCCTTCCCGCGTCCCGATCCAGACGCCGCCATCGGCGTCTTCGGCGAGCGCGCGAACCGAGTTGTTGGACAGTCCCTCTCGTGCGCCATCGCTTGCACGCAAGCGCACGACGTGACTGCCACCGCGCTCGAACACCGCCACGCCGTCGGCGTTGGTGCCCACCCACAGGCGACCGTCGCGTGCGCTCAGCAGCGAGCGCACGAAGTCGCCACCCAGGGAATCGCGATCTTCCGGATCGTTGTCGAAATCGCGGAAACGATAACCGTCGTAGCGGACCAGGCCATCGGGCGTTCCGATCCACAGGAATCCTGCCGGATCCTGCGCCAGCGCGGAAACATTGTTGTCGGCGATCGATCCGGTGCCGCCGACCGACTCGAAATAGGGCTCGGTATGGTCGAAGGCGCGGCCCGCCCGGGCAAACAGGGCAAGGGCAATCGCGAATGTCCAGCAGAGGGCGCGCATCCCGCGCATCGTAGTGACCGGCGCGCGCGGACGCCAGTCCGGCAAAGCTGCTTCAGCAAAAGCCGGCCCGCGATTGTCAATGAGCGATGCACGGAGGCTGCGGGGGTTTCGCCGCCGCAATGGACGTGACACGATGGCGCCATCAGCACGCAGGGAGCAGCACCCATGCTCACGACGAACCAGTGGATTGGGGTCGGCTTGATCGCTTCGTTGATCGTGGCCGCTTTCGCGGGTCAAACCGCACAGGGGTTTTCCATCGCCACCGCCGCCAGCGCATTCGGCAGTGTCGCCAGCGTGCTCGCCCTGCTGCTGCTATGGCACGGCTTGCAGACGCAAACGCGCGAACTGGCGATGCAGCGCGACGAACTGCGCCAGCAGCGTGAGCAGATGTCGAAGCTGACCCGGTTGGGCCAACGCGCCACCAGTCCAGCCGACCAGATTCCCGACTTCATGTATGCGCCGGAAGACCCGCGCCTGTTCCTGCGCCCGGAGAGTTCGATGGGCGATGCCGCCATCGTGCTGGTTCTGAAGAACAACGGCGCGCAGATCTGGGGCGTGTCGCTGTACTGGCATTACCAGGACCGCATGCACTTCATCGACGAAACCCACCCGACGCTGGTCACCGGCGGCGAGATCATCGCCTTCATCCAGCGCAACGAACTGCCCGAGCAGTTCGAGGTCACCGTCACCTACACCAAGCGCAACGGCCAGGAACAGGAAGAACGCTGGTCGATCACCGAAGACGCCGCCGGCTTCGACTGCACCTATGACGGCAAGGTGGCTGCGCCTGCGCACGGCCGACAGGTGGTTGCGCGCTGAGGCGCGCCAGCAGCCGCTTCAGCGGTGCGCTTCCGCCCCCGCCTTGAGTCGATTCAGGCGTGCGTGTGCGGCTTTGTAACGCGCGAGCGCCTGCTCGACACTGCCCGCGCCACCGCCGGTGATCAGCCGCGTGTAGTCCTCGTAGGCGGCCTGGAATTCGCACTCGGCCGCCGCGAGATCCGCATTCGCTGCTGGCGCTGCGGCGGCGCGCGGCGGGGTGACGCGCCCGCCGGGCTCGCGAATAACGTCCGCCTCGATCCGCCGCCCGTCCTCGCGCACCACGGCCGCGGGCGGGCGCGCAGGATCGACTTCGAACTCGAAACGCTCGCCGCGAACCAGCGGCAATGCATGCACGTAAACCGCACCACCCTGCAGCGTCAGCAGGTGCGCATGGCCATCCCGCGTGGCTTGCAGTGTGAGCGTGTGCGGCTGGTTGCCGCTGCTCCAGGCGACGCCCCAGGTCTGCGTGTCCTCCTCGAAGAAGGGCAGCAGCGCCAGCGGCAGGTCGCCAACGAGCGCGCGATCCGCCTGCCGCAGCGACAGGCGCTTGCCACCGGCTTCCCACGAAAGATCCACGGGCGACAGCGACACCGTCACCTGCCCGCCGAACAGTGACGCCGGCAACGGGCCAAAGAACGTCATCTTCTGCGGCGGTTGCGCCGGCAGTGGCGCCTCGCCGACAAGCGACGGCAGCTTGTCGCGGTAGAGCCAGGCGCCAAGCTGCGCGCCGAAGTAGTTGTAGCAGTACTTGTCGGGGTCGTCGTCCTGGTTGTCCTTGAGCCAGCGGTACCATTGCTCGAACTCGATGGCGGCGGTGTTCGCCGAGGTCCGGGCCTCTTCGGAAAACAGCGTCGGATCCCCGCCGAGCGCCTCGTTCAGTTTCTTCAGGGCGTCGTGAATCCGATCGTTGGCGGGGACGACGGTACTGTTCCAGAGCGTGTAGGCGCCCCAGTTGCCGCGGGCCTGCATTTCGAAAAAGGCGGTGCCGAACACGTGGTACCAGATACCGGCGTCCTGCAGGTTGTTCGGCCGCACCAGCGAGGATTCCAGGTGCCGCTCGAAGAAGCGGATGTCCTGGTTGACGTCGGTGAGTTCGTTGTCGTTCTCGCGCGCCAGCGAGCGCAGCGTGTTGTGTGCCAGCAGCATCGCTTCGCGCGCGTCGCCACGGCGCAGTTTCAGCGCCAGATAGAACACATCGCCCGGATCGAGCTTGCGCTTTTCAGCCAGCGACAGCGAGTAGATTGCGCTGACCAGCGCGCGCTCCGTGCCGACGCCGGCATCGTCGTCGGGCATCCGGCGCGGCTTTTCCTTCTGCCAGCGCGCGCGATCGGCGTCGGTGGCGAAGACGAATTGCTTGCTCACGGACTCGACCATGCCGCCCTGATGCGCCAGCCAGGTCAGCGAATCGAGCATGCCCATGACGTTGTCGCTGGAGTGGGCCTCCTGGTTGCTGTCGCGCCGGTAACGATCGAGGGCCAGGTCGAACTGCTTGCGCAGATCGGCGTAGTCCCAGCGCATCGCGCTGACCGAGTTCGGGTGCAGCTGGAACCTGGCGACGGCATCGGCGCACGGTGGCTTGCCTGCCGGGATTTCCGTGTCCCAACCGATGCGCGCACGGTGCCTGTAGGCCTCGAGGTCCGCAGTGATTACGCGAAACACGAAGCGCGAGGCAGCGGGCTCATAGTCGAGCGCCGCATGCATCAGCAGTTTGCGCGGCTGCGTCGGGCGATTCTCGGCGCAGCTCTGGGAACGGAAGTCCCAGGGCCGTTCAACGATCGTGAATTCCTGGGTCAGGTGGGCCATGCGTAGCTGGCGGTCGCCTTCGCTGGTCAGGCGGACGATCGCGGCGGGCTCGACGTACACTTCGGTCACTCAGGCACCGTTCGCATGCGCCTGCGACCAGGACGCGCCGATGGTTTCAGCGGCGGTCGCGAGTTCGGCATCGGTAGGCAGGCGCGGCCAGTAGATGTCCGCCTGCGCCACGAGTGGCGACATCAGCAGCGCGGCGGCACAAGCACTGAATATCGACACGACAAGGACTCCGGCGCAACGGCTTGGCCATCGAATCTAGGACGGCGTCGCCGGCCGGATATCGATCCAGATCAAGCCTGCCGACGCGCGGAGCGGTCCCGTCAGCAGCCGGATCGCGCCCTCTCGGCATCCATCCCGGCCCGTCGGCGCAGCCGCCGGGCGTTCGACCGCCCGCGCGCCGATGGCGCGCAAGCCGGGCGGCCTCACCCTCCGGATCGAACCCGCCACGGACATCTCGGCCAATCCCACCGCCAGAAACGACAATGCCGCCTTTCGGCGGCATGGTCATTTCTGGCGGAGAGACAGGGATTCGAACCCTGGATGGGTGTTTTGCACCCATACTCCCTTAGCAGGGGAGCCCCTTCGGCCTCTCGGGCATCTCTCCGTGATCGTCAGGAATCGGTTTCGGGCGCTACGGACTCGCCGTCGGAACCATCTTCCTTGCGTATTCTCTGGTAAATCTCTTCGCGGTGAACTGCGACGTCCTTGGGTGCGTTGATACCGATGCGCACCTGATTGCCTTTCACCCCAAGCACCGTGACCGACACCTGATCGCCGATCATCAGGGCTTCGCCGACGCGACGCGTCAAGATCAGCATCCATTCCTCCTGCCGCCATCCCCGGACCTGCCGGGAACATCGTGAGCGCAAGCCTTTGCACTCGCAACTGTCCGTGTTGACGTTTCGCGGATTCGTTCCGGAACGCGCGAATCGAGAATGTTAGCGCAGTGCGCGGATTGGAGCAATGTCGGGTTCGTTGCCGATCCAGGCATCGCGGGCGGAGCCGGCGCCACAGACCTGCTGCGCCGCCGTGGGAGCGGGCTTGTCCCGCGAGCTTTTCCCGCTCGTTGCCGAAACGCTCGCGACACAAGGCCGCTCCCACAGTGGTGACCGGACGCCTACAGGCGCGTGCCGACGAACTCCGGCAAAGCCGCCAACGCGCCGCGCAGTTCCGGCACGTCGTTGCAGCCGCCCTGCGCCATGTCCGGTCGCCCGCCACCCTTGCCGCCAGCCTGCGAGGCGACATGGCCGAGGACGTCGCCCGCCTTGATGCGCCCAAGCGCGGTGCCGCTGACGCCGGCGATCAGCGTCGCCTTGCCATCCTGCGCCGAGGCCAGTACGACGACGGCGTCGCCAAGCTTCTGCCTGATCTTGTCGAGCATCTCGCGCAAGACCTTGGCGTCGACGTTCTCGACGCGCTCAGCCAGCACCTTGATGCCGCCGATGGCACTGGCGCGGGCGAGCATGTCGTCGACCGACGCACTGGCGGCCTTGCTCTTCATCGCCGCCAGCTCGCGTTCGTCGCGCTTGATGCGCTCCAACAGTTGCTGCACCTTGCTGATGATCTGGTCGCCGCCGCCGAGCAGAGCGGCCAGCTCGCGCATGCGAGCGTCCTGCTCCTGGACCCAATCGACCGCCGCCGCGCCGGTGATGGCTTCGATGCGACGCACGCCGGCAGAGATGCCGCCCTCACTGACGATCTTGAACAGACCGATGTCGCCGGCGCGCCCGACATGGGTGCCGCCGCACAACTCGGTGGAAAAATCACCCATCTTCAGCACCCGCACGCGGTCGCCGTACTTCTCGCCGAACAGCGCCATGGCGCCGAAGTCAAGCGCTTCCTGCATCGCCATGTGGCGCACCTCGGCTGCGGCATTGCGGCGGATCTCATCGTTCACGCGCAACTCGATCCTGGTCAACTGTTCCGGGCCGATCGGCTGGAAGTGCGAAAAGTCGAAGCGCAGACGATCCGGCGCCACCAGGCTGCCCTTCTGCTGGACGTGGTCGCCGAGCTCTTCGCGCAGTGCGGCGTGCAGCAGATGCGTGGCCGAATGGTTGAGAACGATCGCGCGGCGACGGTCGCCATCGATGCAGGCGCGGATCGGGTCGCCGACGCGCAGCAGCCCGGCCGCGAGTTGGCCGACGTGGCCATGGAACACGCCCGCCAGCTTGACGGTATCGCTGACGTCAAACACCGCCTCGGCTGCCGTCAACTGGCCGTGATCGCCCATCTGACCGCCGCTTTCGGCGTAGAACGGCGTGCGATCAAGGATGACCACGGCGTGATCGCCGCCGACGATCTGATCGCGCACCTGGCCGTCGACCAGCAGGCGCACCACACAGGCGTCGTCCGCTTCGTGGTCGTAGCCGGTGAACACGGTGGGCGCCAACCCCTCAACGTGCTCGGCGGTGATCTGCAGGCCGGCGCCGAAATGGCTGGCGCTGCGCGCACGCGCGCGCTGCTCGTTCATGGCCACTTCGAAAGCATCCATGTCGACCGCGATGCCGCGTTCGCGGGCGACGTCGGCGGTGAGGTCGACCGGAAAACCGTAAGTGTCGTAGAGGCGGAACGCATCGCTACCGGGAATCGTGCCCTCGATCCTCGATGCGATCTGCTCGAACACTTTCATGCCACTGTCCAGCGTCTCTGCGAAGCGTTCCTCTTCCGCAGCCAGTACGCGATCGACCAGCGTCGCCTTGGCGTGCAGCTCCGGATAGGCCTTGCCCATCTGTTCAACCAGCGGCGCGACCATCCGGTGAAAGAAGGACGCGCGTACGCCGAGTTTCCAGCCGTGGCGCAGCGCGCGGCGAATGATCCGGCGCAGCACGTAGCCGCGGCCCTCGTTGCCCGGCAGCACGCCATCGACGATCAGGAACGCGCACGCGCGGATATGGTCGGCGATCACGCGCAGCGAGGCATTGCCGAGATCCGTCGTACCGGTGAACTCGGCAGCCGCGCGGATCAGCGCCTGGAAAAGGTCGATTTCGTAGTTGGAATGCACATGCTGCAGCACCGCGGTCAAGCGTTCGAGGCCCATGCCGGTGTCGACGCACGGGCTCGGCAGTGGCGCCATCCGGTACTCGGTCAGCGTGTACTTGAGATCGCCCCCCGGGGTGCGGCTCGCCGTCGGCGCGACCACCACCTTGCCGGCGGCGAGCGCCGCGTCATAGGCCGCGCGCGCAGCCGATTCGTCGGCGTACTCGGTGCTGCCGAGCACCGAACGGTCGTACTGCATGAACACCAGGTTCCAGATCTCGATGTAGCGATCGCCGTCTTCGTTCGGTGATCCCGGCGGGCCCCCTTCGATACCCTCGCCGTGGTCGTAGAAGATTTCCGAACACGGGCCGCACGGGCCGGTATCGGCCATCTGCCAGAAATTGTCGGAGGCAAACGGCGCGCCCTTGTTGTCGCCAATGCGCACGATGCGTGTCTCAGGCACGCCGACCTCTTTCGACCACAGGTCGAAAGCTTCGTCATCGGTCTGATAAACCGTGACCCAGAGCTTGTCCGCCGGCAGGCCATAGACCCTGGTCAGCAACTCCCATGCGTAGTGAATGGCGTCGCGCTTGAAGTAATCGCCGAAGCTGAAGTTGCCGAGCATCTCGAAGAAGGTGTGGTGGCGCGCGGTGTAGCCGACCGCATCGAGGTCGTTGTGCTTGCCGCCGGCGCGCACGCAGCGCTGCGCCGAGGCTGCGCGGGTGTAGTCGCGTTTCTCGGCGCCGAGGAAAGTGTCCTTGAACTGCACCATCCCGGAGTTGGTGAACAGCAGCGTGGCGTCGCCACCAGCCGGCACCAGCGAGCTGGACGGCACATGCCGATGCCCGTTGCCGACGAAATAGTCGATGAAGGCCTGGCGGATTTCGTTGGTGGTTTGCATCGAGGTCGACCCGAGTGGAGGCTAACCGCGGAATTTACCTGTTCCGGGGGTGAGACTGCACTCGGATCGTGGCAATGCCGTAGCGCGCGTAAGCGCGTTCACCGGGGATCATGCCCGCGGCAACGCCTTGCGGATGGTGTCGCTGTCGTAGCCGCGCGTCTGCAGGAAGCGGGCGCGCTTGCTCCATTCGGTGTAGTCGCCGGGCGGTTCGCTGCCGAACTTGCGCTGCGCCAGCGCGCGGGCGCTTTCAACCCAGTCGATTTCGACGCCGTCGTCGCCGCTGATCTGCATGCCGGCGCTGAGGCCGGCCTCGCGCAGATCGTTGCGGATGCGGCCAGGGCCATGCCCGCGCCGGAGGCCGCTGGCGACCTTCGCCACCGCCGCACGCTCGTCGCTGAGGTAGCCGTCGCCCGCCAGCGCTTCAAGCGCCGCGGCAATCTCGTCTTCGGGATACTCGCGCTGCGCCAGTTTGCGCGCCAGTTGCAGTTTAGAGTGCTCGCGACCGGCGAGCAGTGCCAGCGCCGCAGCGTAGGCGCTGCGGCGTGGCTTATCGGTCTTGCGCTCAGGCTTCATCCGCCACGGCGGCGGCGTCCGCCGGGGTAGCCAGCGTCAGCAACTTCTCGCGCAGGCGCGCGTCGATCTCGTTGGCCTTGTCCTTGTGTTCCTTCAGGTGCAGGCGCACGTTGTCCTTGCCCTGGCCGATGCGTTCGCCCTTGTAGCTGTACCACGCGCCGGATTTCTCGATGATGTTGTGCAGCACGCCGAGTTCGATCAGTTCGCCCTCGCGCGAAATGCCCTCGCCGTAGAGGATTTCGAAGTCGGCCTGGCGGAACGGCGGCGCCATCTTGTTCTTGACCACCTTGACGCGGGTTTCCGAGCCGATCACCTCGTCGCCGCGCTTGACGCTGCCGACGCGACGGATGTCGAGGCGCACCGAGGCGTAGAACTTCAGCGCATTGCCGCCGGTGGTGGTTTCCGGGCTGCCGAACATCACGCCGATCTTCATGCGGATCTGGTTGATGAAGATCACCAGGCAATTGGAACGCTTGATGTTGCCGGTCAGCTTGCGCAACGCCTGGCTCATCAGGCGCGCCTGCAGGCCGACATGCGAATCGCCCATCTCGCCCTCGATTTCGGCCTTCGGTACCAATGCGGCGACCGAGTCGACGACGACGATGTCGACCGCGTTGGAGCGCACCAGCATGTCGGTGATTTCCAGTGCCTGCTCGCCGGTGTCCGGCTGCGACACCAGCAAATCGTCGACATTGACGCCGAGCTTCTCGGCGTAGGTCGGGTCGAGCGCGTGCTCGGCGTCGACGAAGGCCGCGGTGCCGCCGGCGCGCTGCGCCGCCGCCACCACCTGCAGCGTCAGCGTGGTCTTGCCCGAGGATTCCGGGCCGTAAATCTCGACCACACGGCCGCGCGGCAGCCCGCCGATGCCGAGGGCGACGTCGAGACCCAGAGACCCGGTGGAGATCGCCTCGATCGCGTCAGACGTGCGATCGCCCATGCGCATCACGGTGCCTTTGCCGAACTGCTTTTCGATCTGCGACAGCGCAGCCGACAGCGCACGGCGCTTGTTGTCGTCCATGTTCGTTTCCTCGATTCAGAAAGTGGTGGCCGGCTTTATCCTCGGACCTGGTCTCAGGGACTGAGATTCGGCACCGGATGGATCGATGATGCCATAGGCCCCGGCAACGCCCTGTCAGAAAGCTTCGCTCGGCGATGTCAGAATTTTCTGCAAGCCTTCCATCGCCACCGCGACCGTCTGTCGACGCACGGCGTCGCGATCGCCCTGCAGATGAACCATCTGCGTGATCGGCGGGTGATGTCCCCTGCCCCAGGCCAGCCAGACGGTGCCGACCGGCTTGCCCGGCGTGCCGCCGGTGGGACCAGCGATACCGGTAATCGCCACGGCGACATTCGCGCGACTGCGCGACAACGCACCGCGCACCATTTCGACGACCACTTCCTGGCTGACCGCGCCATGCTCTTCAAGGGTAACGCGGGAAACGCCGAGCATCGATTCCTTGGCCTCGTAGCTGTAGGCGACGAAACTGCAATCGAACCAGTCGGAACAGCCCGCCACTTCGGTCATCACCTTGGACAACCAGCCGCCAGTGCACGATTCGGCCGCCGCCAGTTTCATGCGCCGCGCCAGCAGCAGTGCGCCGATCTCGGCGCCAGCCACGTGCAGGGCATTGTCTTCGGGAATCGTCAGGGGCACGGCAACAGTCCGGGTGCGGGGCGGGAACGGTGGAAGATACCCCGCTTGGGCTCGATTGGCGTGGCAGCGGGGCCGGCGCATCCGTCTCCCACCAGACAACTCGCTAGACATTGATCGGTAACCGTCTGGCCGCTTTCGTGGGTTCGGACTTGTGCGAACGCTGTTGCGGTTGCTGTTCGCCGTGCTGCGATCCGGGTTTGCTGCATGCCGGAGCCAAAAGCCAAAGCAGGAGCGTTCGGACAAGCCCGAACCGACGAAAGGCGGCTGCCCGCGGCTCGGTACGTCCACGCTGCCGGTAAGAGCGACGGGCCCGATCCAGTTCGAAGCGCCAATCAGAGCAACGGAAGGGGCGCCGTGAAGCTCACGCAGTTACTCAAGCCTCCAGCACGAACTCTATCGCTGCGCAAACCGCCGCCACCTGCGCTGCATCGCATTGTCCGGTACTGGCGCGCGGGCTGTCGGGATAGACCTCGGTGGTGGTCTTGAAGCGCGCCTCGGTCATGCCGGCGCACAGGCCGAGCTGCTTCAGCGGATAGTGGATGACCCCCGGCGCCACCACCTTCGAGCCAATGATCTCGCCGTTGCGATCGGCCGCGGCAATGTGGGTGACCGCGGCAACCACGGCAATCACCGCCTGCTGGAACTCGGTCTGCGGATGCTGGCTGTCGTCGACCAGGTAGAAGCCGTCCGGAATCTCGCCGGGAACGTGGGTCTTGCCGTCGCGTGCCGCCAGCGCCGGGCGGAATTCGGACTCGTCGCTATCGGTGGTCTCGTGCAGGTCGACGTGCAGCAGGATGCGTTCGCTAAACGGCGCAACCAGCGCCATCAACGCGGCCGACTCCGGCGCCGGGCTGGGCTCGCGGAACGACCGGTTGGGGTCGAGCGCATGCCAGTTCCAGCGCTGGATCGTCTCGTAGGCCCACGGACTGACGCATGGCGCGACGATCAGGTTGACCCGATCGGCATGGCGCTGCGCGTGCTGGTCGACGAAACGCAGCGCACCGTGCACGCCACTGGTCTCGTAGCCGTGCACGCCGCCGGTCACCAGCACGCACGGGCGCTGGTCGCGCCAGTCGCGCGACTTCAGCGCGTACAGCGGGTAGCTGTCGCCGCCAGCATCAATGCAGCCGTACTCGATCACCTCGAAGCGCGCGCGGAACTTGTCGATCCGGTCGATCACATCAGCCCGGTAGCTGCGCTTGCGCGTTTGCCGCGACTGCCATGCTGCGACTTCCGCGGCAGCCCAAGGCACCCCCGGAGTACCGATCGGATAGACGGCGGGAACGGGCGTCATCATGCAGGCCTTGGTCGGCGCGTGGGAGTCGGAAGTCTAGCCCGAGGCCATCAGAACTTCTCGGGCTACGGGATCTCGATGCCGGTCAGGACCGCCACCACCGCGCAGCATCAGGCAACCCGTCCGGCGTCGGACCGTTGCCGCCGCGGGCCGAATGGCGCCAACAGAGCGACGCCGGTGGACTGCTCAGAAGCGGCCTGCGCGCAGATCGTCGACCGCCTGCATGATCTCCTCGCGGGTGTTCATCACGAATGGACCGTAGCGGGCGACCGGCTCGCGCAGCGGCTGTCCGGCCACCAGGATCGCGCGCGTGCCGGCTGTGGTGGCCCTCAGCGCGACCGCGTCGCCGCGGCCCAGCACCGCCAGTTGCTGCGCCGCGACGGCGGTCGCGCCACTGCCCTCGCCCACCGCCAGCGCGCCCTCGTAAACGTAGACAAAGGCGCTGTGGTCGTCCGGCAGCGCATGGCGGAAGGCGCAGTCGGCGTCGAGGTGCAAGTCGAGGTAGACCGGCGCCGTCGCCGGCTGGTCGATCGGACCGCGCACGCCGGCAACCTCGCCAGCAATGACCTTGACGCGTACGCCGGGCGCGACGTCGACCGAGGGAATCTCGCCCGGGCCATGTTCCTGGTAACGCGGCTCGCTCATCTTCAGTCGCGCCGGCAAGTTGATCCACAGCTGAAAGCCGCGCATGCGACCTTCTTCCTGCTCCGGCATTTCCGAGTGCACCAGGCCGCGACCGGCGCTCATCCACTGCACCGAACCCGGCACCAGCAAGCCCGAATTGCCATGATTGTCGCGATGGCGCATGCGCCCATCGAGCATGTAGGTCACGGTCTCGAAGCCGCGGTGAGGATGATCGGGAAAGCCGGCGATGTAGTCCTCCGGGCGATCGGTGCCGAATTCGTCGAGCATCAGGAAGGGATCGAGTTCCATCAACTGCGGCGAGCCGATCACGCGCGTCAGCTTGACGCCGGCACCATCCGAGGTGGCTATCCCGCGGATGCGCTGGGTGACCGGGCGGGTGTTCATGGGGATTCTCCTTGTGTCAGGGTGAAGGGTTGCGAGGGCACGAGGGCACGAGGGCACGAGGGCACGAGGGCACGCAGAATCTCAACCTCGTTTCGAAGCTGCTACACGTGCCCGCGTGTGCTCATGCCCTGGTGCCCTCGAAAGCTACTCACGCCGCCAGCGGCAGATTCTGCGACACGCACGCCAGTGCGTTGCCGAGCGCGCTGTCGCGACCCGCTGTCGAAGCCAGGCCCTGGGCACGCACCACGGTGATGTCGTCGATACCGAGGAATCCCAGCACGAAGCGCAGATAGGATTCGTGATGCTCGCTGGCGCCGCCGAGTTCGTGGACGCCGCCCTGGGTGATCGCCAGGAACACGCGCTTGCCCTTGGCCAGGCCCTCCGGTCCGCTTGCGGTGTAGCGGAAGGTCTTGCCTGCGACGGCGACACGGTCGATCCAAGCCTTCAGTGTCGACGGGATCGAGAAGTTGTACATCGGTGCACCAATGACGACGATGTCGGCGGCAAGGAAATCGGACATCGCGCGATCGGCACGCGCCGTCTCCGTGGCATCGGTGCGCGCCAGCGACAATGCGCTCAGGTGTGGCAGCGGCTCGGCATCGAGATCGACGCGGGTGACGGTAACACCCCGGTTCCGCAGACGCAGGCGGGTTACGATCTCGGCGGTGATCGCGCGGCTGGCGCTGTGGTCGCCCAAGATGCTGGAATCGACGTGCAGGATGTTCATGAGGCTCTCCGAGTCGGGGTCAGCGGGTGATCCGCGATGGGGAGATGTTATGGGCGATTCCAATCGATGATAATCGGGTGAAATCGACACTCGACGTTCTGTTTTTGGGTTTAATGAGGAAGCAGCTTACGGCTGCGCTCTTGTGGGTCCAGACTGGTATGGACGCTCTTCGAGCAACCGGCGGGAAGCGTCCAGACAAGTCTGGACCTACAAAAGAGCGTCCAGACAAGTCTGGACCCACCAAAGAGCGTCCAGACAAGTCTGGACCCACCAAAGAGCGTCCAGACAAGTCTGGACCTACAAAAGAGCGTCCAGACAAGTCTGGACCCACCAAAGAGCGTCCAGACAAGTCTGGACCTACAAAAGAGCG
>JAIMJQ010000032.1:0-13272 GCA_020693165.1 Xanthomonas sp. | reverse complement strand
AGAGCGTCCAGACAAGTCTGGACCCACCAAAGAGCGTCCAGACAAGTTTGGAACCACCAAAGAGCGTCCAGACAAGTTTGGACCTACAAAAGAATGTCCAGACAAGTCTGGACCCACCAAAAAGCGTCCAGACAAGTCTGGACCTACAAAAGAGCGTCCAGACCAGTCTGGACCCACAAAGGCGCGCTTGATGGAGACGTCGGGGAAATCGGCCGCACGGCCCCGACCCTTTTCCCTTTTGCCCTTTCCTTTTGCCCTTTCCCTTTTCCTTTTTCCTTTTTCCTTCCCATCCGATGATCCCCGCCGCCAGCCTCGACGATCTCTACTACTACGCCATGGTGGTCAAGCACGCCGGCTTCGCGGCGGCCGGGCGTGCGCTGCAGGTGCCCAAGTCGCGGCTGTCGCGTCACGTCAATGCACTGGAGGCGCGGCTTGGTGTGCGCCTGCTGCAGCGCTCGACGCGCCGCTTCAGCGTCACCGACACCGGCCGCCAGCTCTACGGCCATTGCGAAGCCATGTTGACCGAGGCGCAGGCTGCGCTCGACGTGGTCGAGCACGCGCGTGCCGAGCCGCGCGGGCGCATCCGCGTCGCCTGCCCGACGGCGGTCGCGTCGGGCATGCTGGCGCCGGTACTACCGCAGTTCCTGGCGCGCTACCCACAGGTGCGTGTCGACCTCGATGTCAGCAACCGCCGCGTTGATCTGCTGGCCGAAGGCTTCGATGCCGCGCTGCGCGTGCGCACGCAGCCGACCGGGGAAGACGGCGTGGTGATGCGCCAGTTTGCCGAGCTGTGCGAACTGCTGGTCGCCAGTCCGGCATACCTCGCTGGGCGAGGCGCGCCGCAGGTTCCGGGCGACCTCATCGACCACGCCACGCTGGGTTTCGACTCGACGCACGAGCGCCAGACCTGGCTACTGACCGGGCGCGACGGCGCCACCGCACGCGTCGAACTGAGCCCGCGGCTTGTTTGCCACAGTTTCGATCTGCTGCTGCAGTCGGCGCTGGCCGGCTGCGGCATCGCGCTGCTGCCCGAATCGGTGGTGCGCGACCCGCTGGCGCGCGGCGAGTTGGTCGGCGTGCTGCCCGACTGGTCTTTGCCGTTGGGCATCTTCCACGTCGTGTTCCCGCACCGCCGCGGGCTGCTGCCCGCGGTGCGCGCGTTCATCGACTTCCTCGTCGAAACCATGCCGGCGGCGTCGCGGTGAGCGCGCTTGAGTCGCTTGCTGGCAAGATTCCCCCACCGGAGTTCCCGGTAGCGACTCCTGCGCACTCGACCGCACATCGAGCGGCCCAAGAGAGTTTTTTGTCCTTTGCGGACAAATGCTCCATTTACGAATGGCGAGGCGGTTAGTGAACATGAATCCGGATCGCATCCCAGGCCTGTTGGCGTTGCTACTGATACTGTCGGCTTTCACCGCGGCCTTGCCGGCGCAGGTCAACGCGCCCGGCGCGATCACGCTGCAGCCCGGCGAGTACCTGTGGATGCCGGAACTGGCGCCGAGCGGGCCGCTGACGATGGTGATCAGCCTGCCGCAGCAGCTCGGCTACGTCTACCGCAATGGCGTGCGCATCGGCGTCACCACGGTCAGCACCGGCAGGCCCGGATACGAGACGCCGCCCGGCATGTATTCGATCCTGCAAAAGCGCGTCGAGCACTACTCCAACCGCTACGACAATGCGCCGATGCCGTACATGCAGCGGCTGACCTGGGACGGCGTGGCGTTGCATGCGGGGCAGGTGCCCGGAAAGCCGGCATCGCACGGTTGCATCCGCCTGCCCAAGGCATTCGCGAGCAAGCTCTACGACGTTACCCAGCGCGGCATGATCGTGATCGTCGCCGACGCCGCCTCGCCGGCACCGGCGCTGGCCTTCCCGGGCTTCTTCGCGCCGATCGTGGCGGACAGCGGCAAGTCGCGCGAACGCCGCTTCAGCGCGCCGCAGCGCTACCACATCAGCCCCGAGCTGGCCGCGGAGGGCCCACTGTCGGTGCTGATCAGCAGCGCCGATGCGGCGGTGGTGGTGATTCGCAACGGCGTCGAGATCGCCCGCGCCCGGATCGACATCGCGCCCGATGTCCGCTTCGGACTGCACGCTTTCGTGATGCTGGAGGGCGTCGGCGACGGCCCGAGTCCGGTGTTGCCGAATCGACCGGCGCATCGCTGGCTGGAACTGGCGTTGCCCGACCACGACCCACCCGGTCACGCGCTGTTCGACGCGGTCGCGATGCGCGCGATGAACCTGCCGCCGGTATTCGCATCCACGGTCTATGGCTGGCTCGTTGCGGGAACGACCGTGATCGTCACCGACGACCCACTCGATCCGCGACCCAACGTAACGGTGTTGGACGCAGATGAAGCTGCGGACGCGGACACAGTTCGCGGGCCCTGAACTTCGGCTATTTTCGGAACCATGACGATCTCTTCCTTGCGACTGTTCGCGGCGCTCAGCCTTTTTCTTTCCACCGGCGCCGCGGCGGCAGTCGCGGTCGAGGATCTGGCGCGACTGGCGCCGGACGCCGATCCGCAGGTCCTGCGCCTGGCCCTGCAGGCACGCGCCTGCGCCATCCATCACGACGAAGCGCAGACCGACGATCGCATGGCGGTGATCGACTATGCGCAACCCTCGACCGAACCGCGCCTGTGGGTGTTCGAGTTCAAGCCGTTGCGACTGCTGTATCGCGAACACGTCGCCCACGGACGCGGCAGCGGCGAAAACTTCGCACAGCGTTTTTCCAATGTCGAAGGCAGTCATCAGTCCAGTCTTGGCCTGTTCCGGACCGCAGAGACCTACCAGGGCGGCAATGGCTATTCGCTGCGCATGGACGGACTGGAACCGGGCATCAACGATCGCGCCCGCTCGCGGGCGATCGTCATGCACGGCGCGCCCTACGTGAATCCGGAAATGGCGCAGCGCCAGGGTCGCCTGGGCCGCAGTTTTGGCTGCCCGGCGGTGCGCCGCGAGGTGGCGCAAGGCGTGATCGACAGTCTCAAACAGGGGCAATTGCTGTTCGCTTACTACCCCGATGCGAACTGGCTGAGTCAATCGGCGTTTCTGCGCTGTCCGGGCAGCGCCGCGCTGGCCGACGGCGGTGCCGTCAAGGCCTCTGCGAATATCAGCAGCACGCCCTGAGTCCTCGAGTTTGCATCCTACGGATTCTCGGAGGCTCGACCTGCACCGACCGCGCCGGCAACCCTGACCTGCCTCAGCGCTCGGTGCGCCAGCTCACCGAGCCTTTTTGCTCGTCGCCGCTGACCAGTTCCAGTTCGATGTTCTCGGTCCAGCGGTAGCGCAGGATGACCAGTTGCGTCGCTTCCAGCAGGCTGGAGCCGTAGCCGACGAAGAAGCGCGGCGAGATGTACTTGCCGACCACCAATGCCGAGCCGATCGCCGAACCGAAGTTCTCGACGCCGGCGGCGAGACCAAACTTCTTGCCGATGCTGCCGGCGGCAAGGCTGGCGCCGGCGGTCTGCATGGCATCGGCGTACTCGTCCAGTTGTGCGCCCGCGGCACCGTCGGCGGTGGAACTGGAGTGTCCCAGCACCAGCAGAGACAGAATTTCCGACTGGTCCATTGGCGATTCCGAATACATGCGCACAATCGGGCGCTTGGCGGTGCCGCGCACCTGCACGCCGACGCGCTGGCGGTCGACGCGCTTGATCGCGAGGATGTCGAGGCTCGGGTTGTCGACGCGGCGGTTGCCAAAACCCAGGCGTCCGCGCTCGATGTCGAGCTTCTGGCCATAGGCGTTGTAGATGCCCGTCACCAGGATCTCGCCCTGCCCGCGCGGGATCTTTCCAGGACGCTGGTTGACGCGCACGCCGCCGTTGAGCTTGGCCTCGATGCCGAAACCGACGAGATCGACCGCTTGCATCATGGCGACGCTGATGTCGGCGGTGATCGGCAATGGCGGCGGCGGCGGCGGGGCGTCCTCGATGACCACGTCCTCCGACGCCGGCACCGCCGGCGTCACCCGGTCGAGGTTGATCTTGCCTTGCCTGAGCAGGATGCCGCCATCGATCACCAGACCGCCGGGGGCAAACTTGACCAGGAAGTTGGTGTCCCCGGCGAGTTGCACCGCAGGCAGGTCGACCAGGCCGACGTTGTCGCCGACGATACGAATTTCTGCTTCGCTACCTTCGCCGAGGCCAACCTGGCCCTCGATACGCAAGGTGCCTGGCGCGATGTTGAAAGTGCCGTCCAGTCGCAACTGCCCGTCCCCGGCAAATTGCAGTCCGAGCCTGCCGGCGGTTGCCTTCAGCCCCGCAACCGGCAGTTCGAACTGCAACTCGCTCGACAGCAACATACCTTGCAGCTGGCGCGGGTTGGCCAGTGGCGCGCGCAACTCGCCATCGAGGCGCCCGCGCATGCCCTGCACTTCCGCCGACAATCCATCGACGAAGCTCAAGTCGCTGATGGCGAGCGTCAGCGTCAGCTCACCGCCCTCCTGTCCGATACCGGCGGCACGCGCGCTGAAACTGCCGTGCTCGCCGAGGTTGACCTGCGCGTCGAGCAGCGACATGGCGCCATCGAAAGCGAGATCGGCATCGAAGGCGAGCTTCTCGCCCGATTCCGCGCCGGCATCGAGCACGCCATCGGTGACGACGAACCGCAAGGCACCGGCCATGGCACCGGCGGGATCGAGGGTCAGTACGCCGCCGCCGGCCAGTGCGCCCAGCACCTTCCAGTCGCTGGTCGGAACAAAGGCCCAGATTTCAGCCAACGGCAATGCGTCGATGTTGATATCGAGGCGAGTCGAAGTGGCAGAGTGATCGACGCCGATGCAGGCGCGTGCCGCCGCGACCTCGAGGCAGGCGGGCGTCAGCGTGAAGCGCTTGCCATCCCAACCAAGCTGGGACGTATCCGCCAGCGTCCAGCTGGCGCCACCGATCGGCGTCATCTGCAAGCTCTCCAGCGTGCCCGACCATGCCGGTTCGCGCCAGGTCCCGGCGATGCCGGCTTCGATCTGTCCGCGCGATTCCTCGGCACTGAGTTGCAGCCGATGCGCCGCGGCGGTGCCGGAACCGACCAGGCGCAGGCTGCTGAAGCGGGCGCCGGCCACTTCGAGCGCTTCGGCGGCCAGGTCCAGCTGCCAGCCGGCCTGCTTGTCGATCCGCAGCGAAGCGGCCCGGATACCCTCGTCCTCCATCACCAGGCCGGCGACCTGCAGCTGCAGCCTGGTCTCGGTCAAGTCGGCATGCAGCTGTGCATCCACACGGCCGTCGACCAGTCCTTGCCAGGGGCCGACCAGCCCGAGGTTGAATGCCGTCAGTTGCAGTTGCAGCGCGTCCGTCGCCGGGATCGCCACGGCAACCTTGCTGCTGCCCCATTGCAGATCGAGCTGGCCGCCGTCCGGATGCGCGTCGACGCCGTTGAACGCGCCGCTGGCGCTGATCGGTGCAGCGCGCAGCTCGCCACTCAATTGCGCGATCGCCAGCGACCAGCGCGTCTGGTCGCCAATCGTGGCCTCCAGGCGCGCCGTCGCATTGACAGTGCCGGGCCAGGGTGGCGCCAGCATCGCTGGATCGAGCGCGGTCGCGTCGAGGTTGAAGCCCAGCACGGTCTGCTCCCCGAGCGCCACCGCGCCATCGAACTTGAGCAGGCTTTGCGCCAGGCCGATCTGCGACGGCCCTACCAGGATGCGCTGCTCCTTGCCGCTGGCCGTGAGCCGCAGCGGCCCGTTCGGATCGCCGCGGCTCCAGCTGCCGTCGAATTCGAACTGCCAGTCGATCACATGGCCGGTCAGCGCCAGCGTACCGGTGACCCGTGGTGGCAGCGAATCGAGCTCGCCGCGCCAGTCGCCTGGCCAGAAGCGATCGAGTCCGAGCGCCAGCGTCCCTGGCGCGGCCTCCGGGTTCAGCGGCCAGCGACCGGTTGCCGTCAGTTGCCCGACTTCGGCCGAACCGAGCCTGAGCACATCGACGTGCAATTGCTGGCCAATGATCTCGAGTCCGGTGACGGCCAGGTCGAGGGTACGGCCATCGATTGCGATCGGACCGGCGACACCGAGCTTGTTGTCGGTCCAGTCGAACGCGAGATCGAGATCGAGCTTGCCGATCGGGCCATCGATGCCGAAGCTGGCGAGGTCGAGTTGCGTGGCACCGAGGCGACCGGCGATGCCCGGCGCCTCCAGCGGACGCTGCAAGTTGGCGTCCAGGCGCAGTTCGCCGCCGCCTTCCATGGCCATTTCCATCGCCAGCGCGTCGAGATCGCCGGACAGCCGCAAGCGGCCGCGATGCAACACCGCCGGCAAGGTCCACTCGCCCTCGCTGGCGAACTCGCCGGCCCAGTCGCTGGTGGTGTCGACGGCCGCATTCGCGCGCATCGCGATATCACCCTGCCGCAGAGCCAGGCCGTCGATCGACAACTTGCCGGCACGGATCGCGATCTCGCGGGCGCCAATCGAAAAAACCAAAGGGTCGTCGCCACCGTAGTCGAACTCGTTGTCCACCAGGTCGATGTTCTGCAGCACGACGTCGAATGGCAGGTCGATGCGGCCGGGTCGGCCGGCGCTCGGCGCCGGCTGGTCGTCGGGATCGGGCAGCACCGTGTAATGGGCGCCGACCAGTCGCAGCGATTCCAGCAGCAGTTCGCCGCGCCATAGCGCATACGGGCGCAGGCGCACCTGCAGTTGCGTGGCCTCGATATGCAACTGCGGCAGCACCACGCGCGGCGCGTCGATCTCGAACCCGGCGGCGAGCGTGCCGCGCGCGGCGCTGTAATCGATCTGTCCGACGGCCGCGCCAATGCCGCTGGCCAGCGCCCAGCGCATGCCCGACTCGGTGTGCAGCAGCCAGGCGCCCGCCGCGAGCGCCGCTGCAAGCAGGACCGCGAACAAACCGGCGAGCCAGCGCAGCGACCGCCTCATATCTCGGGCCCGATGACGAGGTGCAGACGCAGCCCATCGCCATCGCCGGCGACCGGCGCGGCGAGGTCGACGCGCACCAGGCCAACCGGCGAACGCCAGCGCAAGCCGAGACCGACACCGGCAGCGACGTCGAAATCGCCGGCATCGAAGGCATTGCCGGCATCGACGAAGCCGGCCAGCCCGAAGTCGCCGAACAGATGGCGCTCATATTCGAACGACCCGACGGCCAGATAGTGACCCCCGTTGACCTCACCAATGCTGTTCAGCGGCCCGAGCTCCTGGTAGCCAAAGCCGCGCAGGCTGCGATCGCCACCGGCGAAAAAGCGCAGGTTCGGCGGCATCTTGTCGAAATCGTCGGTCCACAACGCGCCCAGCGTCAGCCGCGCCGTCCAGCGGTTCATCTCACCGTGCGGCCGCAGCAGTTTGGCCTCGGCGCGCGCATAGGCGAAACCGGCGTCGCCGACGCCGGATGGCGCGGCGCGCACGTCCGCGACCACCGACCAGCCCTGCGTGGGATTGAGGAAATCATCGGCTTCGCGCCGCATCCAGCGCACTTCGGGATAGTAGAGCGTGCTGTTGCCGGGTAGCTCGCCGACCTCGAAGTCGCCGCTCTGGGCGGCCATCCCGTAAGCGAACGTTCCCGCCTCGTTCTCGCGCCGATAGCCCACCTGCAGGATGGTCAGTTCCTCGACCGTGGTCTCGGTGGTCTCGTCGCGGTAGCTCAAGCCGACCACGAAGGACTTGCGGTCCTGGCCCTTTAGCGGAATCTGGTACTGGCCGCCGAGCGACTGCAGGTTCTGGCTGATCTCGGTGCGGATATTGGCCTTGTGGCCGCGATCGTTGAGCCAGCGCCGATTGATGCCGCCGAGCACGCCGGCGCCAGTGTCGGTGCCGTAGGCCACGCCGCCGGTGTAGATGGTGCGCTTGGCCGGCACCACCCGGACCAGGATCGGAATGGTCTGGTCGACTGCCTGCTCCGGATCGACCTCGATCTCGACCTCGCTGAAGTAGTCGCTTTCCAGCAGGCGCGCCTGCAGCTTGAGCAACTCCTCCTGGCGAAAATCGTCGCCGACGCGATACGGCAGGTAATCGAGCAACAACGCTTCGGGAAACTGCGCCCCTTCGATCCGGGTCTCGCCGAGCTTGAAACGCGGCCCCGACTCAAACTTGAGATCGACCCGTGCGCTGTGCTCGGCAAGGCGCACGCCGACGCTCTTGCTGACGATCTCGGCGCCGAGGTAGCCGCGTTCGGCCAGCGCATCGGAGATCTTCGCCTTGCTCTCCTCGTAGATGCGATGGTCAAGCACCTCACCCGGCGCCGGCTTGAATCGTGCGATCGCCCGCTGCACCCGATCATCGTCGCCGCCGGGTCCGGCGACGCTGACATCGACATCGACCACCTTGGTCGGCTCACCCGGATCGACGGTGAAGCGCGCGATCCAGGTATTGCCCTCTTCGACCAGCGTGCTGTCGATCTTCGCGTGGTAGTAGCCGAACGGCTCCAGCGCCTTGCTCATCTGCTTCGCCGCGCGCCGGTGCACGCGTTTGACCAGCGCGTCGCTGGCGTCGCTGCGCGACATCAGGCCTTTCAGCTCCAGCGCCGAGGACACCGACTTCTTCATCTCGCCGGTGACGCCGGTGATGAACACGCGCACCCGTTGCTGGCTGCGGTCCCTCGGCGCATCGGACCCCGGCGGCGCTTCCTGGTCACCGCCGCCCCACAAGGTGGCGCAGCCACCGAGCAGCAGGGCAGCACAGATCAGCAGCCAGCGCCAGCAACGGGTGCCGGACGCAATGGAATGGCGATGACGCGAAATGGACTGCATACCGGTGAAACATAGCGCGACTCCGTGGAACAATGTGTTGACGCAACCCATGCGCGGCCGCGTGCATCTTGAATTGAAGCCGCCGATGCCCCCACATCGAGGCTCCGGCAAGGCGCTTGCCTGAACGCAGGACCGCGAACGGCAAACGTTAAACAGACCTGATCGAGACCCACTTCGGGGGAACCCGATGCACTTTTCCGGTCTAAGCATCAGGTCCCCCCACAACTGCATAGAAGAATCTGACCCCATGTCCCAAGCACGCGTTGGCATAGTCCTGACCCTGGTGGCGCTGGCGCTCGGCGCCGGCCTGTACGCGCAGAACGGCGCGCAAACCGACTCCCGCACGATGGCCGAGCGCGTCGAGGCGCCCGCGGCGATCTCCAGCGGCGGCATCGCGTTGCCCGACTTCCGTCAGATCGTGCGCAGCAACCGCGACGCCGTGGTGCAGATTGCGGTTCGCGGCGAAGACCGCAGCCTGCAGGAGCAGTTCGGCGAGGACAGTCCGTTCAACGAGTTTTTCCGCCGCTTCGGCATCCCCGGCCATCCGGGCCAGCAGGGCGAGGCGCCGGAGCGCCGCGGCTCCGGTTCCGGCTTCATCGTCGAATCGGGCGGCCGCATCCTGACCAACGCGCACGTGGTCAAGGACGCCGACGAGATCGTGGTCACCCTGTCCGACAATCGCGAGTTCAAGGCCAAGGTGCTCGGCGCCGACGAACGCACCGACGTCGCGCTGATCGAGATCGAGGCGACCGGCCTGCCGGTCGTGCGCCTCGGCGACTCCGACAATCTCGAGGTCGGCGAATGGGTGCTCGCCATCGGCGCGCCATTCGGCATGAGCTACACCGCGACCCAGGGCATCGTCAGCGCCACCGGCCGCGAGTTGCGTGAGCAGTATGTACCCTTCATCCAGACCGACGCGGCGGTCAACCCCGGCAACTCCGGCGGCCCGCTGTTCAATTCGCGCGGCGAAGTCATCGGCATCAACTCGCAGATCCTGTCGGGCAGCGGTGGCTACATGGGGCTGTCCTTCGCGATCCCGATCAACACCGCCAACCTGATCGCCAAACAGCTGGCGGACAAAGGCTTCGTCGAGCGCGGCTTCCTCGGCATCCAGTTCCAGCCGGTGACCGGTGCGCATGCGCGCGCCTTCGGCCTCGATCGCCCGCGTGGCGCGCTGGTGGCATCGGTCGAGCCCGACGGTCCGGCCGACAATGCCGGCATCAAGCCGGGCGACATCGTGCTCAGCTTCAACGGCAAGCTGCTCGAGAGCTCCGGGGAACTGCCGCCGCTGGTCGGCGCCACGCCGGTCGGCGCGAAGGCGAAAGTCGAGGTCCTGCGCGATGGCAAGAAGCGCGACATTACGGTCACCATCGGCAAACTCGACGAACAAGCGACGGCGGGCACAACGCCACGCCCGGGCAACGCGGCGCCGCAGGAAGCGCAGGAGTCGCGACTCGGGATCGCGGTTTCCGACCTGACCGCCGAGCAAGTCGAGCAACTCGGCGTTGCCGGCGGAGTACTGATTACCGGCGTCAAGCAAGGCCCTGCCGCGCGCGCCGGACTCGCCCGCGGCGATGTGATCCTCGAGGCCAATCGCAAGCGCGTGAAGTCCATTTCCGAATTGCGCAAGGCGATCGGCGAGCAGGCCGACGATGACGCCACACTGCTGCTGGTGCGTCGTGGCGAGGGGTCGCTGTTCATCGTCGTCGAGGCGGGCGAATAGCAGCGTCCGGGCAGCCGGTGTACGCGCCATGGCGGGTACACCGAGCTGCGGCTTCCGGCGATTTTCTGCGCAGAAGCGTTCGCACCAGGTTCGAGCCCACCGGATCGGCGGCAGGCAGACGACCGAACCACTTCGGTGTGACAACGCACAGAGCTTTCCCCGTCATGAGCGGATTGTCGGCAGACATCCAACTGGCAAGGAAAGCACTCATGAACTCCGTCTCCGGCAACAGCGACCTCGGCCAGGAACAACTGATCGCCGATTTCAAGGTGGTCATCGACGACGCCGAGGCGCTGCTCAAGGCCACCGCCCACCAGGGCGACGCCAAGCTCGATGAAGTGCGCGCCAGGACGCGGGAATCCATTCGCAAGGTCGGCGAGCGCATCGCCCAATCGCAGGCGACGCTGGTCGCAAACGGCAAGAAGGCGGTCGCTGCGACCGACGTCTACGTGCACGAGAATCCGTGGGCAGCGCTCGGCGTCGCCGGCGGCATTGGCTTCGTGCTCGGCCTGCTGCTGCGACGCAGCTGAGCGGCGCTCCTTGCGATGAGCGACGCCGTTCCCCCTGAGAAAAAGGGTCTCCTCGAATCGGTCACACGATTGGCAGGAACCCTGGTCGGCGTCGTGCAGACGCGGCTCAGCCTGCTGGCCACCGATGTCGAGCAGGGGAACCTGCAACTGATGTCGATGCTCGGGCTGGCGCTCACCGCCGCGATGAGCATCGGTGTCGGCGTGGTGCTGACGACGATGGTGATCGTGCTCGCCTTCTGGGACACCCATCGTATTGCGGTGCTGGCGGGTCTGGCGGGGTTCTTCGTGCTGGTGGGTATCGGCACCTGGCGCCTGGCGCTGCACAAGCTGCGCACCCAGCCCAAGCCGTTCGCTGCGAGCCTGCTCGAATTGAGCAAGGATCGCGCATTTCTGACACGCCGATGAATCCCAAGCTGATCGCGCTGCAAGCCCGCCGCGAGATACTCGTGGAGGCCGCAGCTGCGCAACGGCAGACGCTGGCGCAGGAAATCCTGCCGCTGCAGGCGCCGCTGGCGCTGGTGGACCAGGGTGTTGCGGTCGTGCGCATCATCCGGCAGCACCCGCAGTGGCTGATCGGTGCGGTTGCCGTGTACGCCGTGGTGCGACCGCGCGGCATCGTCACCTGGTTGCAGCGCGGCTGGGTGGCGTGGCGGCTGGCCCAGAACCTGCGTTTGCGCTGACGGCAGACAAGGAAAAGGCGACCGATGCTGCTGGTCGCCCGCCTTGGAAAACGATCGGATTACTCGCGATGGTCAGCCGCCACCAGCGTCGCATCGCGATTGGCAGTGGCTTGCGCCAGTTCAGCCGCGAGGGTCGCGTCCGCTTCGCTGACGCAGGCATCCTTGTCGACACCGGTCTTCGAGCCGCATGCCTGCCGGGCGACGTCCGCCCGACCGCTCGCCTGGGCGCTGGCGATGTCGAAATCCGCATGCGCGGTCTTGATCATCGCCTCGGACTCGGCGGCCGTCAGCTTCTTGCGCGCTGCCGCGTCGGTCTCGGCATAGTCCTGTCGCGCGGCGGCATCGGTCTCGGCGTAGTCCTGGCGGGCATCGGCCATCTGCTCGTTGGTGTTGGCGACCACCTGAGCCTTGTCGTCACGCGCCTGATTGACGTCCTTGGCGGCTTCCTGACGCGCCTTCGAGACATCCTTGGCGGTTTCCATCGGGGTTTCCTGGCAACCCGTCAGCATCAGCACCGCCAATGCGGCGACTGGAATCAATTTGTTCATCATGGACTTGCTCCTGGTTGTGTGCAGCTCGCGCCGAGTCTGCCTGCGCCAGGCTGGCGCGTCGGTGCGACAGCGAACCAAGTCGCCAGCACCCGTGGTGGATTGCCGGCAGCCGATTTGTGTGTGCTGGCGCACCGACGCTGCGGCGGGCTGCATCCAGCATGCACGCATGAATCAAGAAAGCTGCGTCAGCGTGATGCAGCCGCCACCGCACGCCACGGAGAACTCCCATGCTGAATTACGCCATCATCTTCCTGATCATCGCGCTGGTCGCAGGAGTCCTCGGATTCGGCGGCATTGCCGGCTCTGCAGTCGGCATCGCGAAAATCCTGTTCCTGGTGTTCATCGTGTTGTTCCTGGTCTCGCTGATCATGGGTCGGCGCGGTCGCATCTGATTCGATGACACCGAGGAGCCACTGACATGAGCGGAACCCGATTGCTGGCAATCGTCCTGATCGTCGCCGGCGTGCTCGGCCTCGCCTACGGCAGCTTCACCTATACCGAGAACACGCACTCGACACAGGTCGGACCGATCAGCTTGTCGATCAAGGACAAGAAGACCGTCAACGTTCCGATCTGGGCCGGAGGCGGGCTGGTGCTTGCCGGGGTCGTGCTGCTGCTGATGCGCGGCAAGAACTGACGCCCACGCAGACGATCGGTCATCGATGCGTCGGATCGCGACGCTGTTGTCCCGGGCTCGGGATGGCGGTATCGCCCAGGGCCCCTGCCAGGATTGAGGGTCACGACGCAACCGCCCCCGGTCCTGCGCAAGCGCCGCGTCCCGTCGGCGCAGATTGGTTCGGAGCGCCTTTCCATGAACCCATGCCGTAAGTCATTGAATCCAATAGACACTGTTCGCCCTGAGCAGAGCGTCCCAGAGCTTCACCGGGACGCGGGCCCGATTGCCCTGAGCCTGTCGAAGGGCGAAGGGTGAGCGGTGAGCCCGGTGTCGCATAAATCCGCGCGTCCTTCGACGCCGCGTCCTGATAAGGCGTCGGACGCTCTGCTCAGGATGAGCGGGTTCAAGGTCACCGCGCAGTTTTTGGTGAAACTGAAGGCTTTCCATGAACCGATATCGTAAGTCGTTGATTCGTCATTGC
>JAIMJQ010000148.1 GCA_020693165.1 Xanthomonas sp. | reverse complement strand
CGACGACGCACGCACCGCACGCACGAAGGCGCCGTCGTCGCCGCGGTGGTAGAGGTTGGCGAGGCCGAAGCTGAAACTGACGAACCACGCGCAGGACGAATCCGACGCATGCACGGTGCTCGACCAGTACCAATCGCTCTTCGTGTCGGGGAAGGCGTTGGTATCGATCGCCGGGCGGACCTTGCTGCGGTCGGCGAGGGCGAACAGCTCCTCGATCGTCGGCAGGCGCCAATCGGTGTGGCCACCGAGGTCGAGCGCGGCGCACGTCGCCTCGGCCGCGGCGTGGTTCACTTCCTTCGGCGTTAGCGTCGCCTTCGACCAGGTGAGGCCGGTCGTGGTGTCGGTGATCGTGCCGTCGCCGTTGTCGGCGAAGCGGGCGGGGGTGGCGACGCTGGTGGCGACGCTGGTGGCGTCGATCGGTCGGGCTGCGGTGGCTGCGTTCATTGGTGGTGCTCCTGGGGAATGATCAAAAAGGCCGAGTTACTGACCGGCCGACGACGCACGCACCGCACGCACGAAGGCGGCGTTGAGGTCGCGGTGGCAGTCGTCGGCGTAGCCGTTGCCGAAATCGACGAACCACGCGCAGGACGAATCCGACGCATCCCCGCGCACTTGCGACCAGGCCGCGCAGCCCGAGGGGTAGCGTGGCGTCGTCATTGGTTGGCCCCTGCGTGAGCGGAGGCGGCGCGGGTACTCAGTGTCTGGGCACGCTCCGGCGCGGCAGTGCGCGGCGGATTCTGGCCCTTGGGGTGTTGTTGCTGTTGACGCTTCCAGCCGCCGGCCTGCTTGCCGAGATCCTCGGCAAGGCGGATCAGCTGCTCGAACTGGTGAAAACTGCGGAAGGCACGCAGGTGCTGGGCCAGTTGCAGGCTCAGCTTGACCTCGTCGATGGCCCAGATCAGCTGGTCGGTCCAGTGCAGCTGACGCGGCCGATCCCGCCATGCGCGGTTGCACAGCCGCGCGATCGCCATTGCCTGAGTGCGCAGGTCCTGGCCGATCGCGTACTTGTGGTAACGCGGGAACGCGCGCACGGCCTGCTCGATTTCAACGAGTAGGCGTTCGGCGGTCTTGGCGATGGGCGGGAGGTCGAAGGCCATGATGGGGTCAGGTCAAAAAGGCTGAGTTACTGACCGGCCGACGACGCACGCACCGCACGCACGAAGGC
>JAIMJQ010000031.1:25403-32068 GCA_020693165.1 Xanthomonas sp. | reverse complement strand
AGCAGCCTGCTGTTCGCCTTCAACTCCGACCAGCTGCAGCCCGAAGGCCGGCAGCTGCTGAAGAACCTGGCCGTGACGCTGGCCGTCAATGTCCGGGCGATGCATGGTTTGAATAAGTCCGCTTTTTCGTTCATATAGAAAGCAGCGACTTGTCGCTGTGCCTCGAAGCCGCCTCTGTCGCCAAGGCGTTCGCGCATCCCGCCGTCCGGACGCGCATCGCCAAAACAGGAAGTAAACGGCTTTCGGCTAGGCGGTCTGGCGTCATCGGTCAAGTCTAGTCGGCAGACCGAGTCCGCCCAGTGCGGGCTTGGTCTCTTCTTACGACCCGAAACGCCGCCGGCTGGTGACCTATTGGTGACCCACCAAAAGCAAACGGCCGTCTAGACGGCCGAAGTGTCGCGCCAAGCCATTGATTTAACTGGTGCCGGCGATAGGACTTGAACCTACAACCTACTGATTACAAATCAGTTGCTCTACCAATTGAGCTACGCCGGCAATGGCGACCGGATTGTACGTGGTCAGGCCGGCAGGGGGAATGCCGGCCAGTGGCGTTCCGGGGCGGGGTCAGTGACCGAGAAAGCGCGCGGACAGTTCTTCGGCGCTGACGCCCGGGCTGATCAGGAATCCCTGGAAGTAGTCGCAACTCTGCGCCTTCAGGAAATTCAGCTGGGCCTGGTTTTCGACGCCCTCGGCGAGCACTTCGAGGTGCAGGGTGTGGGCGAGCGCGATGATCGCCGCGGCGATTTCGGCGCCGCCCTCGTGACTGGGGATGTCGGCGACGAAGCTGCGGTCGATCTTCAGCGTGTCCAGCGGCAGGCGCTTGAGGTACGCAAGCGAGCTGTAGCCGGTACCGAAATCGTCGATGGCGACGCGCACGCCGAGGCTGCGGAGCGCATGCAGCGTGCCGACGACCATGCTGCCGTGCTCCATCAGCATCGATTCGGTGATTTCCAGCTCGAGCGCATCCGGATCGAGGCCGGTGTCGGAAAGGATGCGGGTGACGCGATCGGGAAACTCGGGTTGGCGCAACTGGCGTGCCGACATGTTGACGCTGAGCCGCAGGTCGGGACTGCCGCTGCGGCGCCAGCGCTGGACCTGGCGGCAGGCGGTTTCCAGCACCCAGTCGCCGAGCGCACCGATCAATCCGGTTTCTTCGGCGAGTTCGATGAAGCGCCCCGGATAGACCATCGGCTCTCCCGGCGGCTGCCAGCGGACCAACGCCTCGACGCCGACAATCGCGCTGGTTTCGCACTCGAGCAGCGGTTGGTAGTGCACCACAAACTCGTCGCGGCCAAGCGCGCGGCGCAGCCTCCCTTCGAGTTCGAGCCGATCGCTGGCGGCGTCGACCAGATTCGCCGTGTAGAAGTGAAAAGTGTTGCGCCCGAGATCCTTGGCCCGGTAGAGGGCAGCGTCGGCGCTGCGCACCAGATCGGTCGCGGTGCTGCCGTCTTCGGGAAACAGGCTGATGCCGATGCTGGCGTCGACGAACACCTCATGGCCGCTGGGCAGCAGGAACGGGGCGCTGAGGCAGCCCAGCAGGTCGCGTGCGACATCGGCGGCAGCGCGGGCGTTGCCCACGTTTTCGACGATGACCAGGAATTCGTCGCCGCCGAGGCGCGCGACGGTATCGGCGTCACCGGTCGCCTTGCGGAAGCGCGCGCCCACCGCGCACAGCAACTCATCGCCGACCTGATGCCCGAGACTGTCGTTGACGGTCTTGAAGCGGTCCATGTCGATGAACAGCAGCGCCAGCCGTCGCCCTTCGTGCTCGGCGCGCTCGATCGCGAAGTCCAGCCGCGATTGCGCGAGCAGTCGATTCGGCAGCCCGGTCAACGGGTCGTAATGCGCGAGCCGCGCCAGTTCCGCTTCGGTCTGCTTCAACCGCGTGATATCGGTGACCACACCCACATAGTGACGCGGGCACCCGCCTTCGTCGCGGACCACGCTGATGGTGAGCCACTCGGGATAAACCTCGCCGTTGCGCCGCCGGCTCCAGATCTCGCCCTGCCAATGGCCGCCGCCGGTGAGGCTGTCCCACATGTCGCGGTAGAAGCGAGTGTCGTGGCGCCCGGACTGCAGCATCCGCGGATTCTGCCCGAGCAACTCGGCCTCGTCATAACCGGTGATTTCGCAATAGGCGCGATTGACCGCGATCATGCGGGCATCGAGGTCGGTGACGACAACGCCGTCGCGAGTGCTGTCAATGACCGCCGCCGACAGACGCAGGCGCTCCTCCGCCTGCTTGCGGGCATCGATGTCGAGCACGATGCCGACCATGCCGTCGATGCGTCCTTCGGCAGCGATGCGCTGGCGGCCGATGGTGTAGACCCAACGCACGCGCTGGTCCGAATTGACAATACGGTACTCGATCGCCAGTGGCGTGCCGCTGGCGCGCGCATGAACCATTTCGGCGTCGACCCAGGCGCGGTCGGCGGGATGCACCGCCTGAATCCAGCGCTCATGGCTGGGCCGGTCGACCGCGGGATCCAGTCCGAGCAGGCGAAACTGGGCATCGGACCAGACGCTGGCCTGATCCGGACGCCACTCCCAGGAGCCGGCGCCGGCACCTTCAAGCGCCATGCGATTGCGCTGCTCGCTCTCGCGCAGGGCCTCGACCATGCGCTCCTGCTCGATTGCCGCGCCGAGTGCGGCTGCGGTCAGCCGCAGCACACGTTCTTCAGCCGAACTCCAGTGTCGCGCATGGCGCACCGCGTCGAAGCCGACGAAACCCCAGAGACTGCCGCGCAGGTTCACCGGGACGACGATCAGGCTCTTGATCTGCTGCGATTCCAGCAGGGCACGCTCGTCGTCCGCGAAACTGCTGACGGCGCCGGCAACCACCTGATCCGAGCGCAACACCACCAGCCAGCGCGGGAACATGGCCTCGATCGGCAGATTCTGCAGTTCCGGGTTGTCGATTTGCGCGGGGATGCCCTCGCGGCACCACTCATGGCGCTGACTTGCCAGCATCCGTCCGTCACCCGGTTCGGCATGCAATTCGAAGATGTAGACACGATCCGCCCCCATGCCGAGACCGAGTCGCTCCAATACGCGCTGCACCAGGTGCGCCAGTGGCTCTTTCTCGAGCAGAGCGGGCACCGCACTCGCCGCAAGTTCGAGCCCCAGTTCGGAATGCTTGCGCTCGGTGACGTCGAGCAGGACGCCGTTGAAGGCCACCAGAGCGCCGTCGGCATCGCGCTCGATCCAGGTGTGGTCCTCGACCCAGCGCCAGCCGTTCTGGCCGTCTCGCAGCCGGTACTCCTGACGGAAACGATCCCGATGCAAGGTGGCGTGGCGCTCGACGTCTGCAGCCACCCGGGGCAGATCATCGGGATGGATGAGATCGGCGAACGACGGCTCGCCGCGTTCCAGCGCGCGCGGATCGTAGCCCCAGCGGCGCACGTTGTCCGAAACCAGCGCCACCGGCCAGCCCGGTGCGGCGAGCCAGCGAAAAGCGACCGCCTCAGTGCGCAGCAGGATTTCGCCCAGCGCGGCGAATGGCTCGGTCCGGGAAACCGCGGTGTTCGTGTTGTTGCCTCTGTCCATGATCGCGGATGTGATGGGACAACCGCAGTCTGCGGCATGCGCGCGGCTTCTGGAATACCGCGTTCGGCGCGGCAGGGGCGCAAACTGAAAATATGCTCGCGCCGGCATTCGGCATGGGTGAGCAGCGGGCTGGTTCTCGACGACCCGGTGGAGTGTGCTTCTGGCGTGACCGCAAGGTTCCGCTGCGCCACTCGACGCCCTCGGGCTTGGCTCGCGAGCCTGGGGCATGCTGCCAGGACGGGGCGCGGGCAGAGCCCGGCCGCCATCGCGCCCCACCGGGCGTTCCCGGCAACTCAGCCCTTGGCAGCTTCCTTGCGTACCACGCGCACGGAGAGTTCCTGCAGCTGGCGCTCCGGCACTTCGCTCGGGGCGTCGGTCAGCGGGCACTGGGCGCTGGCGGTCTTCGGGAAGGCAATGACCTCGCGGATCGAGTCGACGCCGCACATCAGCGTGGCGATGCGGTCGATGCCGAAGGCGATGCCGCCGTGCGGCGGGCAGCCATAGCGCAGCGCTTCGAGCAGGAAGCCGAACTTGGCGTTGGCCTCCGCTTCCTCGATGCCGAGCAAGCTGAACACTGCCGACTGCAGGTCGGGGCGATGGATACGGATCGAACCGCCGCCGATCTCGTTGCCGTTGAGCACGCAATCGTAGCCACGCGACAGCGCATCGCCCGGGTTGGCGGCCAGTTCGGCGGTGTCGTCGATGGTCGGCGCGGTGAACGGATGGTGCAACGACACCCAGCGATTGGCACCGTGATCGAACTCGAACATCGGGAAATCGACCACCCACAGCGGGCGCCAACCGTCCTCGACCAATTTGAGGTCACGTCCCACCACCAGGCGCAACGCACCCATGAAGTCGGATACGGTCTTGTACGGGCCGGCGCCGAAGAAGATCAGATCGCCGGTCTGCGCATTGACGGCCTTGAGGATACCCTCGAGCGCGGCATCGTCGAGGAACTTGACGATCGGGCTGGTCAGTCCATCGCGGCCCTTGGCAAGGTCGTCGACGCGGATCCACGCCAGACCCTTGGCACCGTAACGCGCGACATACGGGCCATAGTCGTCGATCTGCTTGCGCGACAGCGAGGCGCCGCCGGGCACGCACAGCACCGCGACACGACCGCCCGGATCGTTGGCGGGACCGGCGAACACCTTGAAACCGCTGCCCTTGACGAACTCGGCGACGTCGATCAACTCCAGCGGGTTGCGCAGGTCCGGCTTGTCCGAGCCATAGCGCCGCATCGCTTCGGCGTAGGTCATGCGCGGGAACGGATTGGCCAGTTCGACGTCGATCACGGTGCGGAACACGTGGCGGATCAGGTCCTCGACGCGATCCTGGATATCGGCCTCGCGCACGAACGCCATTTCGATGTCGAGCTGGGTGAACTCGGGCTGGCGGTCGGCGCGCAGGTCCTCGTCGCGGAAGCAACGCGCAATCTGGTAGTAGCGGTCCATGCCGGCCATCATCAGCAGCTGCTTGAACAGCTGCGGCGATTGCGGCAACGCATAGAACTGGCCCGGATTGACGCGGCTTGGCACCAGGTAGTCGCGCGCGCCCTCTGGTGTCGCCTTGGTCAGGATCGGCGTCTCGATGTCCTGGAAATCCGCGGCGTCGAGATAGCGACGGATTTCCTGCACCAGCCGCGTGCGCAGGCGCAGATTTCTTTGCATCGACTGGCGGCGGATGTCGAGATAGCGATAACGCAGGCGGGCCTCTTCGTTTGGCGTCTCGTCGATCATGAACGGCAACGGCGCCGCCGCATTCAGCACCTCCACCGTGGTCGCGATCACCTCGATCTTGCCGCTGGGCAGGCGCTCGTTGACCTGCGAGGCCGGGCGCGCACGCACCACGCCTTCGATGCGCAAACAGAATTCATAGCGCACGCGGTCGGCGGCGGCAAATGCCTCGGCGTTGTCGGGCTCGATCACCACCTGGACCACGCCGGCATGGTCACGCAGATCGATGAAGATGACGCCGCCGTGATCACGCCGGGTATTGGCCCAGCCGCACAGCACCACATTGTTGCCGACCAGCGTCTCGTCGACACGGCCGCAAAGGTGGGTGCGGAAGGAGGTTTCGGCGGTCATGGCACGCTCAAGACACGGGAGGCAGGGGTCGCGGATGCTACGGGACGGGCGCGCGAGGCCGCAAACCAGTTTCGTTGCGCACCGGGAGTCGTTGATCGACCCACCAGGGCGCCACCCTCTCGGCCGGCCGGTGGACGCGAGTACGCTCCGCGCCGAACTGGACCGCGCCGAAGAGTCGATTTGCGGCGCGCCGATCAGACCAGTTCCAGGGCCTCGCCTTCCGGTCCGGCCAGAATCCGGGCGCTGGGGTCGACGCGACCGGCCATTTGACGCCCGTGCACGTCGCTGCGCGCGAAACTGAGCATGCGGATGCCGCTGCGCAGCGTCGCGTCCGCGGCGGGCAGCGCCGGCAACTCGTCGATCTCGATCAGATGGTCGCCCCGCAACTGACCCAGGGCAACCCGCGCTTCCGGACCCCGATCGGGTCCGCACCCAAGGCGGATCGAGTCCAGTCGCCGGCTCGCCACCAGACCGAGGCCCGCATAGAAGCCGAGCGCGGCGAAGGCGTCGCGCGCGCCGAGCGTTGCCGCGAACAAACGATCGACCGGACAGCGCGCAGGCACCAACGGAAACGGCACCGACAAGCCCGTGACCTGCACCAGGCGGAGCACTTCGCCATCGACGCCGGCAACCTGCAGCACGCGCAATCCGACGGCCAATGGCGCATCCAGCGGCCGCGAGAGCGCCTGCCAAGCCTGCGGGTCGAGCCGACGACTCAGCCCGTCGACGTCCTCGACCGCCAGCGCCAGCGCCATCCAGCCGCGCCGCGCGCAGACCATGGACGGCGCCGCCTCCGGCACCTCGATCAGGGTGAGCCAGGCCTGGTCATCGGCGGCGCCACGCAATTGCATGCAGGCGGCGTCAGCCAGCGCCGCATCGCCCATATCCAGCGCGCGCTGCCGCGGCAAGCGTCCACAACTAGCGGCCACCAGTCCCAGCTGACCCACATAGGCGTCCAGCGAGCGATCCAGACTACGCACGATCAGCGTTGCGCCAACGATGGGACCTAGACGCATCCGCAGCACCTCT
>JAIMJQ010000031.1:0-25383 GCA_020693165.1 Xanthomonas sp. | reverse complement strand
ACCGTAAACTCATGATTTATAAGAAACTTGAGAGCGGGGCAAGGGACAGGGGCCCAACCTCGCCGCACGGTCCGACCGTGACGCGGTCTCGACCTCCTGACCCTGCCTTTTTTGATCTTGTTCGTTGCGCGAACAAGCGCAGCGTCCGGCGGGACCGTGCTCACAGCGCAAAACGGATGACCTGCTCCACAGCGGCGACCACAAATCCGGTCAGAAAGAACACGTAGCTGAAGCGCAGGTAGCGGTACTTGTGGCGCGCCAGGTAGGTGCCGATCGAGTACAGGTCGTTGGTCAGGTTTTCGTACACCGCGGCGTCGGTGCGCAGCGCGTCCGCCCACAGCCGGCAGAACTCGTCGCGCGGCAACTCGGCGAAATGCCCGAAAAACATGATGTTGAAGTAATCCGGCAGCGACTTGGAATCATCCAGTCGCAACGGACGGTACTTCGGCAGCACGGCGAGGATCGCCAGCAGCAGCGCCACCAACGTGAAACAGGCCAGCGTCATCATGCTCGACCGCAATTCCGGATCGTTGACGCGACCCATCGAAATGGTCAGCACGATCGACGAGACGGTGATGATGATGTTGGCCTTGGCGTCGGCCATCTGGCTGAGCTGCACATGATGGCGTTGCGCCGCCATGATCGAGTAGTCGCAGGTGTTGCGCCCGTAGATTCCGTAGAAATGCGCACGCGTACCCACGTGCGAGGGCGGCGACTGGCTGGACGGATTGCTGACGTCGGTCATGGCGGGCTCCTGGCTGCAGGTAGTCTAAGCGAGCGCATGCGAGGATGAGAGCACGGGGCACGGGGCACGGGGCACGGGGCCGGGGCACGGTAAAGACTCGCACGATTCGGACCCTGGTGGGTCCAAACTTGTCAGGACGCCATTTGCAACCCGAACCAATAGCGTCCAGACAAGTCTGGACCCACCAGGGCGCTGGCACGCGCCAGCCCTAGCTGTGACCTCGTGCCCCATCAATTGGCACCATCGGATCCAAGGGCTATCCTCCATAGACCGAAGCTATCGCATGGAACCCTTGGGTGAACCTGCGCGACCTCAAGTACCTGGTGGCTCTTGCTGACCACAAGCACTTCGGCCGTGCCGCGGAGGCCTCGTTTGCCAGCCAGCCGACGCTTTCGACGCAGATCAGGAAGCTCGAAGAGGAGCTCGATGTGCAGATCTTCGAACGCCAGCCGCGCCAGGTGTTGTTGACACAGGTCGGCACGGCGATCGTGGCGCGCGCACGTCTGGTTCTGCGCGAGGTCGACGCCATCCGCGAAGTGGCGCGCAGTGCACGTGATCCGGAAGCCGGCAGCATCCGCCTTGGCATCTTTCCGACGCTCGGTCCGTACCTGCTGCCGCACGCAGTGCCGCGCCTGCATCAGCGCTTCCCGAAGCTGGAATTGCTGCTGATCGAGGAAAAGACCGAGGAACTGCTGGCGCAACTGGAACATGGCGAACTCGACGCCGTGGTGCTGGCACTGCCGGCCGGCGATGACACGTTGACCACCGCAGCGCTGTTCGAGGAGCCCTTTCTGCTCGCGGTGCCGCGCGAGCGCGCCGGCGACTATACGGCCGGTGTCGTGCGCATGAGCGATCTGCGCAATCAGCAGGTCCTGCTGCTGGAAGAGGGCCATTGCATGCGCACGCAGGCGCTGTCGCTGTGCGAATTGAGCGGCGTTGCCGAGCGCAGCGGCTTTCGCGCGACCAGCCTGGAGACCTTGCGCCAGATGGTGGCGGCAAACGTCGGCATGACGCTGCTGCCCAAGCTCGCGGTGATGCCGCCAGTGGCCCGCAACGATCACCTGGTGCTGCTGCCTTTCGCCGAACCGCAACCGAAGCGGCGCATCGGCCTGTTATGGCGCAAGAGCGATGCGCGCGAACCGCTGATGCGAATGCTCGCCGAGGAACTTGCCAGCAGCGGTCGCGATGTCCTCGGCGATGTCGCGATTCCGGAGCGCAAAGGCCGGCGGCGATGACCGGCAGCATGAAGCTGGTACTGGCGATCTGCCTGGTCGGCGCGCTGTGGCATTGGCAAACGCGCGAGCCGAGTCCGATCGCCCGCGGCCCCGGAGTGCTGGCGCCGAATGCGCCGGTGCAACGCGACCTGCCGGCAAGCCAGCGCCGCCCGATCGCGCATGGCGACTTCGAGCTGACGCCGCTGGCCGAGTTCCGCACCGAAGCACGCTTGCTGTCGCGCCTGAGCTATCGCAGCGACGAAGGTGCCGCATTGTCGCCGCTGGACTTTGCGCTCGGCTGGGGGCGGATGTCGGACACCGCGGTCATCGAGCAACTCGGCATTCGCCAGGGAACACGCTTCTTCACCTACCGATGGGAACAGCAGCCGCCGATTCCGAAGGATGAGATCGTACGCTCGGCTACCAACGTCCACCTGATTCCCGCCGATCCCGCGATAACGGCGGCACTGAGCAAGATCCGCGCCGGCGACGTCATCCACCTCGAGGGATTGCTGGTCGAAGCTCGCCGCAGGGACGGCTGGCACTGGCGGTCGTCGCTGTCGCGCGAGGATGACGGTGCCGGCGCCTGCGAACTATTGCTGGTTCAAGACGTGGCGGTAGTTGCAGGCGGTGAGTTAGTCTCCCGCTGATTTTCCTCGTTCGGATCCTGACCCGCATGGCGCCCAAGCAAGCCCTGATCTGTGGCTCGTTGGCTTACGACACCATCATGGTGTTCGAAGACCGCTTCAAGAACCACATCCTCGCCGACAAGGTTCACATGCTGAGCGTGGCCTTCTACGTGCCGACGCTGCGGCGGGAATTTGGCGGCTGCGCCGGCAACATCAGCTACAACCTCAAGCTGCTCGGCGGCCACCCGGTTCCATTCGGTTCCGTAGGACGCGATTTCGACCCCTACCGGGCACATTTCGAAGCGCTCGATATCGACCTGCGCTGCGTGCGTGAATTGCCCGACCACTACACGGCGCAGGCCTACATCACCACCGATCTCGACGACAACCAGATCACCGCATTCCATCCCGGCGCGATGACCCAGAGCCACGGCGCGCACGTCAAGGATGTACGCGGCGTCGCCTTCGGGATCGTGGCGCCGGACAACCGCAATGCCATGCTCCAGCACGCCAGCGAATTCAAGGCCATGGGCGTGCCCTTCATCTTCGATCCCGGCCAGGCGTTGCCGCTGTTCAACGGCGAGGAGTTCCGCAACTTCATCGAGAACGCGACTTATGTCTCGGTCAACGACTACGAATCGCAACTGCTGTCCGAACGCACCGGATGGGCACCCGAGGAAATCGCGAAACGCGTATCGGCCTACATCGTGACCCGCGGCGCCGAAGGTTCGCGCTGGTACACCCGCGACGGCATGCTGGAGATTCCGACGGCCAAAGCCCGCGACGTCGTCGATCCGACCGGTTGCGGCGATGCCTATCGCGCCGGCCTGATCTACGGCCTGATGAATGATCTCGATTTCGAAACCACCGGCCGCATCGCCTCGCTGATGGGCGCCATCAAGATCGAGCAACCCGGAACGCAAAACCAGCGCTTTACGCGGGAAGAGTTTCTCGAACGCTTTCAAGCCGAATTCGGATATCGCTTCGAGTGAGCGAGGATTCAGCCGCAGCCAGCCGCGCGCTGATTGAACGCTATTACTCCGCGTTCAACCGCGCGGATTGGGAGGGCATGGTGGATCTGCTCGACGAGCAGGTTGCGCACGACCCCAACCAGGGCGAACGCCAGATCGGCCGCGAGCGCTTTCGGGCGTTCCTCGGAGAGATGGCGCGCTGCAATATTGAAGTACTGACCGACATCCGCATCCTGGTCGGCAGCGATGGCGCCCACGCCGCGGCCGAATACATCATCAGCGGGCAGTACCTTTCGAGCGCCGACGGCTTGCCGGCGGCACGCGGTCAGCGCTATCGACTTTCCGGTGGCACGTTCTTCGACATTGCCGGCGACCGCATCGCGCGGGTGAGCAATTACTACAATCTACCCGCGTGGATTGCGCAAATCAGTCGCGATGACTGACGGTCGCTAACGACGCCAGCATCCATCGAGCAAACGCCCGACCCCGACTGCTGCTGTCTGAGCGCCACCTCAGCTCGGTCGCTCAGGGCGACGAAACGTCGTCCTTGTTCTCGGCGGTGACGCACAGGCCCGCTGCCGCAGCTGTGCTGGCCCACCACAGCGGCGGCGTGAAGCACGGCGAATTGGCAGGGACGATATAAGAATCCTGGCCGTTGTCGCCGACTTCCATCTTCCTGGTGCAGCCGTCGTCGAAACGGATCAATGCCTTGGCGCCATCCTTGACCACCACCTGCTGCTCGGCACGCAGGCGCGTTCCCGGCCGGATCGGCTCAAGTTCACCCTTGGCATTGGTCGCCATGACGTCGCCCTCGGCTGACTCGAGTGCAGCGGCAAACTCGCGGAACTCGGTTTCGCGACCCTGCGCGGTTCCAAGCAGGCCGGCGCCAACGGCAAGACCCACGGCGGCCAGCGCCTGCGAGTTCTCGGATTTGTCGACGTGCGCCACGCCACAGGCGGTCGCCGCCGCCGCTGGGCCTGCCCACCACAAGGTCGCGCAGGGCGAGCGCCGCGGGACTTCGTAGAGCTCTTCCGGATCGAGTTGCATGTCGCAGCCGTCGACGAACACCAGCAAAGCCTTGGCGCTTTCGGTCACCAGCACGCTGTCCGTCTCCCAGACCTGCTGCCCCTCAACGACCGGAATCGATTCCTCGCCGCGCTTGATCAACACGGTGCCCTCGACGTCCTGCAGGGATCCGATGATCTTCTTCGGTTCCTGAGTCTGTTCCTGCGCGCACACCCCGGCGGAAGCCAGCAAGCCGAAGATGACGGCACCCAAGCTTCGATTGATCAGATTCATCTGTGCGCACCTGTAAAAGAGAGACCTGCGACGTGCAGAGTATATCGATCGTGTGGCAAGCTCAAGTCTATTCAATGTCAGCGCTTGCGTTCGCCGTCGGTTTCGCCGGCGCCGGCAAGGCGTCGATGCTGAAGTCGTCGAACCAGGCCTTCCCCGCAATCTGCTGTTCGGCGGCGATGCGGGCATCAAGCACCAGTTGCAGCACCTGGCCGCCGCAATCGACCTCCGGAACTTCGAAGCTGAACCTGAATTCGCGCCAGTCGCGGCTGCCGAGCATGCGCTCGGACTTGCCGAGCAGCGCGCTGGATCCGACGCAGCTCAGGTTCCAGCCCAGGCCGTGCGTGGCCTGAAGTTCCTGCAAACGGGCGCGACCGGAGAGCTGATAGCGTCCGGGCGGCAACAGCAGTACCTGCGATACCTGCCTGAATGGCACCCGGCGATCGTGGAATGCGAGGTACAGCGTGCGATTTCCGCTGCCGTCGGCTGCCGCCATCAGCACGTCGGCGCCGGGCAGCTTCGGACCAATCGCCCAGCCGAGCAGCGGGCCGCGGCCGACGCCGTCGAACCCACCGTCCTTGATCTGGTCGGTCGGCGCGTCCGGCGCCATGGTCGCCATCAGGCGTCGCAATCGCTTCCAGTCGCGGCGCGCCAACAGGCGTCCCGCCAGTCGATCAAGTTCGCTCTCGGTCACCCTGCCACCGGCCGCCTCGATGGCGCTGAACAACCGCGACAGCGCGGCGTCCGAGTCGGCCCCGCCAATGACGCCGGTCATGAACGAATCGCGCCAGGGTGGGTCAGCCGCGAGATAGGCGCCCAGCGGCCCTGCACCGACCGGGTTGAACGCGATCACCCACAGGATCGGGAATATCTTCCGCTGCGTTTCCGGCTCGAAGCGGAGCAAGCGATCGAGGCGCCGCAATGTGCCGTCCAGATCCTTGTCCACCAGCGCATTGATCGCCAGCCAGAACTGTGCCGACGACTCGCGCGGTGTCGTCGACTCGGTCAGGCGCATCAGCGCCAGCGCCCGGGCGCGATCGCCGCCCAGCTCGGCGACTGCGCCAAGGACGCGCAAGGCTCGGCCCTCGAACGGGTGCAGATAGAGGACGCGAGTTGCGGCCGCCTCGGCCTCTTCGAGGGCGCCCGCAGCCAGCGCACGCTCGGCAACCGCCACCAGCGCCTCGGGCTGATTCGGGTTCATCGACAGCGCGCGCTCGGGTACCGGGCGCGCCAGATAATCCGCATAGCCTCGGGCCAGCAGCCATGTGCCGAAAATCGCCACGATCAGCAGCCCTGCAAGGCGTCCGCCCGACCGCCTCATGCACGCAGCGCCTTCGCCATCATCCACGGCCGGTGTGAGCCATGCGCGCCCGACGAACCCTTTGGGATCCGCTGCCGCCGCCGCCCTGCACCGGGTTCACGGCCGGATGTCATTGCGCGCAACGCTGGCAATCCGGGCGTCGCCGGCATCGACGCGAATGGTCCACTCGATCTCGCCCGATTCGGTGACGGCCTTGCGTCCGCCACGAGGAACGTAGGTATCCCGGAAACGGGCGCGGACATAGCCGTGCGCCGCCTCCGAGTGCCAGCGCAGCTGCTGGATCTCTAGGTAGCGCATTTCGGTGGACGAGAATCGCGATCGCATCGGCTCAAGCGGACCGCTGACGGCCGAAGCGCTGCTGAACAGACGGTTGAACCGTGCCAGATCGCCGGACGCGTAGGCAGACGCAAACTCGCGCACCAGGGCTTCGGCATCGCTGCGCGCCGGCGCTGCAGCCGGAATGGAAACTGCGGGTATCGCGGCAGCACCATCAGGGTTTGCAGCAACCGCTTCAGCCGCACCTGGCGTTGGCGTTGCTTCGACGATGGCCATCGGTGCTGCCGCCTGCGGCAGCCTGCCATCGGCGCCGGAGTGCGCCTCGGGCGCCGGTGCGAGCGCCGCGGGTCGGGCAGCAGCGATGGCAACGGGTGCCGCTGTCGAAGGTCGTTCCGGCGCGACGGCCGGACGCGTGGGCACGGAGTTCGCGGGTCTGGCAGGCAGCGGCTTGGCGTCCGCAGCCAGCGCAGCCGCCGCGACCCGGCTGGCGCTGGTGTCGACAGCTTCCTGCGGCACCGTTTCGCGGGCTTCGGCCACCTTGCTGGCGGCGGTGGGAATCGACCGCCCCCTGGGGGGCGCGGGCGCGGGCGGAGGCGCCGCAACCTGCATCGAATCGGCAACTTCAGCAGCAGCCAGGGTCACTTCCGGGGCGCCGTCCACGGCTGTGGGGGTTGCCGCGGCGGCTGGCGCGGCAACCGGCGTCGACAGAGGAACCGCGGCCTGCTGCGGACTGCTCGCGACCACCGACTCGATCGCCGCCGTGGTGATCGGTGCGTTCGTGGCAATGGCGAGGGTGGCTTCGGCGGGCAAGTCCGCAATCGACGCATCGCCGGTCCGATCAACTGGCGCTGCGGGCATCGCATCCGTCGCGGCTGGCTCGATTGCGGTCGCGACATGAAGCGATTGCGAGTCGCCGCTGGCCGCGACGTCGGCCACTGCGTCGACCGCGGCAGCCTGCTGCAACCCGACACGGGTGTCGACCGGGGCGGCATCCTGCAAGTCGATGTTGGCGTTGACCGCGGCAGCATCCTGCAAGCCGATGCCGGCGTCGACCACAACCTGCTCGCTGCGGTCGCGACGCCGTTCGGACAACTCGCGTGCAGTCTGGGTCTGCGCCCAATACATGATCGCGATGGTCGCGGCAGCGACGATACCGAGCGTACCGAGGACCAGCGTCGGCAGTCGCCGCACCGTCGATCCGGAGAGCAATGGACCTGCCGGCGCATGGCTGACCGGCGCCGATCGGCGCACCAGACTGGTACTCATCGGCGCGAGCGCGGACGCCGCCGGAACCCGCAAATCGTATTGAGCGCGACGGTCCGGCGTCTTCAGGTCCTGCCAGGCGACGTTGACGCGGTCGGCATAGACCGCCTCCCAACCATCCTGGTTTCGGTCCGGGTGCAACCACTTCATCAGCCAGCGATAGTTTTCGCGCAGGCGCTCCTGGCTCGAGTCCGAGTCTGCGCCGAGCACGCGGTAGGAGTCCGCCCCGGGCGCGAACAACACCTGCTGCAGGAAGAACACGCTGGCCTCGATCAGCGTCTCGGGAACTTCACCGGTCCTTTCGACAGCGCCTTGCAGCGCGGCATCCTCACCGGCGGCAAGCCGGATGACTTGCGCCAGGTCATCGGGAAGCTGCTTGTCGCGCAGTTCGGTGACAAGTAACGGTTCCCGGAACGCGCCCAGTACCAGATCGAAGACCGTGGACATGGCTCATGCCTTGGTCAGGCGCGGCGCCGGCGTCGCACCGCCATAGGCATAGTACTGGTAACCGCCATAGTCGCCGCCATAGCCGTAGCCGTAGCCCGCCTGGCGAGCATCGAACTTGGTGATCAGCGCGCCGACGACATGGGCACGCGCGCCGAACAAGCGCTTCAACGCCTCCTTGGCCGTGGCAATCCGGGTTGCGCCACCTTCGACCACCAGCAGGGTGCCCGAGGACAGGTTCGACAGGATCGGCGCGTCGGCCAAGCCCATGATCGGCGGTCCGTCGATGATCACCTGGTCGAATTTCTCGCTGGCAAGACTGAGCAGCGACACCATTTTCGGCCCGGCCAGCAACTCGGCCGGGTTGGGCGGCAACGGCCCGGCAGGAATGAACGTCAGACGCAGGGTCTTGGTCGGCTTGATCGCAGCCGCCGGCTTGATGCCGCCGGCGAGGAAGTTGCTGAGACCAACCGCGTTGTCGCAACCGAGCACCCGATGCAGCGAGGGATTGCGCAGATCGCCGTCGATCAGCAACACGCGCCGACCCAGCTGCGCGAAGTTCCGCGCCAGTGTCAGCGCGGTCGTGGTCTTGCCCTCGGCGGCCGACGAGCTGGTTACCAACAGCACCTTGGGCACACCGGCCTCGGTCGAGAACTGCAACGAAGTCCGCACCGATCGGTAAGATTCCGAGAACGCCGAGCGCGGATCCATCGAAGCCTCTTCCGGACTGATCCCCTCCAGTTTGGGAATCACACCAAGGACGCCGATGCCGAGATGCTTCTCGATCTCGTCCGGGCGTTTCAGCGTGTCGTCCAGGTATTCGAACAGGAACGCCAGCAGAAATCCCAGCAGGACGCCGATCATCACCGAGGTCAGGAAGTTCTGGAATACATTGGGCGTGAAGGGTCCGCCCGGGTTCAGCGCAGGATCAACGATGCTGACGTTGTTGGAGTCGACGCTCGCGGTGATCCCGATCTCCTTGTAACGCTGCAGCAGGGCGTCGTAGAGCTGGCGATTGGTTTCCACTTCGCGCTCGAGCAGCGTCATGCTGCTGGTGCGCCCCTGGGTCGACAGCATGTCCTTGGTCAACAAGTCGACCTGCTCCTTGAGCATGGTCTCCTTGTCCAGCGCAGCCTGATAAATCGCAGACACGCCGGTCTTGATCAATCCGACTTCCGTTTCCAGCGCCTTGTCGATCTCGGTGATCTGGCGCTTGAGCTGCTGCATCGCCGGGTATCCGGGCTTGAACGTCAGCAGCTTCTCCCGATACTCGGCGTCGAGCTTGTTGCGGGTCGAGCGCAATGCCTGGATACCCTCGTTCTGCATCATCATCGGATGCGAATAGACGTTGGCTCCGGAAGACTGGCGCAGGCGGGCCTCTGCCTCGATTCTCTCCTGTCTCGCCGACGTCAGCGCCGCATTCAGCGACTCCAGCTCCGCCGCCCGCATCGACCTGCGGTCGCCCACGTTGACAATCTGCTCGGCCTGCGCGAAGTCGGCCAGCGCTTGTTCCGAATCCTGCAGTTTGAGCTTCACCTGCTCCAGCCGGTCCTCGAGGAACTCCCGCGCATAGGCGCTGTTGTCGATGCGGCGCTCCATGTTGGACTCGATGAAGCCGGTCGACACCGCATTGGCGATCTTCGCAGAGAGCGCTCCGTCCGGACTGTCGAAGTTGATTCTAACCAGTCGCGACTTGGCGACCGGTTCGATCGACAATCCGCCACGCACCAGATTCACCAGTTGCTGACGCCTTTGCTCGACATCCACGGTGTCGGTGCTGGGGCTGGCGAAACCCATGATCAACTGCATCAGTTTGGCGAACGGCGACGGCGCGCTCATCACCGCAAACACGGGATCTTCCGGATCGAGGTCAGCGGCGACCTTCTCGGCCATCGACCGGCTGCGCAGCAACTGGAACTGGGTTTCGTAGAACTCGAAATCCAGCGGCGATTCGGTCGGCGCGATTCCCGGCACGTTGACCACGCGCGATGCCTGGCGTTCGATCTGCAGCGTGGCCGTCGCCCGAAAGATCGGCGTCGTCAGCATGGTCATCATCATGCCGGTCAGCAGCACCAGGACGAACACCGAAAGCACCGTCCACTTGCGCTTGACGATGACGTGCCAGTACTTGAGCAGATCGAGGCCGCCTTCGTCGGCCTCGGCATCGGCGGGACGCAGGATGGTGGACAGCGCCTGCATGCGCGGGTCGATCGCAGCCAGCTGCTGGCCGCGGTGCGCGACGGGCGCAGGCATGGTGCTGCCACGCATCGGATCATTGTCGGGTACCGCGTCCTGCATCACTTGCTCCTGAAATTGACGCCGTCAGCGCACTGCATCAAAAAACCGAAAACATGCCCGCAACGGGCACCACTTTGAGCAACCCTGCCCATGCCGACTTCGACCCGGAGCGATCGACGACGATCAAATCGTCGCCGTAAATGCGCGGATCTTCGGCATTGCCGCCGCGAATCTCGTTCAAGTCGAAGACTGCCGCCATGCGCTGGCCGTCGATCACCCTGAAAATGATGATGCCCTTGGGATTGGCGAGGTCGCTGACACCCCCGGCTATGACGATCGCCTGCAGCAGGCTGGTGTTGCCACTGAGCGAATAGATGCCGGGCTTGCCGACCGCCCCTTCGATGGTGACCTTCTGGCTGGTGTACGCGCTGACGAAAACGGTCACCTGCGGGTCCTGCAGAAAGTCATCGGCAAGCAGGTTGGTGATTTCGTCCTCCAACTCCGCCACGGTCTTGCCAGTGGCCTGGATCGGCCCGACCAGTGGCAGCGTGATCATCCCGCGCGAGTTCACCCGCAGCGAGCGCGTCAACTCAGGGAGGCCGTAGACCTCGATATCGACGACGTCGGATGCTCCCAGGCGGTAGTCGGCGACGCCCGAGTAGGCGCCAGTTGCCGTGGTGGTGTCCGGCGGCCCCAGCTGTTCCGTGGTCGTAACCATCTTGGCCTGTCCACCGCGGACATCGCGCATGGTGTCGCTAGCGCATGCGGCGAGACACGTCAATGCCAGCCACAGCCAGATTCTCGAAAGCATCGACCACGTCTCCTTGTTGCGACTTGAAATTGGATTATCGGCCGGCCAGCCAACGCCGCACAAACCCCCACGGCCTGGCATGACCGCGCGCAACGTGTGTGCCAGGCTGCAACTGGTTGGCCGGCAAATTCTCGATCACCGCGCGCGGCCGCTCGCGCACCATCGCCCAGGCCTCGGTCTCGCCAACCTGGCGCGCCGCAACCGCCTGCGCCTCCGCCAGCAATGGTGGGCGCCGGTTCACGCTGTGCGCGTCCGAGGCAATGATATGCACCGGACCCTCATCGATCAGCTTCTGGGCCCAATAACGGGGACGCTTTCCGAAGCGCCCGGTCAGTGCCCCGGCCGTGATCTGCAACCAGGCACCGGCCTTGGCGACCCGCAGGAAGATCGGATAGTTGTCCTCGATCCAGGTCAACCGTTCCGGATGCGTGATCAAGGGCACATAGCCATGGCTCAACAGCTTGAACACCTGATCTTCGAAACGCGGCGGGGCGACGTGGTGCGGCGGTTCCAGCAGCAAGTAGCGGGTGCCGTTCAATGTCGGAATCCGGTCGGCGCGCAGGCTTTCGAGCAAGTCTGGCGCCAGATGCACATCGGCCCCCTCAACCAGCCGCAGCGCAATGCCGGCGTTATCCAGCTCTGACTGCAACGACTTGATCGCGCTACGAATTCCAGCAGCCGTGTTCTCGTAAAGGCCGGGGTAGATATGCGGAGTGCAGGCGATCGTCGTGATCCCGTCGGTCACTGCAATGCGCGCCATCGCCAGCGACGTGGCCAGATCCGGAGCGCCGTCATCAATCCCCGGCAGGATATGGCAATGCAGATCGATCATCGGGCGATGGCAAGTCTGGACCAAGGGACAGCGCGCCTGGGCCGCGCGGCACTGTAACGGAGCTTAACGCAGTTCGGTCGAGCATGCCCTCACTCCGGCCCACCCTGAACGCGATCGGGCCGTTGCCGTGGCGGTGCGTCCGGACGCATTGGCGTCAGCCGGGCGACTACCGGCTTTTCCCATGATCCGGCGATGCTGTAGTGCACGCGTGAAGAGCTTTCGATATCGCTGCCTTGCTGCACCATTCCCTGCGCCAGGAATCCGGCAGCGGCGCCGACCGGTCCGGCAGCCAGAACCCCGAGCACCGGCAGAACGCCCGAGACATGCGGTGCGACCATGACCTGCTGGTCGTAGTCGCGCGAACTGAGGCCGGTGCGCCCAATGATCAGCAGGTCGGCGGCCGGGCCACGCACGGTCAGATCTTCGGTCCAGGCATTGCCATCGGCCAGTTGGAAGCGACCCTCGATGCGATCGAAGCTCATGCCGGATTGAAACAAGTCGCGAAAATCGAGGGTCAGCCGACGCGGCAACTCACGCAGGCTGAGCAGACCGAAGATTCTGCCGGCGCCCGGGTCGACGTCGAGGAATCGCCCCTGCCCGACCGAGACATCGATCGACCCATTGAGCCGCTCCAGCGCAAATGCGTACGGCGCGCCGTGCCAGCGCGCCTCGATCACCGCCAGCGTCTGGCCACCGGCGATCACGCCGGCAAAACCGAGGCCCTTCAACATCCTGCCGAGGTCCTCGGACAGCATGCGGATCTTGAAGCGCGACTCGCCGCCGCCCAGAGTGTTGAGCCAGTCGCCGCTGGCGTGGATCTCGAGGTCTGGCGAGCGTGCTTCCAGCAGGTCGACGCGCAAGCCGGTATCGCTCGCGAACGCCTCCAGGCGCGCTTCGCCGAGCTGCGCATTGCCGACGCGCAAGTCGCGCGCCCACAGATGCAGGGTAGGCACCATCGCCGGTGTCGCAGTCAGGTCGCCGGCGCTGTCCCCAGGCTCCGGAAGATGCAGTCGTTCGAACTGCGCAGTGATCGCCGCCGGGCGGTCTCCGGCAGATTCGAAACGCACGAAACCCTGCGCCGAGGGGCCGTCGAGCTTCAACACCCATGGACCGTCGCTACGATCGAGGCGCATCCGCTGATCGCCGCCGAGCATCAGGTCGATGTCGGTCAGGATCGGCTCTGCACCTGCCGGCGTCGTGGTCGCCAGAATCCAGCCCGCCCAACCCGCCAGGTCGACACCTGCGCTGGCGCCGGTCACGCGCAGACCACGGCTCGGCAGATCCTGCGCCTGCTCAGTGCCCATCTGCAGTTGCCCGCGGAAATCGGTGTCCGCCGTACCGACGACCGCAAACAGGCGCACCTGTTCGCCAATATCCAGGCGCAACGATGGCGCATCGACCTTGCCGCCGGGAATTTTCACGTGCAACCGCAGCGCCCGCGGAGGTTCGGGCGGTTTGCCGAGTGGAGCGGGGAACTGGATCGCGGTCCCCTCCAGCTCGGACGCGTAGCGCACTTCCGTCCACGCCGGCGCGCCGTCCGCGGGGTTGCGATGGACCTTGAGGTCGACGCTCCATTCCGAGCTGCCCTCGATACGCGCGAGAATCGGCGCCAGGTCGTCGTGCTGCCCGAACAGTGCCTGCGCCGAGAGATTGCCGTTCATGCTCGCCTCGACCTGCAGTCCAGGATCGGCGCAGAAGGCGCCCACCGCCAGCCGCACTTCTGCCGGTTGTCCCGAGGTCACCACGCTGAGGCGATCCGCGGCAAAGCCGTCGTCACTGAAGTCGGCGCGACCGCGAATATCGTCGAACTGAAGATCCCAACTGGTGTTGACGAAATCGACACCGTCGAGGACCGCGCTGCCCTCGACGCTGGCACGCCCGAGATCCTTGCGCAACGGAATGCCGATCTTTGCCGCGACGTCGGCGTGGCCGTGCATGCTCATGCCGAACAGGACCTCGCCGCGGGAGCGACGCAAGGGCGACGCCTTGAGGAACTGCAGCCAGTCGGCGGCGTCGCCGGCTCCGGCCAGATCGAGCGACAGCACCGGATCGCGAAAACTGGGAATGCCGCCACGCCCGCTGAGTACGCGATTACCGACCAGCCCTCCATTGACCTGATCGATCAGCATGCCGGCATTGACGAATGCGAGCTGCGCCGAAACTCCATCCGCCGCCGGCCAGTCCTGGTGGTAATCGAGTGCGGCGCCGGCAATGGCGACTTGCGCCTCGAAGCGTCCTTGCTGCTCGGCAAACGGCCAGCCCCGCAACGGTCCACGGAATACCGCCCTGCCCTCGGCGATCTCGCCGACGCCGAGGGCGCGATCGAGCCAGGCCACCGCTCGGGGCGGCATCTTGTTGACGAACCAGAACGCCTTGGCGGCTTCGATCTGCGCTTCCGGCACGAATGCCGCCGCCGTCAGATGGGGGCCGTCGCTCGGGTCGACGACCAGGCGCAGTGCCAGTTCGGCGGCGAAGCCCTCGCCGGTGATAGCAGCGCGCGGCACTTCCACCACCGCACCATTTGCGCCCGACTGCACTCCCGCCAGCAAGTTCAGCGACTGCAACGCGATCGGGGCGCGCAAGACGCCCGGGATTGCGATCTCGACCGGATCGCCCGCCACTTGCAGGACCATCCCCTCGGAATCGGCCGAAGCGATCAAGTCGAGGCCGTCGATCTCGGGCCAGCGCAACGCTGCCGGCCGCAGATGCAGCGCCTCGATCTGGGCGTGCCATTGCCAGGCGTCGCCGCTGCCGGCGGCCCGCAAATGCCTGAGCACGCCGCGCGGCTGGGCCGTGTAGGCACGCGCGCGCATTGGCGCAGGCACCGCTTGCGCCAACTGGACGGCAGCAGACAGCAACTCCAGAGGGAACTCGCTGGCCGCGAGCCGCCAGCCAGGTTCGCCGACATGCACGCTGATTTCGGCCGGCAGGTTGTCGCCCTGGTCGGCGGTGCCGGCGCGCAGGTCGATGTGAACGCCATCGGCATCGGCCTGGCCATCGATGACCACCCGCGCACTCGGCAAATGCAGGTTGGGCTGCACCGGGCCGACCTCCGTCAGCTCGAATCCCGGCGCGCCCAGAACCAGGCCCTCGACCTGCCACTCGCCCTGCAATGAGTCCAACCGGTGGTTGCGCCATCCCAGCCATTGCCTGCCGTTGATGAAGCCCTGGCGCACATTGACGCCCAGCACCTCCGCGAATCCGCCCAGATCAGCGGCCGCGAAGCGCTCCGCCTCGATGTAAACCTCGGCAGCCTCGGGCGGCCATGCGACCGCCCCTTGATGCTCCAGCACCAGGCGTATTTTGCCGCTGCCGTCGGGGCCCTTGCGCTCCACGCCCAGACGGAGCTGCCCGGCATGGCGTCCGAGCCGCATTTCGACCTGATCGAGGGCAAAGCTGCCCCCGCTGGCGCGATCGATCAATTCGAGCTGGCCGCCAGTCACACCAATACGGCCGACGCGACCCAACCACGCCATCACCAGCGCCAGGTTGGGACCGTTGCCGGCGAAGCCTTCGAGCGCGATGCGCCCGTCAACCTCGCGGACCAACTCGAATTTGGCGTCGACCAGCAGGAAATCGCGGATCAGGTGCCGTCCCGGCAGCAGCAGCGCATAGACGTCGACCTGGACCCGCGCCCTGCCGAGCGTGATCGCCGCCGGCTCGCCCTCGGAACCCGCGACGCGCAGACCACCGAGGTCGAGCAACGGTCCCGAGCCGTTCCAGCGGGCATCGACCGAATCCAGCCCGACCTCGCGACCGATGCGGTCGCCGAGCCAACTCGCCACGGTCTCCGGAGAGCCCACCAGCCAGGGCACCAGCAGGCGCCCCAGAGCCATCAGTCCGGCAGTGCCGACCAGCACGCAGGCAACCGCAGCCAGCAGCCAGCGCCGCAGGCGTCGCCAGCGCCGCAGCGCCGGTTTCACGCCGACACCCGGCCCGCTCGACTCACAGCACCACCACGTCGTACTGCTCCGGCGAATACTGGTCCTCCGGTTGGAAGCGGATCGGCTTGCCGATGAACGACTCCAACTCCCCGAGCGCCGCCGACTCTTCGTCGAGCACGCGCTGGACCACCGCTGGCGACGCCAGCACCAGCACGCTGCGGGCCTCGAACTGGCGCACCGCGCGCGTGATTTCGCGGAAAATTTCGTAGCCGACGGTTTCCGCCGACTTGACCGTGCCGCGGCCGGTGCACGCGGCGCAAGGTTCGCACAGCTGCCGTTCCAGGCTCTCGGTCGTGCGCTTGCGGGTCATCTCGACCAGCCCGAGCGGCGACATCTCGTACACGGTGGTCTTGGCGTGGTCGCGCGCCAGCGACTTTTCCAGGGTACGCAGCACCTGGCGCTTGTGCTCGTCGTCCATCATGTCGATGAAATCGATGATGATGATGCCGCCGAGATTGCGCAGGCGCAGCTGCCGGGCGATCGCCTGGGCGGCTTCGAGGTTGGTCTTGTAAACGGTCTCCTCGAGGTTGCGATGACCAAGGAAGCCGCCGGTATTGACGTCGATCGTGGTCATCGCCTCGGTCTGGTCGATGATCAGATAGCCACCCGATTTGAGGGGGGTTTCCTTGCGCAGCGCCCGCTGGATTTCGTCTTCGACGCCATACAGGTCGAATATCGGCCGCTCACCCGGATAGTGCTCGAGGCGCTCGGTGTACTCGGGAATGAACTCCTCGGTGAAGCGCACTGCACGGTCGTAGGTCTCGCGCGAGTCGATCCGCACCTTGTCGACATGCGGCTTGAGGAAATCGCGCAACGCGCGCAGCGACAACGGCAACTCCTCGTAGACGATTTCGCCGATCTTGGTGCGCGCCATGTCCTCGCCGACCGACAGCCAGAGCCGATCGAGGAAATCCATGTCGGCTCGCAGCAGATCGCCGGCAACTCCTTCGGCGTTGGTGCGGACGATGTAACCCTGGCTGCGTTCGCCCGCCAGCGCCTGCATCAGGTCCTTGAGCCGGCTGCGCTCGGATTCGTCTTCGATGCGTACCGAAACGCCGAGCGTGCGCGCATAGGGCAACAGCACCAGGTAGCGCGACGGAATGCTGAGGTGAGTCGTCAATCGGGCACCCTTGCTGCCGATCGGGTCCTTGACCACCTGTACGACGATCTCCTGACCTTCGCGCACCAATTCCGAGATCGGCGCCGCCGCAGTCGCAAGTCCGTCGCTGGTGTCGTTCTCCTGCGGCATCCGCATCAGGTCATTCGCATGCAGAAATGCGGTGCGCTCCAGACCAACTTCGACGAACGCGGCCTGCATCCCGGGCATCACCCGCGAAACGCGACCTTTGTAGATGTTGCCGACATAGCCGCGACGACGCGCGCGCTCGATATAGACCTCCTGCAGCATGCCGTTTTCGACAAGTGCGACGCGGGTCTCGCGCGGGGTGACATTGATCAGGATTTCTTCAGACACGGTCGAGTCGGGCCATTCGCTACGGGTTGCTGGACACTACCGCACTGTAACCGGGCGCCGATGAACCTCGGGCATCGTTGCACCGGAGCGGCGCGTGCGGCGGCCTCGGCTCATTCGGAAATCACAGCAAGGCCGGCGCGTCGCAGCAAGGATGCGGTCTCGAACAACGGCAGCCCCATCACCCCGGAATAACTGCCCTCGATGGTTGCCACGAATGCGGCCGCCAGGCCCTGGATGGCGTACCCGCCAGCCCTGCCGACAGGTTCGCCGGTGGCTACATATTCGCGCACGGCGCGCTCGGACAGGGATGCGAAATGCACGCGCGTGGCCGAGGTTTCGACCGCCTCGAATCCGGCGCCGACGATCGCCACCGAACTCAGCACCAGATGCGCCCGTCCGGACAAGTCGCGCAGCATTTGCCGCGCAGCGGCGTCGTCGCCGGGCTTGCCGAAGACCACGTCGTCGACGACCACCTCGGTGTCGGCGCCGAGCACCAGCGACGCCGCATCCATCCCCGACCGCTGCCAGCCAGCCTGCGCCTTGGCGAGGGCGACGCGGCGGCTGTATGCGAGGGGCGTTTCGGCGCACGAGCGCACTTCGGGAACGTCGCAAACGAGGATCTCGGGGAATATGCCGATCTGCGCCAGCAGTTCGCGGCGGCGCGGCGAGGCCGACGCCAGAATCAATCGTCGCATCGTTGTCGTGCTCATCCGCTGCTCGGCGCAGCACGATGATAGGGGTGGTTGCCAAGCATGCTGACGGCACGGTAAAGCTGTTCGGCCAGCACGATGCGAACCAGCGCATGCGGCAGCGTCAGCGGCCCCAGCGACCACTTCTGGTGCGCCACCATCAGACATTGCGGCGCCAGCCCGTCGGGACCGCCGATCAGGAAAGCGAGGTCGCGACCATCCTGCATCCACATGGCCAGTTGCCGCGCCAGCGCCTCGCTGGACCACTGCTCACCGCGACCATCGAGTGCCACCACGCGCGCTTGCTTCGGGATTGCGGCGTACATGCGCTGGCCCTCATCAGCAATCGCGCGGCGCGGATCGGCCGACTTGCCGCGCGGCCCCAGCGGCAACTCGTTCAAGATCAGCGGCAGCTTGTGGGCGAGACGGCGGGCATATTCGTCGAAGCCCTGCTTCACCCACGCGGGTGCGCGCTCGGCCACTGTCAACACATGCGCGCGCATGGCCATCGAACGACGCCGGTGGTCAGGCGATCCAGGCGGCCGCGCGGGATTCCTCGGCGAGCGTCCACAGGCGCTCCAGGCCATAGAACTCGCGAATCCGCGGCAGCATCAGGTGGACCACGGTGTCACCCAGGTCCACCAGCATCCACTCGGCGTCCTTCTCGCCTTCGATGCCGATCGGCGGCATGCCGAACTTCTTGGCGGTAACCACGACTTCGTCGCCCATCGACTTGACGTGGCGAGTCGATGTCCCGCTGACGATGACCAGAAAATCGGTGATGCTGGTCTTGCCGCGCACGTCGATGACCTTGAGGTCATGTGCCTTCATGGCATCCAGGCGCGCAACCACTGCATCGCGGACTCGCAGGTCGATAGCGGGCTCGGCCGGCTTGGTCCGGGCGACGCGGCGCGGAGCCGACTTCGGCGCAACGGCGCTGGCGACCGAGGCTTTGGCGGGCGCGACCCGCGGAGTGGCCCGCTTCGCAGCACCCGACGTGGTGGCAGAGGTCTTCGCCGCGCCGGATTTGCGCGGCCGCTCCACCGCGCCGGGCGCGGCGGCGGCCAGCGGCGCCTTGCGCCGGCTTGCCGGCTTGCTGGCCGGTGCAGCCGGTGCGGCAGCACTCAGGCTGGCGCGACTTCGCGCCGGCTTTTTCGCTGCAACTGCAGCATCTGCAGGGACGGGTTTGCGGGTGCGCGTGGTATTCAATGCTGGACGACCTCCGTTGATCAGTCTGCCGATTATAGTGCGCGCAAGCTGAGCGGTATCCGCAACCTGTATCCACCCTGGGCGCCCGTCTTCACGGCCGTCGCGCGAGCGCAGCTTGTCTGCTGTACCAGCCCTCGGCGGCGATCATTCCGAGCACCGGATCGGGCACCAGGAAACGGACCGAGCGACCTTGCTGCAGTCGCGTACGGATCATTGTCGAGGACACCGGCAATGGCGGAATCTGCAGTCGCAGCACCTGGCCACCGGGACGCCGCGCGAGAGCACCGGGATCGGCAGTGCCACGGCCGGCCAGCAACTCTTCCAGCCGCGGATCGATCAAACCGTGCGCGTCGGGCCGCGCCAACACTGCAATGTGCGCCAGGTCGACCAGTTCGCGCCAGCGATGCCAGCCTGGCAAGCCGGCGAAAGCATCAGCGCCGACAATCAGCACCAGCGGACGGGCATCGCCGATCTCTGCCCGCACGCTGACCAGGGTGTCGTAGGTGTAGGACGGACCGCTGCGCTGCAGTTCGCGCGCGTCGGTGCGCAACCCGGGCAAGCCGATGATGGCGGCCTCGAGCATCTGCAAGCGCTGCACCGGTGTGGCGACCGGCTGCTCGCGATGGGGTGGCACGGCGCACGGCAACAGCCATACCTCCTCGGCCGCCAGCGCCTCGCGGGCCTCGATGGCTGCGCGCAGGTGCCCGACATGCACCGGATCGAAAGTGCCGCCGAGCAGCGCCAGCGGCTTCATGCCGCGAAGCGGGCGGCGCGCGGTGGCGGCAGCGTGCTGCGCAACAGCCAGCGCTCAATCGCGACCCACGGCTCACCCGCCGCACGTCCCTTGCAGACCATGTCGATCGACTGCGCTTCGACCAGGCGCTCGCGCCAGCCCCTGCCCAGTGCGCGCTCGCACGCCGCCTGGCGCGGCCCGAACACACGCTGGGTTGGCCAGTAGGCGTGCAACGAGGCGCCGCGCGCGCGCAACGCCTCGGCACCTGCCATGGCGATGATCTGGTTGGCGAGATACCCGAACACCTCGGCCGGATGGGCGCCTTCGCTGCGCAGGGCCGCCAGTACTCTGCGGACCCGCCCTGCGTTGCCGGCAAGGACGGCATCAAACGCCGCAAAAACCGTATAGCGCGAGCTGTCAGCGACCAGGTCGACGAGCATTGCGGCATCGATCTCGCGACCGGGTGCCAGCAACGCCAGCTTGGCCAACTCTTGATCCGCCGCCAGCGCATTGCCCTCCACCCGCGCCACCAGTTCGGCAATTGCATCGTCGCCGAGCTTCACGCCATGAATGTTGCCGCGCCGGCGCAACCAGCCGGGCAGTTCCTCCACGCGCAATGCGCGCACCGGCACGATGGTGCCGACACGGTCAAGTTCGCCGACCCAGGCTGCGCTCTCCGAAGCCCGGCTCCATTCGGGCGACTGGATCAGCAGTGTGTCGGCGCCAGGATCCTTGAGAAATTCGATCACCGCGCCCGCACCCTCGGCGCTGAGCCGGGTCGCGGTCAGCCTGAGTTCGATCAGTCGCTGCGTCGCGAACAACCCGAAGGATCGCACCTGGTGGCGCCAGTCGGACCAGTCGAACTGCGCGACGACGTCGAACACCAGCCGCTCGCTCGCGCCCGCAGCGCTGGCTGCGGCGCGAATCCGGTCCGCCGCTTCCTGAACCAGCAGCGGCTCGTCCCCGGCAACCAGATAGGCAGGTCGCAGGCGACCTGCAAGGTGCGACGGCAATTGCTCGATCTGCGCGATGCGCATGAGGCGCCTGGCGTCAGGCGGCTGCGAGCGAGTCGCTGATCAATTGTTCGATCTGGCCGAGGTCCGGGATCACCGCCTGATCGTCGCGCACGATCACGTTCATCAGCACGCCCGGACGCGTCGGCATCGACTCATTGGACGGTATCAACACCTCTGGAGACAACGTCGTCAGGCGCGGGAACCCCTGCGCCAGCATCGCCAGATACGGCAGCCGAGGATGGCCGCTAAGCGCCTTCAGCACGGTCACGCGGGTACCACGCGAACCTTCCTCGAGCGCCATCCCGGCCAGCAGCGAGAACGAAAACAGGGGCAAGCGCCAGCCACGCCAGTTGATGCGTCCCATCAGCCATTCCGGCGCATTCGGGACCTTCTCCGGAGTCGACAGCGTAATCACCTCGGCCACGCTGGCGTTGGGGAGCAGTACGCGTCCGTTGGTCACCGGGATCATCAGCCCGCGAATTTCGGTTTGTTCGGCCATGGCGACTCTTGAGTCCTGGAATTTCGGATCGTTTGCAGCGGACGCGGGCTTGCGCCCTCGGTCGGCGCTCAGCTCAGCACCTGCAGTACACGCTCGGCCAACTGTACGGGCGTACCTTCGAACCTGACCAAACCCTGCGATTTCGCGGAATCGATCATCGAGGAGATCACACAGCTCGCTCGATCCTGCACCCATACCTGGCCACCGCGCGAAGTCAGGTAGCGACCGCCCTCAACGCCATCGGAGCCCATTCCGCTGAACAGAATCAAGGTTGCGTGATCGCCGAATCGGTCGGCAGCGGCGCGAGCCAGATGGTCGATCGATGGATTGTAGGGTGAACCTGACGACGCCGTGCTCATCTGCAAGCAGCCACTGTCGTCGAACGAGATCGGTTCGTTCGCCGGTGCAACGACAACTTCGCCGTGACGCAGGCGTTCGCCGGATTTCGGGCAGCGCACCGGCAACGGCGATGCGGCGTCCAGTTGTACCGCCATCATCTCGAGGAACTCGCTACCCATGTGCTGGGCAACGACGAAAGCCGCGGGAACGGATTTCGGCAACTGCGCCAGGAATGCCTTGATCGCCTCGGGCCCACCGATGGATGCACCGAGCACGAAGATTCGGTTGAGATCCGGCAGCGACAAGCCGGACAGTGGCGCCTCGATTGCCTGCTCGAACAGCGATTCGAGGTCATCAAGTCCGCTATCGGATTGATCCGGACCCAGCGTATCCGCCGCAGCTACATCCGCGGATTCCCGGATGAACTCGAAATCCAGATCGGCCAGCGACAGACCATCGTCGAGTCCAACCGCATCCGATGCGGCGGCGGCAGGTTCGATCGATTCAAGCTCGAGCGATGACAAATCGAATGCATCGAGATCGACTGCAGCGGCGGATGGCGGGCCTTCTGCGAGCAGCGCTGCGTCGTCGAGCAGCCTGAGATCGGCCAACTCCAGCGACGCGTCGAGCTCGGCAGGGATGGATGGCGCGGCGGTCGGTTTGGCCGTCGGAGGCGGCGTTGACGCTTCCGGCCGGTCCTGGGCCAGCGGCTTGCTTGGCCCGTCCAGACGCCATTCGGCGACCACACGGTCGTTCGCCTTGGCTTGGGGAAGTTGTTCTTCAACCGGTTCAAGCGACCATTCCATCGGCGCACTGCGTGCCGCGCCCGTCGTCGACGCACTCGTCGCTGGCGACGATCCGGACACGCTCGTGGCTTGCGCACTGGAAGGCGTCGCTGGCGTGTCGACCGCTGCCTGACTGGCTTCGAACTCGCGGAACAAAGCGTCGAGGTCGGTGAGCTCGGCCGGCGTAGCGACCGTTTCCGGCAGCGGCGCCGGGCTGGAGGTGCTGGATTCGGCAAACAGCGAGCCGATCTCGAACTCGACAGTATCGGCCATGTTGGGCGGGACGCCGACATCAGGCGGACTGTCCTTGGCGCCGGGGACGTCGTCGAACAGCGCGTCGAGATCCCCGAGATCCTCGCCGAGGATCAATGACTGGCGTTGCGACGCCACTTGCGGCGGTGCGGCTTCGATCGGCTCATCAAACATGGATTCGAGGTCGGCCATACCGAACTCGGCTGACGCGTCATCAGGCGAGTTCGCGGAATCCACCGCGCCGATCTCGGCGGCGATCGACTCCGGCGCGGCATCCTGCCCTGCAACCGGACCTGGCTGCGGTTCGAACATCAGGTCGAGATCGGCAAGCCCAAGATCGAATACCGAATCCTCGGCGGCGGCAACGGGTTGCTCGGCAGGCAGCGCCTCGCGCGCCGCTTCCGCGCCGACGCCGTCATCCTGCAGCATCGGCTGCTGGAACATCAGGTCCAGATCGCCGAAACCGACGTCGGCGCCGGCGTCCGCGGAACTCAGACTGCCGAGGCTGTCCGCAGCTGGCGCGATAGCTGTCGGCGTAGCATGTGTCTCGACCGGTTTAACCGGCATCGGGATGGAGGGCGCGCCGGGTGGAGGCGGCGGCGTGACATTGCTCTGGCCCTTGAGCTTCGCCGAGAGATGGCGCATCCAGCGGGCGCGATCCCAGCCACTGAGGTCGCTGGAGGCGGCCGGATCGTTGTAGATCACCGGCTGCGTCGCGAGGTCCAGGGCCTCGGTGACTTCATCGAGCAGTTCCTCGAGCTCGGCATCCAGATTGACGACAATGGCGTCGACCGCAGTGGAGAGGATGGCTGACGAATCTAGCGCGCTGGCACGACACTCCATCGCAATCGTGACGCCGGCGTTCGCCAGGGCAGTGCGCAGCCCCTGGGTACCGGCGTCCTGTTCGAAGACCAGCGCGACGCGAATGTCAGTGGACATTGGCGTGCCCCGCGGTCAACGCGTCCTGTACGTTCTTGAGCAGGTCGGTTTCCTGGTAAGGCTTGCCGAGGTAGCGGTCGACGCCCACTTCCAGCGCCCGCTGGCGATGCTTCTCACCGGTGCGGGAGGTGATCATGATGATCGGGATGTGCTTGAGGCGTTGGTCGTTACGGATATAGGTGGCAACCTCGTAACCGTCCATACGCGGCATTTCGATGTCGAGCAGGATCACGTCCGGCATGCGATCCTGCAATTGCTCGACGGCATCGAGACCATCCTTTGCCGTGAATACGTCGAAATTGCTGCGCTCGAGTACACGCGTGGTGACTTTGCGCATGGTGATGGAGTCGTCGACGACCATGACCAGCGGCTGACGCCGGACGATGGGCTCAGGCAGCGGTTCCAGCAGTTCCAGTTCTGCAGCCAGTCCGGGCGCGTGGCGCAACGCCACGCCATGACGGACCAGAGGAGCGAGATCGAGAATCACCACCACGCGACCATCACCCATGATCGTCGCGCCGAAGATGCCGGGCACGATGCTGAGCTGCAGGCCCGCCGATTTCACCACGACTTCCTTCGAACCCACCACCGTAGTAACGCGCACGGCCGCGCGCTGGTCGCCGGTCTTGCTCATCAACAGCGGCACCTGACTTTCTTCGATGCCGTGGCTGACCGGCGAGCGCAACAGTTCGCCTAGATCGTAGATCTGGTAGACCTCACCGCCGTAAATAATGTCGAGTTGCTTCTGCTCAATACGGCGCTCAAGTTCCTTGCGCGGCATCCGGGTGACGCCGGTGATCGACGACATCGGAATGGCGTAGGTGGCGTCGCCGAGTTTCACCATGACCGCCTGAGCGACGGCCAGCGTGAACGGCAGACGGATGGTGATGCGCGTTCCCTGCCCCGCAACCGAATCCAGTTCCAGCGTGCCGCCGAGCTGCTTGACCTCGCTCGCGACCACGTCCATGCCGACGCCGCGGCCCGCGACCTTGCTGACCACGTTTGCGGTGGAGAAGCCTGCTTCAAGCACGAACTGGAAAATGTCGCGATCGCTGAGTTGGACTTCGGGCGTCATCAGTCCGCGCTCGACGGCCTTGCGGCGAATCGCGTCACGATTCATGCCGATGCCGTCGTCGACGACCTCGATCAGCACTTCCGTGGCTTCCCGCGAGACACGGATGCTGACCGTGCCTTCCTCGGGCTTGCCGCCGGCAAGTCTTGCCTCCGGACTCTCGATGCCATGGGCGAGCGAGTTGCGCAGCATGTGTTCGAACGGCGCGGTCATGCGCTCGAGCACGGTGCGGTCCATTTCGCCCTGGGTCCCCTCGACCTTGAGCTGTGCTTTCTTGCCGAGTTCCGCGGCAGTCTGCCGCAGGATTCGGCGCAATCGCGGCACCAGACTCTCGAACGGCACCATGCGCGTACGCATGAGGCCTTCCTGCAGGTCGGAACTGACCCGCGACT